>NZ_JBEYYC010000003.1:0-328604 GCF_040645355.1 Streptomyces sp. NPDC046805 | reverse complement strand
TCGTACCGCCGTTGCCGGTGCCGGTCGTACCGCCGTTGCCGGTGCCGGTCGTACCGCCGTTGCCGGTGCCGGTCGTACCGCCGTTGCCGGTGCCGGTCGTGCCGCCGTTGCCGGTGCCGGTCGTGCCGCCGTTGCCGGTACCGGTCGTGCCGGTGGTGCCGGTACCGGTCGTGCCGGTGGTGCCGGTACCGGTCGTGCCGGTGGTGCCGGTACCGGTCGTGCCGGTGCCGGTCGTGCCGGTGGTGGTGGTGGTGGTGCTACTGCTGCTACTACTGCTGCTGCTACTACTACTGCTACTACTGCCGGTGCTGTTGCTGCTGCCGCCATGCCGGACGTTGCAGTAGAAAGTGCCGTGCCACCAGTGTCCACCGCGGCCGTAGCACTTGTATGGCTTCCAGCCGGAGCCGCTACTGCTGCTACTACTGCTACTACTGCTGCTGCTACTGGTGGTGGTACTGGTGCTGGTGCCGGTGCCGTTAGGGCTGGTGCCGGTGCCGTTAGGGCTGGTGCCGGTGCCGTTAGGGCTGGTGCCGGTGCCGTTAGGGCTGGTGCCGGTGCCGTTAGGGCTTGTGCCGGTGCCGTTAGGGCTTGTGCCGGTGCCATTGGGGCTGGTGCCGGTGCCATTGGGGCTGGTGCCGGTGCCATTGGGGCTGGTGCCGCCAGTGCCGGTGCCGCCGGTGCCGGTGCCGCCGGTGTCGCCGGTGCCGCCGGTGTCGCCGGTGCCGCCGGTGTCGCCGGTGTCGTCCTGGACCGCTGTCTGATGGGCCGTCGCGGCCGCGGGTGACTGTGGGGCCGCTATGGCTGCGGTAGCTCCTGCGGAAATGAGGAATGCGCTGCTGACACAGGAAGCAGCACAGATAAATCGGGGGAGTCGCCCCCGGGCAGTGGTGGTCATGATGACTCCGTGAGCACGTGGGCTTGCACTGGGTGCGATTCGCTTTGCCGCTTAGGGCCGACCTATTGAAGAGGCGACAACTCGGCTGTGGATCCCTCCAGTTCCTTCCTATGCCAATTTTCCTCCTATCTGGACTCCTCTGCATATGGAGCTCTTGCGGAAATGGGTGCGCTGCTGACACAGGAAGCACAGGGGGGCGGTGGCGGACCGGTCACCGTCAGCCCGGCCGGAGTTGGGTCGCTCGCCGTACTCGGCCCTGTTCTTCATATAGCTACGGCCAGGTGGCGAGTAACGCTGGATGACGTTCCGGGCTGTCGTTTCTCGTTTCCCCTAGACGCTCGTCTCGTTGAGCTTCCGCGGGAACACCAAGGAGGACCAAGAACGGCTGGCCAGATGGCTGGCCGCTGAGCTGTGCCCGATGGAGCCGTCACGGGACCGCGACGGGCGGAAAAACCGCGGATTCGTGGCGACTTCACCATTCAGTACGATGTCCGGGCTGGAATTTGGCTATGCAACCCCATGAGGATCGCCATCGCGGGCCTCGGATTGCCTGGCGAGACGTTCAGACGCGGGCGCCCGGTCCTCACCCGATGAGTCTGCGCCCCAGCTGTCGGCATCGTGAGGAATGCTGCCCTCTCCAGGCTCTGCCCACCGCGTATGTCACGCAAGTGCTGACGGCCCCTCGAACACGGCATGAGAGACCCACAGGGTCTCCCTCCGACCGCGCCTACTCGGCCCCTAGCGACCGGGCCTACGCGAACGCGTCCACCACGGCTTGGCACTGCGTCCCGGCCTGGTGGACCAGGCGCAGCCGCTCCAGAAGCGCTGACAATGAGATCCTTGCATTTCTGGTTCAGGATGACCTCTGTTATTCGCCCTTCCTCCGCGCATGCGGCTTTGACAGGCAGTCAGGCCTTCGGGTGGGGGGCCAAACAGAGCAGCCGAACGACGATCATCTCGGACTGAACTAGACGCTGTTGGGAGCAATTGTCAAATTCTGTGGATCTGGTCCGCGCGGCCGGACGTCAGTTGGTTCAGAACCGAGTCCGGTCTCACAGGGTGGTGTTCGCCTGCCGTATGGCGGATGAGCTGCTAACTTCCGCGTCATGGCGAAACAGAGCGACGGCACAGATCTACGAAGCCGGGTGGCCGATGCCGACAGCGGTGTCCTGTTGTTCGGCATTACGCCGCCCCGCCTGAGCAATACTCCCGAGCGGATCCGGGAGATCACCGCAGCCACCCTGGCACGGTTGGAGTCTCTCGATGTCGACGGTCTGGCGCTGTACGACATCGACGATGAGAGCGACCGTAATCCGGCGCAGCGGCCGTTTCCGTACCTGCCGACCATCGACCCTGCCGTGTATCACGCGGACTATCTCGGCAAGTGGAACCGCCCGGTGGTCGTCTACCGGTGCGTCGGCAAGTACTCCCAGACGGAGCTGCGGACCTGGCTGCGGACGGCCGACGCCGACCGGCTGCTCGGCGTCTTCGTCGGTGCGTCCTCGAAGGGGAAGGCGGTGCGGACCGGCCTGTCCGAGGCGCAGGACCTGCGCCGCGATGTCCGCCCAGACCTGCTGCTCGGTGGTGTGGCCATCACCGAACGCCCCGAGGAGCATCTGCGGCTCGTCGCCAAGCAGGTGGCCGGATGCGCGTACTTCATCTCGCAGGTCATCTACAGCGCCGACGCGGCGAAAAGCATGGTCTCCGACTACTACTACGCCTGCCGCGAGCGGGACCTCGAACCGAGGCCCGTCCTGTTCACGCTCTCGGTGTGCGGCTCGGTGAAGACGCTGGCGTTCCTCCAATGGCTCGGCGTCGATGTCCCGCGCTGGCTGGAGAACTCCCTGCGCCATGCGGACGACACCCTGGCCGAGTCATACCAGCACTGCTTGGCGAACGCCCGGGACCTGATCGCCTTCTGCCGCAAGCTCGGCATGCCGTTCGGCTTCCTCGTGGAGAGCGTGTCCATCCGCAAGGTCGAGATCGACGCCTCGGTCGCCCTGGCCCACGAGCTCAGCAGGCTGCTCAGACGAGGTACACCCTCGGTGTGAAGCCGGGCACGAACGTGCGGCTGTCGAATCCCGCGATCGGGACGCGGCTCAGGCCGCGCTGGCGTTCTCCCGTTCGACGAGGACGCCGCGCTTGAAGCGGGCTCCGGCTCGCACGAGGGTGACCAGGTGCGGCGCATTGACCGCGCGCCAGCGTTCCTGGGCGGACTCGATCAGCTTGAACGTCATCGCCAGAGCGGCCGACCGCGACCCGGCACCACGGGTGACCTTGGTGCGCAGCCGCACAGTGGAGAAGGTCGACTCGATCGGGTTCGTGGTACGCAGGTGGATCCAGTGCTCGGCCGGGTAGTCGTAGAACGCCAGCAGCACGTCCTCGTCGTCGACGAGCTTCGCCACGGACTTGGGAAACTTCGCGCCATACTGCTTCGCGAACGCCTTGACGGCGGTCCTGGCTTGGTCTTTGTCCTCGGCAGTGTAGATGTCTGTGATCGCGTTCTTCGCCGCCGGCTGCGCCGACTTCGGGAGTGCGTCCAGGACATTTGCCGTTTTGTGCACCCAGCATCTCTGCTCGCGCGTTTCGGGGAACACCTCGCGCAGCGCCTTCCAGAAGCCCAGCGCGCCGTCGCCGATGGCCAGTACCGGGGCGCGCATGCCGCGCCGGGCGCAGTCGCGCAGCAGGTTCGCCCAGGACTCGCCGGACTCCCGGTAGCCCTCGTCCAGGGCTATCAGCTCCTTGCTGCCGTCGGCTCGAACGCCGACCATGACCAGCACGCATGCCTTGGCCTCGTCCAGACGCACCTTCAGGTGCACGCCGTCGGCCCACACGTAGACGAAGTCGGTCTTCGACAGGTCCCGTTTCTGGAACGCTTTGTGATCGTCGCTCCATTGCGCGGTCAGCCGCGACACGGTCGCCGACGACAGCCCTGCGGCCGAGCCGAGGAACTGTTCCAGTGCCGGGACGAAGTCGCCGGTGGACAGGCCGTGCAGGTACAGCAGCGGCAGCACCTCCGATATCTTCGGGGTCTTGCGGGCCCACGGCGGCAGGATCGCCGAGGAGAACCGTTTGCGCTCCCCGGTCTCGGCATCGATTCGCCGGTCGTTCACTCGCGGCGCTTTGACCTGCACCGGGCCGGCCGAGGTGGCTATCGTCCGCTCTGCATGGAAACCGTTGCGCACGACCAGACGGCGACCACGCTCGTCACGCTGGTCGGCCAGGTCAGCGAGATAGCCGTTGACCTCCGCTTCCAGCGCGGCAGCCAGCATCCGCCGGGCGCCCTCCCGGACGATCTCGTCGATCAGGAAGCGGTCCGGCGTCGTTCCGGCGGCATCAACTACGGTAAGCATGGGCGTGCCCTCCCAGCCGACGCGCCAACGCCGGCCTACTCAGTGACCTTCGAATCGATCACTCGGGAGGATGCGCCCTCACCGAGCCGATCCACAGGTTCTGAGCATTGCTCCGCTGTTGGACGGCGAGCGTGCGTGTCAGGAGTTCACGTCATCGGCATGCGTGCCCGGATCGCGCTCGGGACGAAAAGGTCGTGGGTTCAAATCCCGCCACCCCGACAGCCCCAACACCAGGTGGGCCTCCTCCTAGTCGCTAGTAGGCGGCCCACCTGTTTGGTCTGCGTGTCCAACTGCGTGACTATCGATCCCTGAGTGACTACGGCCGCTGTGGATCAGCGCCGAAGATGCCGTCCACGACCACGGCACCGCTCTGGGCCGAACTCACTGCTCTCAGTGCGGAGGCGGTGGGATTTGAACCCATGGTGACATCGCTGCCACGACGGTTTTCAAGACCGGCCGCATTCACACGTCCAGACGCGCGTTGACCTGCGCCTCAGGCGCCCCGAGCCACATCGGCCGACCGATGGCGGCCAGAGGATGGCCGCAGGGAGCCGCGCGGTTCTCACGTACGCCCCGAACCGATGCGTCGGAGGTAGGAAAAACCAGTGCGGCTGCCCAAGCAGGACTGCAAGGTCAAGTCGCCGGCAAACAGGCCCGCACCCGAACCGCCCTGCCGGTTGATGACCCGGTGTCCGTAAACCCGGTATTTCGCCACGGAGGTCGGGCCCGTCACCGTGACGGTCGTGCCCACCGGCAACGTGGCGAACCGCTGAAATCCACAGTAGTTGTGGCCGACCAGGACCGCCGTACCGCGAGAATCGGCACCCGGCATGGGCCCATTCCACAGCACGGCGTACTGGCACCTATCGACAGCCCCCTGGCCTCCCTCCTTCACCACCCGAGACCACTTTCCGATGTGAATCACCGTCTGCGCAGTCCGCGTGTGACCCGTTCGCACGGCCGGCCTGCGTGAAGCCTGCCGCGTCTTGCGCGTCTTGGATGCGGCAGGGGCAACCCGTCGCGGGGGCTGACGCACAGTGGGTGCGCGGTAGAGAACTGCTGGAGGTAGGGGGCGTGGCTTCTCCTGAACTTTCCGACCCGCCTTGCCGCTGCACTGCAGCCCCGCAGTGAGGCTCTTCGTACAGGGCACGCTGCCGACGAAGTGAAGGCTCTGCGCGGTCGCTGGGGTGATGGCGGCCGTGGTGGCCACGACTGTCAGCAACGCAGTGCTGAAAAAACGTCGCATGGGATCTCCGTTGCTCCGTGATTTCACGGACGAGAGGACTTTCGCCGTCGCCGTCGGGCGTCGGTGCGTCATCCGTGCCACGTTGTGATCTTCAGCGTCCGCACATTGCGACGTGCGGAGTACGAACAGACACCACGAGAGCTATAAGACCTATAATCCGCCCGCCGCAACGCATTGCCGGTTGCCCCGGCCGGCCGCCCCCAGCCACGGCCGAATGCCCCTACGACCGCAGCGTCTCCGAAGGCGACTCCCCGAACTGCTTGCGGTACGCGAGTGAGAAGCGGCCCGGGTGCAGGAAGCCCCAGCGGGATGCGACGGCGGTAACGGTCGTGGCGCCCGGGTCGGAGGCCAGGAGTTCCTTGCGTATGCGGTCCAGGCGGACCTCGCGCAGGTACGCGAGCGGTGTCGTGTCGAGGTGCCGGCGGAAGCCTTCCTGGAGGGCCCGTACGCCGACGCCGACGCAGTCCGCGATGTCCGCGACCGCGAGCGGCTCGGCGGCGTGTGCCTCGATGATCTCCATGGCGCGACGAACCGTGGGTGGTGCGACGCGCGGCTGCTCGCCGAGCAGCGCCGGCGTGTAGTTGTGGGGCTGGGCCATCAACAGCTGGGTCATGAGGAGCGATTCAAGTTGTTTGGTCACGAGGGGCTGGCTTGTCATGCCGCCAGGCCCCTCCGCCTCCCGGCGCATGAGGTCGACGATGTTGAGCCAGGAGCGGGAGCCCGGTGTGGTGAGGTCCATGCCGAGCGAGAAGAAGATCGGGCGGCGCACGGTGCGGCCGAGCAGGCTGCCCAGGTGCGATTCCAGGGACGCTCGGTCGAACCACACGATCAGCTGCGGGTTGCCACTGCCCCAGCGCATGTCCAACTTGCCGGTCGGAGAGGGGACGGAAGCGAGTTCGGGGGAGGAGATGATCTCCTCGCGGCCGCAGGTGATCTCGGCGTAACCGGCGAGCGGGATCTGGACGAGGAAAAAGCTCTCCAGGTCGCCCGGCGTGATCCGGACTTCCGTTCCGTAATCGAGGTAATACAGACCTGTCTGATCAAAGGGTGCACCGTGCAGCCGGGCGTCGAGCGTCGCCGAGCGCTGCGTGATGTGCAGCTCATGCGGGCAGAAGGCGCGGCCGACCTCGGCCCGCGCCTCCCAAATGTCCGCTGTATGAAACCTCTGGTGGTTTGCGAGGGGGTGCTCTTCAGCGGGCATGTAAACCTCCACCGCCGAGATGCGCGATCAGGACAGCAACCCGCGTGATCCGGATAGCGCAGATGATCTTTCCATACCAGAGTTGATTCCCTGCCGCCTCGTACCCAAGAAGGAACCAGGGAATCAACGATGCAGGGAGTGCCGGGCCGGACTGCGCTCGTCACGGGAGCTGAGCCCCGCCCAGCGGACAGCCCGTCGCATGCGCGCCGCGCGTGCCACGCACGACCCGAGGGCCGTCGAGGCCGCACCCCCGCACGTCGCGGCACCGTTGCCTCCGCCGCCCCGGCTCACCGAGTCGGCCAGGCCTCTTCAGCCGGCCGGGTGACCCGAGACCCATTCCCCGGTCCTACGGGTGAGCCGCCTTCCCGCGGCCGGCCATCGGCCCCCTTCCCACGGGCCGCCGTATGCCACGCATCCGAACCCCCCACTCGTTGACGCCGCCACGTCGCCGAAACGCTGTAGCAGCGCACCGCGCCGCACAGCACCTCCCGATACCGCACAACCCAACCCCCGGAGGTCCCCCCATGCGCAAGATCACCATCGTCGGAGCCGGCCAGGCCGGTCTCCAGCTCGGAATCGGTCTGCTCGGCCACGGTTACGACGTCACCATCGTGTCCAACCGCACCGGAGACCAGATCCGCGAGGGCCGGGTCATGTCCAGCCAGGCCATGTTCGGCACCGCGCTGGCCCATGAGCGCAACCTCGGCCTCGACTTCTGGGGCGACGCCTGCCCGCCGATCGCCGGGCTCGGCGTGAACATCTCCGACGGCCAGGGCGGCCGGGCACTCTCCTTCGACGCCCGCCTCGAGGCCACCGCCCGCTCCGTCGACCAGCGCGTCAAGATGCCGCTCTGGATGGGCGAGTTCACGCGCCGCGGCGGCCGTCTGGAGATCCACGAGGCCGGCATCGAGGACCTGGAGCGCTACGCCGTCGAGTCCGACCTGGTGATCGTCGCGGCCGGCAAGGGCGACATCGCCGGACTGTTCCCGCGGGACGCCCAGCGTTCCCCGTACGACGCTCCGCAGCGCGCGCTGGCCCTGGCGTACGTCACCGGCATGGCGCCGCTGCCCGACCGCCCCGGCGTCAGCTTCAACGTCATCCCCGGTGTGGGCGAGTACTTCACCATGCCCAGCCTCACCACCACCGGCCCCTGCGACATCATGTTCTTCGAGGGCATCCCGGGCGGTCCGCTCGACTGCTTCGACTGGCTGACCCCCGACCAGCAGCTGGCGAAGTTCCAGGAGCTGCTGCGGGCGTACGTCCCGTGGGAGGCCGAGCGCTGCACCAACATCGCGCTCACCGACTACAACGGCACCCTCGCGGGCCGCTTCGCGCCGACCGTCCGCAAGCCCGTCGCCACGCTGCCCTCCGGCGCGCAGGTGCTCGGCCTCGCCGACGTCGTCGTCCTCAACGACCCGATCACCGGCCAGGGGTCCAACAACGCCTCGAAGTGCGCGGCCTCCTACCTCGCCACCATCCTGGACCACGGCCAGCGCCCGTACGACGCCGCGTTCATGGAGCTGGCCTTCGGCCGCTTCTGGGACAACGCGCAGTACGCCACGACCTGGACCAACGCGATGCTCGGCGCCCCGCCGCAGCACGTCCTGGAGCTCTTCGGCGCGGCGAGCGCCAACTCCCGTGTCGCCGCCCGCTTCGTCAACGGCTTCGACGACCCGCGTGACTTCTTCAACTGGTTCATGGACCCGGTCGCGGCGAAGAACTACCTGACGGAGATCAGCGCCTGAGCGGCACCAGGAGTAAGCACACACGCACCTGACGGCGCGTCAGCGATACGTACGTAACGAGAGCAGGACAGCAGGACATGAGAAGGATCGCGGTGATCGGCGCCGGGCAAGCGGGTGCTCAACTCGCCCTGGGACTCCAGGCGCACGGCTACGACGTCACCCTGGTCACCGACCGCGGCCCCGACGACATACGTCGCGGCCCGGTCATGTCCAGCCAGTGCATGTTCGACACCGCGCTGCAGAGCGAGCGCGAACTCGGCCTGCACCACTGGGAGGACCGCGCCCCGGACATCTCCGGCATCGCGCTCTCTCTCATCGGTCCGCACGGCACTCCGGACGTATCCTGGCGCGCGCCGCTGGAAGGCCCCGCCCACTCCGTCGACCAGCGGGTCAAGTGCGCCGCCTGGATAGAGCAGTTCGCGGACGGCCCCGGCGAGATCATGCTGCACGAGGCGGGCGTCAACGACCTCGAGTGGTACGCCCGTACGCACGATCTCGTCGTGGTCTCCACGGGCAAGGGCGAGCTGAGCCGCCTCTTCCCGCGCAACTCCGAACTCTCCCCGTACGACCGGCCGCGCCGTGCGCTGGCTCTGACGTACGTCACGGGTACGGCACCGCGGGAGGAGGAGGCCGCCGTCCGCCTTCGCCTGATTCCAGGCGTCGGCGAGTACTTCTCCTTCCCCGCCCTCACCACCACCGGCCCCTGCGAGATCATGGTCTTCGAGGGCGTCCCGGGCGGCCCGATGGACTGCTGGGACGACATCCACAAGCCCGAGGACCACCTCACGCGCTCACTGGAGATCCTCCACCGGTACTTCCCCGACGAGTACGAGCGCTGCCGGCACGCCAGGCTCACCGACGAGGGCGGCGTGCTGCGCGGCAGGTTCACTCCGACCGTCCGGCATCCCGTCGCCCGTCTGCCCTCGGGTCGGCACGTCCTCGGCATGGCCGACGCCGTCGTCCTCAACGACCCCATCACCGGCCAGGGTTCGAACAACGCGGCCCAGGCCGCGACCCACTACCTCGACAGCATCCTCCGCCACGGCGCCGCCGAATTCACCCCGCAGTGGATGCAGCGCACCTTCGACAACTTCTGGCGCGGCTGGGCTCAATGGTCCGTCGGCTGGACCAACTCGCTCCTGACCGACCTGAGTCCCCACCACCTCGACCTCATGACAGCGGCGGCCGAGATCCCCTCGGTCGCGGGCGCCCTCGCCGCCGGATTCGACGACCCGCGCACCCTCTACCGCTGGTGGTTCGACGAGGCCGAGGCGCACCGCTTCCTCGCCGAGAAGCGCGCCCAGCACGCCGTCCGCTTCGACGGCCGTGAACTGCGCCGCGCGCTGGGCCAGTACGCCACCGGCGTGACCGTGGTGACGGCCCGCGCGCCCGACGGCCGCAACGTCGGCATGACCGCGAACTCCTTCACGTCCGTGTCCTTGGACCCGCCCCTCATCCTGTGGTGCCCCGGCAAGAACAGCCCGAGCCTCCCGGACTTCACCGACGCGTCGCACTTCGCCGTCCACGTACTGGCCGCCGACCAGCACCACCTCTCGCGCCAGTTCGCCACCCCGGCCGACGACAAGTTCCGGGGTACCCCCACCACTCCCGGCATCGCCGGCACCCCCCTCCTGGACGGCGCGGTCGCCCGCTTCCAGTGCCGCACCGTCCAGCGCCTCGACGCCGGCGACCACATCATCTTCCTCGGCGAGGTCGAGCAGTACGAGTCCGACGGCGGCGCCCCTCTGGTGTTCCACTCGGGGTACTACCACGTGGCGACGAAGCATCCGGATCTGTGAACGATCCCGCGGATCTGCCCCCGTACCCCTGGGGCGCGGGGGCCGAGGTCCGCGTCACACGAAGAACGTCACCAGCAGGCTGACGACGAAGCCGATCACGCCCGCCGCCAGCAGGACGTAGACGGTGCGGAGCAGGCCCTGGCTCGCCGCCCGCTGGGAGCGGGTGACGTCGGCGGCGCCGCCGTAGGCGAAGCCGGTGGCCACGCCGAAAAGGCCGAGGGCAAGAGGGATCAGGGCGCCGAACCACCACACGCAGCCCACGGCGACGGCGCCGACCCAGCCCTGGTCCTGCTGGTAGGAGGTGTCGCCGGTCTTGCGGGCGTCGAGGACGTCGCCGTGCTTGTAGAGGGCATCGCTCCTGAGCTCGGCGTTGAGGTCCTTGGCGGAGCCGTCGGTGGCGGTGAAGGCGCCGTAGCACCACCTGGTCTTGGTCCGCTTGCGCGCGTGTCTGCTCGACGTGCTCGAGTACTTGTAGTTGATGGAGCAGGTCTCGACGGTGAGCTTGCCCGGTATGGACGTGGCGTAGGTGTAGGGGCCGAGGAAGGCGCCGAGGGCCAGGAGGACGACGCCGACGAGGATCAGGCCCGCGCCGATGAGGCGGCCGCGGCTCGCCCGCTCTCCCGGTGCGGCGGCGGTCGTCGCGGCGTTCCCTTGTGCTTGTGCCATGGAGGGTGACTCCTCAGAGTGCGGATACGGACATCACAGGGCGAGCGCGCAGACCAGCGCCGCCAGGACACCCAGGGCGAAGAGGCCGCCCACGAGGGGGCCGGTGACGGTCGGGGCCGGCAGGCGCTTCCAGGAGGCGGCGAAGCCGGGGCCACCCCGGGAACCGAAGCCGGTGAGAAGGCAGTAGATCCCGGCTGCCAGCAACGACAGACACATCGCGAGAATTGCGGCGTCGTCTCCGGGGTCCCGGTCCTGCGGCTGCTCGAAAGTGCCGTCTACTTGGACGACGGGGATTTTCACGCCGGATTCAAAGCGTGAGGAAGTAGCCACTTCCACATCTCGGTAGGTGGGATTTCCGCCTTGCGCGGTCCAGCTTCCGGTGCAGCTGAACTGCAGTTCCGTGGAACGCCGATGCCTGCCGTAGTGGGTTTTCGTGTGCGCATCACACGAAGAAACGGTGAAGGCCCCCTCGGTGCCCTCGCCGGCGAGTTCACTGCGTAGTTCCGGAATGGTGACCGCGGCGATCACCGCGGCCAGGAGAAGCAGTCCCAGTCCGAGGAGCCTCCCCGCCCACAGACTCGCCGTAGCGCCGTAACGCTGCTGTGCTGTCAACACTGTTGGAGCTCCCCCTGGGCAATTTGACGATCTTTTGGCCGGCAGCCGTCACCGGGTCGCGCGCGAGGAGTCTAAGGTATCGACCTGTCGTGCAATATGAATTGCGACAAGGGGAGCCAGGGGGAGCGATGGCGTTCGACGCCTTTAACGTGGACACGGCTGTACTCCGGCAGCAGGGGCGAAATTTCGCCGACCTGGGGGGCGATTTCTCGAATGCTTCCAAACGGCACCAGAACGCCCTCGAAGAGCTCGGAGAGCCGTGGGAGGACGCGGACTTCGGAGAGATCTTCGGCCAGGTCTACACGCCGATTCGCGACGGAATCCTCGCATCGATGGACAGCCTCGCCGAACGGCTCCAGCACATCGGGCACAACCTGCAGGACATGGCGGGTAACTACGACGCGTCGGACGCGTCGAACAGCGGCCTGATGAACCGGATTTCCGGCCAACTTTAAACAATTTACGGGGCTATTGGCATGGCACTCACACTGCCCAGCGAGCTCGTCTGGGTGCTCGACCTCCTCGGGTACAGCTGGCCCGAGGCCGACGAAGAGGCACTGCACGAGGTCGCCGAGGCCTGGCGGAGTTTCGGTACGGAACTCGAACAGATCCAGGTGCGGGGCGAAGGCCTCGCCGGCATCGTCGTCTCCAGCAACGCCGGCTCGGCCGTCGACGGCTTCAGCAAGGCCTGGAGCGCCTACACCGGCGCGAACGGCCAGGACAGCTACCTCCCGGACGCGCAGACCGCGTGCGAGGTGATCGCCCTCGCCTTCGACGGGGCCGCGGTGGCGGTCCTCACGGCGAAGCTGGCCGTGATCGCCCAACTCGTCGCCCTGGCACTGGAGATCATCGCGGCACAGGCGTCTGCTCCCTTCACCTTCGGACTGTCGGAGATCGGCGGGCTGGGCGCGACGCAGGCGACGCGACTGATCGTCCGCGAGCTGCTGGACAAGCTCAAGAGGGAGGTCATGGAGGCGATCACCAAGGCCATGGAGCACGCTTCCATGGACGCCCTCAAGAAGATCGCCAAGGAGCAGCTCGAAAAGGTCACCAAGGAGGCGGTCAAGGAGCAGGCGAAGAAGTTCGCCAAGGAGAAGGCCAAGGAGATCGTCCAGGAAAAGGTGGTCGACGCCGCCAAGGACAAGGCCCGCGAGGCCGCTGTCGGCATGGTGCAGAACGTCGGCCAGCAGGGCATCGAGACCTATTTCGACGCACGGTCCGGCATCGACCTCGGCGAGACGGCGGACGTCGGCAAGAAGGCGGCCGGCGAGTACGTGGACGGCCTCAAGAACGAGGTCACCGGGGGCGAGGGATCGGCCCTCGCCGACTACGCGGACCCGAACACGTACGTGGACTCCGCGACGGAGGCCGCGAGCGGGGCGGTCGAGGACCGTGCACAGCGCGGTGTCGACGCACTGTCCGGGCAGGGCGGAGGCGACACCACGGGTGCGTCCGACTCGTCCGACTCGTCCAACGCGGCCTCATCCAACACGTCTGGGTCCTCCGGCTCGTCCGGCTCGTCCCACGCGGCAACAGGCCGCAGGAACAGAGGGACTTCGGGGGGCATGGACGAGTGGGCTCGTAACGAGTTCGGGTGACCTCCCTTTCCCCGGCTGATTCTCACTGCCCTCAACTCCTGAATTCCTCATCGCCTCAACACCCACCGCCGCCCACAGGAAGGACGTGCCCGACCCATGACCGCGGACCGGGAGATCCAGGACGAAGAACTCATGGGGATCGCCCAGGACCCCGAGCAGGCCTTGCGGCTGCGTCGCTCCCTGCGCACCATCGCCCAGGCGACATCGCTCGACCCGGTCCTGCGCGACATGGCGGGCGCGGTGCTGGGCGGGCGAGTCGACATCAAGGACGCCTTCCAGGACCCGCACTACACCGAGGCCGTGTACCAGCGGCTCCACGAGATGCGCCGGGCGGCCGACGACCAGACGTACGCGGAACGCCAGCGCTCCAAGGCCCAGTTCACGGAATGGGACGCGCGACAGCAGGCGGAACTGGACCGCGAACGTGCCGAGCGGGACGCGCCCGTGCACATCTCCGACCGCAAAGGGCGTACGGCCCAGCGCTGAGGCTCGAAGAAGTCGCACGCAGGCGAGTTACGGCAGGCAGTACAACCAGCACGCCTGCTGAGGAGTCGTACGCGACGTGTCTGCTGCGACAGCAGGCGCGCACACGCCTGACTGTACGACCGCAAACCCTGAGGACGATCATGAACAACAGAAGGACGCGGCAGCTGCTCGACGCCGTCACCCCCCTCCTCGCCGGTGGCGAGCAGGTGGATCTCACGGGGATGGCGAACGTCGGTTCCGTCTCCGTGAAGCGTCAGATCCTCACCACCGCGGTGGTCGGCGCCCTGACGGCCGGGACGGTCATAGCCACCGTCCAGCCGCGCCCGACGTACTGGGTGCTCACGGACCAGCGCCTGCTGTTCTTCGACGGCAAGACCGCCACGGGCAAGCCGGGCAAGCTGATGGTGACCGTGCCGCGCGAGCTCGTCACCGCGGCCCCGCTGAGCAAGGCGCTGCTCGGTCTCGGCCTGAAGACCGTGCTGACCGTCCAGGGGCAGGAGAAGGGCCTGAAGATGGTGTTCCCGCCCGCCGCCAAGTCCGCCGGCCGCGACTTCGCCACGCGCATTCCCGTCACGGCCTGACACCGGCGTCGGTCACCACTTCCGCCCAGACCGTCTTGCCCACGGGGTGACGAGGGGTCGAGCCCCAGCGCTCGGCCAGAACGTCCACCAGGAGTAAGCCGCGGCCGGACTCGCCGTCGGGGTACGACGTGGGTTGGGCGGCCGGTAGCCGTTTCGTGGCGGCGGCGTCCGCGACCTCGATGCGGATCAGGTCTCCCATCTCATCGCGGGCGAGCCGGAGGCCGAAGTCGCGGCCCGGGACGCTGCCGTGCTGCACGGCGTTCGCCGCCAGTTCGCCCACGATGAGTGCCACCGTGCAGGACGCGTCCGACGCGGCCGGGTGGCCCCATTCCTCCATGCACCGCACCGCCGAGCGTCGGGCTTGCCGTGCGCCTTGGCGTGAGGAGGCGAACTGGGCGGTGAACACGTGGTGTTGTTCACCCGGTGGGGTCTTCGTCGTTTCTGTCAGCACGGCCTGTCCGTCCACGAGTCGTCACGTTCCGTACTCAAGAGTCGTCCGGTCGCCCTACTCTCGAAAGGGGACGCAGCCTTACCTTTGACCTCGTAAGGAACGGACGTGACGCCTTGGCCAAGGGAATTGAGCCCAGCTCGTCTATGGCGGCACTGTTCGGCTCACGGGTGCGCAGACTTCGTACGGAAGCCGGGTTGACTCAGGCCGAGCTGGGCGCGAAGACGCACGTAGTAAGCACCCGCATCACGCAGATCGAGCGGGCCTCGGGCGCGAAGCCCACGCTGGAACTGGCCCGCGCGCTCGACGCCGCCCTCGGTGCGGACGACTTACTGGTCGAGCTGTGGCCGTATGTGTATCGGGAGATGTTTCCGGACTGGGCGCGGATGTTCATGGCGTACTCGGAACGGGCCGTGTCCATCCGGCAGTACGCGGCGAGCGTCGTGCCCGGCCTGCTGCAAACCCCGGCGTACGCACGGGCCCTGCTGAGCCAAGGCTTGACGCTCAGCAGTGACGAGCAGCTGGAGGAGCGGCTCGCCGCCCGGCTCGAACGGCAGAAGCGGCTCCTGGCACCGGACCGGCCCGAGTTGTGGGTCGTCCTCGACGAGGCAGTGTTGAGGCGCCCGTTCGGCGGTGGTGACGTCGTGGTGCGGGAGCAGTTCGAGCGGCTGATCGGTGCGGCGGAGGATCACCATGCCGTCGTGCAGGTGCTTCCGTTCGAGCAGATTGAACATGGCGTCGTGGATGTCTCGTTGACCGTTCTCACGATGCCGGACGGCTCGGAGGTCGCCTATATGGAGGGCGCTCACTTCGGCCAACTCACTGAGGAATTGGAGGAGGTCAGGCGGATCTCGCTGACCTACGATCGGCTGAGGGCAGCAGCCCTGCCCCCGAACATGTCCCTGGACATGATCCGATCCGTGATGGAGGGCAATCACCGTGGAGCGAATGTCCCGTCCCGAGCTGAACGGCGCCGTCTGGCGCAAGAGCAGCTACAGCAATCAGGAGGGTGGCGACTGCGTGGAGGTGGCCGACGGGATTCCCGGCGGGGTCGTACCCGTTCGTGACAGCAAGGCGCCGGACGGTCCTGTGATGACCGTCGCCGCCGCCTCCTGGGCAGTGTTCGTCAGTGAGTTGAAGGGCATCCACGGCCGCATCTGAACGCGCCGGATGCCGGTCGCGAGCCGTCTTCCGGGGCCGCCGGTCCCTTGCCCGCGAGGGGCCGGTGGGCCGCCGGCCTCCCTCAAGGGCCACTGACATGACGCCGCCCCGGGCACGGGGATGGCCCGGGGCGGAGTGGTTCAGCGGGGCTGGGCTGCTGGAGACCGGAACTGCCGCATCTGCAGCGTCGAATCATCGAGCGGGTCGTACGCCTTGGCGTACACCGGCTCGGGTGCCGGGGCGACAACCTCGACGGGCGCCGCCTGGATGCGGTGCTTCCCCCGAGCGCCATGGGCGTTGCCTCTGGTGACCCAGCCCCGGTCCCTCAGCTTGAAGACCGCCCAGTACTTGGCCGGGTAGATCACCAAGACCTTGACGACAATCTCCACCGGCGTCGCCCACAGCCACATCACCAGCTTTGCCATCCAGTGCATCCGGGGGCGCCGGATCATGTACTGGAGCGTCTCCACATACCGGATGGCCAGGTACGAGCCGAAGGCGATGGCCACGTACTCGGGCTTCGTCCGGAAGAACGCTCCGCTGAGCGTCATGGTGAGCAGCACCGGCAACATGATCCACTGAGTGACCGCCAGGAGCGGGAAGAACAGCTTCTTCCACTCCAGGTTGACCACCGCGAACGGCAGGGCCTGCCAGGCCGACTTACCCCACCTCAGGCGCTGCTTGTAGAGCCCTCTGAGGGTCTCCGGCATGGCCGAGTGGACCACCGCGTCGTTGACCACTACCACGTCGCCCCGCAAGAGCGCGTACATCGTCAGGCGGCGGTCGTCGCCGTTGGTTCCGGACTTCACGTAGTCGGCGAGATTGTCGAAGACCACGGGAGCCCGGTAGAGGGCCAGAGCCCCCGACGTGGTCTCCACAGCCCCCAGGGCCGAACGAGACGAGCGGATCATCAGGCACGAGGTGCCGATGTTCAGGTCGGAGATACGAGTGATCCAGTTGTCCCGGTAGTTCCGGGTCAGGATCAGGCCGGTGGCCGCCATGACCTTCGGCTTGCTCATGGCCCGCATGAGCATCTCCAATGCGTCGTCCCCCGGCACCGAGTCCGAGTCCACGGTGAGGATGAAATCCCAGTCCTCACGACGTAGCTTCTGCAGAACTCCGGCCTGCGCATAGCGCTTCCCGCCGTTGGCCTGACGGTGCCAGACCAACTTGGGATGTGCGAAGGGCTGGACCCGGTGCCTGACCGATCCGTCGTCCATCACGTGGATCTCATCGACCGGATACGTCTGCCGAAGCAGGGCGCCGATGGCCGCCCTCAGAAGATGGGGCTCTTCCTCGAAGGCCGGGACGATCGCCACTACGCGCCCCTGAGCCACGGGGAGCTTCGACCAGACCCCGTTGATCTCCAGCGAGCTGATGTAGAACACGATCAGCGCTGCGTCGAAGAGGTAGAGCCCCGTCAAGAACTTCCTGTCCGTATCGCCCAGGGCGAGGTGGTAGGTGGCCGCCCAAGCAGCCACCCCCACCGCGCCGAGGACGCAGGCCGCAAGCCTGCTGACCTTCACTGGTAGCGAGACCCTCTCTTCGCGACCCGGTAAATCACGGCTCCGCCGAAGACCAGCGTGGCTATCGCAGCAATGGTCCACTCGAAAGCAACAGTCGTCCCGAAGAGCGCCACAGTGGCCCCAGTGCTGGCCAGCGTTCCACGTCCGTACATGTTCCCCTCCCCTCTGAGCGTCAGAGACGCTCGATGTCGTTTCCCGAGGACATGACGCCCCGGGGTGTCCAGCACGTACCTCGCCTCGGCAGTGATGCGCTGGAGGTCAAATGCGTCGTGGGGCGCGACTGGCCGCCGCCACGGCTGTGGTTCCTCTGTCCTCTAGAGCCGCTCGACGTGCGGAGCGGGCGCCATGACGCCACGGGTGTCCAGCACGTAGGCGGCCTCGGCAGCGAGCTGGGTGAGGTCGAATTCGCCGTGCGGGGTCAGCAGGACGACGGCGTCGAAGTCGGCAACGCTCATGCCGCTTCCCGAAGTGGCAAAGGGAATGTCCCTGCGCCCGCCGTCGGCCAGGAAGGGATCGACGACGGTGACGTCCGCGCCCATGGCGCGCAGCCGGTCGATGACCTGGACAGCCGGCGACTGGCGGGCGTCGGACGTGTCCGGCTTGTACGCGGCGCCGAGGGCGAGGACGCGAGCCCCGTGCACGCTGCGGCGGAAGCGGCGGTTGAGGGCGTCCTGCAGGCGGCGCACCACGTAGTCGGGCTGGCTCTCGTTGATGTCCTGGGCCAGCTCGATGAGCCGGAAAGTCTGTCCGTGGCGTGCCTTGACGTGGTGGCTGAGGTACACGGGGTCGATGGGCAGGCAGTGCCCGCCGACGCCGGGGCCGGGCAGGAACTTGGTGAAGCCGAACGGCTTGGTCGCGGCCAGCTCAAGGGTGTGCCACACATCCACGCCGAGGGTGTGCGCCATCCGGGAGAGCTCGTTGACCAGGGCGATGTTGACGTGCCGGTAGGTGTTCTCGAACACCTTGGCCAGCTCGGCCTCTTCCAACCCGGAGGCCGGCACGGTGACGTCGGTGACCGAGTCGTAGAAGTCCTTCACGCGCAGCAGGCAGGCATCGGTGAGCCCGGCGACGATCTTGGGCGTGTTCTCCAGGCGCCAGTCCGCGTTGCCGGGATCGATGCGCTCGGGGCTGAACCCGACGTGGAAATCGCGCCCCGCGATGAGGCCCGAGCCCTCCTCCAGCAGGGGTATGAGCACGTCGCGAGTGGTGCCCGGATGCGTGGTCGACTCGAGCACCACGGTGGCCCCCGGCTCCAGCCATCTGGCCAGCACTTCGCCGGCGTCCCGTACGCACGTGAGGTCCGGGGCGCGATCGGTCAGCGGTGTCGGCACGGTGATGACCGCGACGTCGAATCCCTTGAGGTCCTTCGGGTCCGAGCTGGGCGTGTACGCGCCCGATCTCAGCACCTGCTGCAGACGGGCGGAGTCGATGTCCTCGATGTAGGACGATCCGGCGGCCAGGCTCTCGCAGCGGTTCCGGTCAGGCTCGTAGCCGGTCACGGTGTGCCCGGTCTCGGCGGCCCGTAAGGCCAGGGGCAGGCCGACATAGCCCTGCCCGAGCACGCAAACGTGCATGGTCATTTCCCTCCCCTTGGCCAGCCCGCGAGCACGCGCGGACTGGAAAACGGCGCCCCTGAAGTACGGCTGCCTGTTCCTGAAGCAGGCAGCCGCGGCGTCGGGCACTGCATGTACTGAATGAAGCGGTGCCGGAAGCGGCGCGCCGAACCCCCCGTCGGGTTACAGCAGGCGCCCTCGTCGAGCCACCGTGGTGCTACTGATCTGTCCGGGCCACCTGCCCGAACATGCGCGAGGCGCGCTCAGCGACCTTCACGCTTCCCCCTCATTTATGAAGCTTAAAGGTTCAACAAGGGTGCCGCCGCCAAGAATCCACCCTTGTTACCAATTCGGTACTCCTGAATCATCCTCAAGATCCGAATATGGCACCGATGCACCGACCTGTCCTTTTAACTCAGGCCACAGGGGCATCAGTTGTCCCACTTTTCGGCTGGACGTCCAGGCGCCTCCGCGAGGTTCACGCGCCTCCGCGGCGCCCGCTCGCGACGGCTAGACGGACGTGAATTGATCTTCACAAGTTCCCCCCATTCGTGCCGGGCTGAAACTTTAATCATTTCCTGCCAATCGCAAGACTGATTGCGCCCATCGCGGTCAGGCGGACGGATGCACACCGGGAGGAGGCGCGTGCGCCCTTGCGCGCCCCCTGTACCACCGGCAGCACGCAGAGCGGAGGGGCCAGAGGGGACCTCAGGCTGTCGTTGCCTCGACACGGTCGTCCTCGGCCAGGAAGTCCACGATGGCCAGCGCGAACAGCAGGACCAGGGCCACGCCGACGACGACCCAGCCCGTCGGATAGCTCCACAGGAGGTACACCACTACGGCCGCGACGACCAGGATCCACGTGATCCAGTGGCGGTGGCGGTGGACGAACGGGCCCACCGGCCCGGTGCGCATGCCCAGGCTGTCCGCCGTGGAGCGGACGGCCCGGATGCCCGAGCGCCACAGCCGCCGTACGACCACCGCGTAGCGGCCCGGGCCGGACAGCCAGGCCGCGAGGGCGATCACCACGCCCAGCGTCAGCACCGTCCGCACCGACGTGCGCAGGAAGCGGATCAGGGTGTCGTAGACCACCTTGGCGGCCGGCTGCGAGACGTTCGCCGGAAGGTGGTCGAGGTAGACGGCGCGGAAGACGGTCAGGCCGAAGCCGAGGACGAGCGCGGCGGCGGCGAAGCCCAGGGACGCGGCGACCAGTGCCCGGCGGCGCCGGACCGAGAGCAGCACGCCCGCGGCGGCCAGCAGGACCGCGATGACGGGCAGCCAGTTGCCGGCCAGTTGCAGCAGGCGGAAGTACGTCTTGATCCGGCCGATGTCGTCCGACCTGACGACGGTGATGTTGGTGTGGATCTCCGGGATCTTTGCCGCGACCGTCAGGCCGGCGTCGACCAGGCGCATCTTGACCTGGTCGATGACCGGGGCGAGGTCGATGCTCACCGTGTTCTGGTTGAGCACCACCGCCCCGCCGCCCTTGCCGGTCAGCGCCTTGTCCATGGTGACGTGGATTCTGCGGTTGGCGTCGACCCAGAACTTCTGGAAGCGGTCGGAGGCCACCACTTCCTGCGTCTTGTCCTTCACGAAGCCGCCGACGGCGCCCTCCAGCGCCCCGCCCAGCTTGCCGAGCGCCTTCTCCAGGCGGGGGCGGTCCTTCGGGGCGACCCCCTCCAGCAGGCGCGACAGGTCGAGGTGGTTCGTCACGACGTCGGAGACGCGGGTGGCGACGGCCGCCTGGACGGCGGGGTCGGCGGACAGCGGGGCGACCGTCTCCACGTAGCGGTCCGTGTCGCCGATCACGTCGGCCGCCCACGCCGCCACCAGGCCCGGCGGGACCAGGACACAGCCGATGACGATGAGCAGCGCGGCCAGGGCGGACCGCGCCCGGTGGCGGGGAGCGCGGTGTGCCTTCTCGGGCTGCGCCTCCTCCAACGCCCGGACGCGCGCCTTCAGTTCTTCGAGGTCATCCCCTTCCGGGACTTCGTCCGCGCCGGAGGCAGGGCGGTCCGACATGGCCGTCCTCCTCGCTCACCGGTGCGGCCGGTGATGCCAGCACACCCCGGTCCTACGGCGGTGGCGAGCCGAGGCGGTCCGTTGGGATGAACGCGGCCCGTGGGGATGCCCGATCGGTCAGCGCGGCTCGTACGCCTTCGGCAGTCGCATGCCGCGATCGGCCATGATCTGCCGGACGTGGTTGGGGTAGTTGGTGATGATGCCGTCGACGCCCATGTCCATGAGCGCCTCCACGGTCGCCGGGTCGTCACAGGTCCAGGGGATGACCTTCAGGCCCCGTGCGTGTGCCTCGGACACCATCGTCTTGTCGGGGTAGAAGCGGAAGTCCGGGTCGCCGATCTTGCCGTTCTGCGGGAAGCCGTAGTTGGGGGACAGCGCCTTGACGCCGGGAATGGCGGACGCCGCCTTCACGAAGTCGCCGTCGTAGTCGTCCGCGTCGATCCCGCCGAGCCACGGAGAGGCGCCGGGCTTGCCGACCTGGAGGAAGTCGTAGTTCGTCAGCGCCACCAGCGGCCACTTCGGCGCGAGCTTGTGCATCTCCTTCAGCGCGCCCCAGTCGAAGGACTGGATGGTGACCTGGTCCTCGATCCCCGACTTGTGGATCTCCTCGTAGACCCGGCGGACGAACAGTTCGCGCGGCGCGGTCTGTTCGGGCGCGCCCGCCTCGACCTTCGTCTCGATGTTGAGCTTGACCTGCTTGGCGTCGTAGCGCTTGACCAGGTTCAGGACGTCCTTGAGCTCCACCATCCGGAAGCCCTTGACGACCTCCTGCTCCGGGAAACCGGGAAGCTGCTGGTATCCGCAGTCCAGAGTCTTGATCTGGGCCAGCGTCAGGTCCTTGATGTACTTCCCGACGTACGGGTACATCGGGTCGCCCGCCGTGACCGGCGCGGTGTCACGGCACTTCTGGGCGCTGATCTGCCGGTCGTGGTTGACGACGACCTTCTGGTCCTTGGTGATGTGGGTGTCCAGCTCCAGCGTGGTGACGCCGAGACGCAGCGCCTTGGCGAAGCCCTCCAGGGACTCCTCCGTCGTCATGCCGATGCCGCCGCGGTGGGCCTGCAGGTCGAAGTGGGTCTGCTGCGGCGGCACGTCGGAGCCGTCCGCCGTGGACGCGTGGGCGACGGCCGGGAAGGCGAGCGCCGGCACGAGAGCCAGGCTTGCCAGGACATGGCGCGGTGACATCGAAACCTCAATTCCGTTCGTTCTCTTGCCCCGCGGACGCTAATGCCGCGTCTGCCCACCTCGACGGCCTCCACCTGATGGCATCGTGAACGCTGGGGGAAACCTCCCGGGTTCTCAGTTGTTCCACGTCTCGTCGTACGGGTCGTGCGGCGTCGCCACCGGCTCGGCCGCGGTGACGCGGAGGTACGGGATCGGGCCGTGGTTGACGGGGTCCCGGGTCACCCTCGCCGTGTAGGTGCCCGTCACGGTCAGCCAGGCGTCCGGCCTGAGGACCGGCGGGATCCTTCCGGCGAGGGCGACCTTCACCGGCTGGGCGTCCGCGGCACAGCAGTTGAGGGCCATGCGGACCAGGTAGGGGGTGCCGGACCCGTCCACGGCGACGAAGCCGGTGATCCGCACGCTGCGGCCGTCCAGGGAGCGGCCGTGGTCGTAGACCGCGCGGCCCGCGTAGTCGACCAGGTTGAGCGGTACGGGATCGCCGGCGGGCAGTTTCGTGTAGCCGTACGGCTGTTGCAGGGCCGTACCGGCGCGCATCGCGCTGTACGAGCCGAGAGCTGGCGGGGCGACCAGGATCAGGGCGAGGAGGGGGAGGACGAGGAGCCACGCGACGCGGGGTTCGGCATGGGCGTGGGCGTGGGCGTGAGCATGGGTATCGGCATCGGCATCGGTATGGGCATCGGCATGCGGGTGCCCGTCGGCGGGCTGCCGCTTCTTCCGGTGTGCGGTCCTCCACTCGTACCAGGCCGTCGCCAGCGCCGTCACGATCAGGAGCGCGCCCGCGAGCAGGATCAGCGGGCGCAGGCCCGCCTTGACGTAGCGCAGGTAGAGGTCGGTGAGGCCCGCGTGCAGCAGGGCCGCGCCGACCAGGAACAGGATCGCCGCCTGAGCCTGCCGGTTCACAGCAGCACCGCCCCGGTCAGGACCGCGCCCGCGATGGCCAGCGCGAAGGTGGCGGGGGCGAAGCGCAGGGCGAAGCCGCGGCCGAAGGTGCCCGCCTGCATCGCGAACAGCTTCAGGTCGATCATCGGGCCGACCACCAGGAACGCCAGCTTGGCCGTCGGCGAGAACTGGGTCAGCGAGGCCGCCACGAAGGCGTCCGCCTCCGAGCAGATCGACAGCACGACGGCGAGGATCGCGAGCGCCAGGACCGAGAACGCCGGGTTGCCCGCCGCCGTACGCAGCCAGCTCGCCGGGGCCACCGCCTTCAGCGTCGCCGCGGCCATCGCGCCGAGAACCAGGAAACCGCCCGCGTGCATCAGGTCGTGCCGTACCGACCCCCAGAACGCCTCCCCCTTGCCCTGGCCCTCGTGCACCGCGTGCCGTGGCGGGCGCAGCCAGTCGGTACGGCCGGCGCGCTGCCACAACCAGCCCATCGCGCACGCCACCAGCAGGCTCGCGGCGAACCGGGCCAGCACCATGACCGGTTGGCGCGGGAAGGCGACCGCCGTCGCCGTCAGGACGATCGGGTTGATCGCCGGGGCGGAGAGGAGGAAGGCGATCGCCGCGGCCGGGGTGACACCCCGCCGTACCAGGGCCCCGGCGACCGGCACGGACGCGCACTCGCAGCCCGGGAGCACCGCGCCCGCCAGTCCGGCGACCGGTACGGCCAGGGCCGGGCGCGCGGGCAGCGCGCGGGCGAAGAACGACGGCGGAACGAACACGGCGATCGCCGCCGAGAGCAGCACGCCGAGCGCGAGGAAGGGCAGCGCCTGGACGACCACCGCGACGAACACCGTCATCCAGCTCTGCATCACCGGTGTGGACAGTGCCCCGCGGATCGGGCCCTGCGCGACCACCACCAGGAGCAGCAACAGGGTCAGGGCGAGAGGGGAGTTGAGGTGCCAGCCGTCCTGACCGCCGCCCCGGCGGCCGGGGGGCTTGTCGTGGGGTGCGTCGTGGGGTGCGTCGGATGCGGTCCCCGGTGGGGCTTCCTCGGTGATGGCCACGGGTGGGGTACCTCCGGCGTACGTGTCTCCCTCCCCTTCCATACGGCGGTCAGGGCAACGGTGTTCAGCCGGTCCTGGCACCAACTGGCCCGATGAGGCAGGCTTTTCACTCGTGGGGAGCGTTCCGAACCAAGGTGGGTACAGTTCCGGGCACGCGCACATGGTGGTGTGCGGCGACGACGGTCTCGCGCACCGGCTGTCAGCCGAGTTGCGCGGAGTGTACGGCGAGCACGTGACGCTCGTCGTACCGGCGTCCGCGCGTACGGCACAGCCGCCGGTGGTCGGGCGGGCGAGAGCGGCCTCGGCCGCGCTGCTGGACCGGGTGGTGAACGCGGCGGTCGGGCGGCCTGCCGGCAGCGGCAATGACAACGGCAACAACAGCGGTCAGGGGAACGGCAGTTCCGGTGGGGGTGACGGTCGCGCGGCCGGCGCCGAGCGGGTGCTGGAGGCCCTTGAGCCGACCGAGGCCGTGCTCTCCGAGGCGGGGGTGGAGCGGGCCGTCTCGCTGGCGCTCGTGTACGAAGACGACGAGACCAACATCCGTGCCGCCCTCACCGCCCGCCGCCTGAACCCCAGACTGCGGCTCGTCCTGCGGCTCTACAACCGGCGGTTGGGCCAACACATCGAGGACCTCCTCGACCAGGCATCGGCGTTGGCTATCGGAGGCGGCGAGGACGGCGACGGCGGGGCGGGGTCCTCCGGGGCGGGCGGCGACGACGCGTCGACGACCGTGCTGTCCGATGCCGACACCGCCGCGCCCGCGCTGGCCGCGACCGCGCTCGCCGGTACCAGCAAGGTCGTCCAGACGGACGAGCTGCTGCTGCGCGCGGTGGAACGGCCGCCCGCCTGGTCGGGACGGTTCGCCGCCCCCGGACTGCGCACGCTCGCGCTCCTCTCGGCGACCAGCAGCGACCCCGCCGGGGCCGACGGGTCCGAAGCCAGCGGGGAGCACGGACCGCGGCTGCTCCCCGACGACTCGGAGGTCGCCGCCGCCACGGGGCGCGGAGCCGTCGTACTGGAGCAGGTGTCGTACGCCGCCGGGCCGCCGTTGCCCGCGGGGCGCGCCGGGGGCGTGCCGTCGTTCGCCTCGTTCGCCTCGCTGTTCTCGCGGCGGCTGCGGTGGTCGCTGGCCGGGAGCGTGGGGTGTGTGGTCGCGCTGGCCGTGGCCCTGTCGCTGGTGGCGGGGATCCACCCGCTGCGGGCGTTCTATCTGACGCTGCTGGATCTGTTCGCGATCGACGATCCGGCCATCGGGCAGTCCGCCGGGCGGCAGATCCTCCAACTGCTGTCCGGGCTGGCCGGGTTGCTGTTGCTGCCGGTGCTGCTGGCCGCGGTGCTGGAGGCGCTCGGGACCTTCCGGACCGCGTCCGCACTGCGGAAGCCGCCGCGCGGGCTGGGCGGGCACGTGGTGCTGCTCGGGCTGGGCAAGATCGGTACGCGGGTGCTGACGCGGCTGCGGGAGCTGCACATTCCGGTGGTGTGCGTGGAGGCGGACGCGGAGGCGCGGGGGCTGGCGACGGCGCGGCGGCTGGGCGTGCCGGTGATTCTCGGGGACGTGACGCAGGAGGGGGTCCTGGAGGCCGCCAAGATCCAGCGGGCGCATGCGCTGCTGGCGGTGACGAGCGCGGACACGACGAATCTGGAGGCGGTGCTGTACGCACGGTCCGTGCGGCCGGATCTGCGGGTGGTGCTACGGCTGTACGACGACGACTTCGCGACCGCCGTGTACCGGACCCTGCGGGCCGCGCATCCGCGTGCGCTGACCCGGAGCCGGAGTGTCACGCATCTGGCGGCGCCGTCCTTCGCCGGGGCCATGCTGGGGCGGCAGATCCTCGGGGCGATTCCCGTCGAGCGGCGCGTGCTGCTGTTCGCGGCCGTGGATGTGGGCAGACATCCGCAGCTGGAGGGGCGGACCGTGGCCGAGGCGTTCCGGGCCGGGGCCTGGCGGGTGCTGGCGCTGGAGGGGCGGCAGGAACTGGCGCCGGACCATGTGCTGTGTGACGGGGACAGGGTGGTGGTCGCGGCTACGCGGCGGGGGTTGGCGGTGCTGCTGCGAGGCTCCGCCGGGGGCAGGGTCTCGCCCACCCGCCCGCCCGACTCGGTGGGTTGAAAGTCACCCAACCCCTGGGGCTCCGCCCCAGACCCGGGCGGGGACTCCGTCCCCTGCACCCAGCCCTCGCCCACCCGACTCGGTCGGATGAGAGTGCCCCAATCCCTGGGGCTCCGCCCCAGACCCCGGCGGGGACTGCGTCCCCTGCGCCCCTCGCGGGGCTCCGCCCCTGCACCCGTCGGGGGTCCAACCCCCACCCCGTCTGGCCTCGCCGCCGTACACCTCGGGCACCCCGGCACCTCCACCCCCTAGCCCAAAGGGCCGGGGTGGAGGGACAGGGCGCCCTCAGAGGGTCCCCGGGCTATCCGCCCAAGTGACGGTTCGCGAAGTCCAGTTCCAGTTTCACCTGCTTGATTCGTTCCTCCACCACCAGGGAACCGTGCCCGGCGTCGTAGCGGTACACCTCGTGGGGTGCGCCCCTGGATTCCAGGCGCTTGACGTAGTTGTCGATCTGGCGGATGGGGCAGCGGGGGTCGTTGACGCCCGCTGAGATGTAGACCGGGGCCTTGACGTCGTCCACGTACGTGAGGGGGGAGGACGCTCGGAAGCGGTCGGGGACTTCCTCCGGGGTGCCGCCCAGGAGGGTGCGGTCCATCGCCTTCAGAGCCTCCATCTCGTCGTGGTACGCCGTGACGTAGTCGGCGACGGGGACCACCGCGATGCCCAGGGTCCAGGCGGCCGGCTGGGTGCCGATGCCGAGGAGGGTGAGGTAGCCGCCCCAGGAGGCGCCGGTGAGGATCAGGCGGTCGGGGTCCGCGAGGCCGGAGGCGATCGCCCAGTCGCGGACCGCGGCCACGTCCTCCAGCTCGATCAGGCCCACCCGGTGCTTCAGGGCGTCCGTCCACGCCCTGCCGTAGCCCGTCGAGCCGCGGTAGTTGACCCGCACCACCGCGTAGCCGTGGTCCACCCAGGCCGCCGGGCCGGCCGCGAAGGAGTCGCTGTCGTGCCAGGTCGGGCCGCCGTGCAGGTCGAAGACCGTGGGGAGAGGGCCCGTCGCCCCGGCCGGCTTCTGGATCAGGGCGTGGATGCGACCGCCGGGGCCCTCCACCCACACGTCCTCCACCACGACCGACGGCGGGCACTTCATCCCCGGCGGATCCAGGACCACCCGTCCGGTCGTCGAGCGGACCGTCGGCGGCTCGGCGGCCGAGGACCAGAGGAACTCCACGCTGCCGTCGGGGCGCGCCGTCGCGCCGGACACCGAACCCGGCGGGGTCGGGATGCTCGTCAGCTCGCCGGTCTCCAGGTCGTAGCGGAACAGCTCGCTGCGGGCCTCGAAGGCGTGGGCGATGAGGAGGGCCGTGCCGTCCGGGTACCACTCGGCGCTCACGTCGCCCTGGAGGGCCAGCTCCAGGTCCGTCTGCTCCGCCGTCGCCACGTCCCAGATCAGGGGCTCCCAGCGGCCCCGCCTCTGGTGGCCGATGAGCAGGCGCGTGTCGCCGTCGACCGGGGCGAAGCCCAGCACCTCCAGGCCCAGCTCCCGCGTGCCGCCCTCGGTGTCGTCCAGCTCGGCGACCGTCGTGCCGTCCAGGCGCAGGACGCACAGCGCGGAGTGCATCGCGTCGCCGTGCTCCGTGTGCTCGATCGCGATCAGCGAGCCGTCGTGGGAGAGGTCGCCGACGCCCGCCGACTCACGGTGGCGGTAGATCTCCACCGGGGTCGCGCCGCCGCCCGGGCGCGTGACGTGGATGGTCGTACCCTCCTCGTCCGTGGAGCGGCCGACGATCGCCGTACGGCCGTCCCGGGACAGGGCCAGGCCCGCGGGGTAGGAAGGCTCCAGGCCCGGCGTCGCGAGCTCGTCCCGGCCCCGCTCGTCGCCCTTGCCGCCCTTGCCTCTCTCCCGGCCCGCGAACGGCTGGCGGCGCCACACGCCGAACTCGTCGCCGTCCTTGTCGTCGAACCACCAGATCCACTCGCCGTCGGGCGACAGCAGGCCGTCCGTCGTGCCGTTCGGCCGGGCCGTCGCCTGGCGCTGCTCTCCCGTCGCGCGGTCCCAGGCGTACAGCTCGTACGTCCCCGTCGCGTTCGACACGAACAGGGAGCGGTCCGGTGCGTCCTGCGCCCAGTCCGGCAGCGACACCCGCGGCGCGCGGAAGCGCTTCTCCCAGTCCGGCCAGTTCTCGGACCCGCCGCGCCCGCCGTGGCCACCGTGCCCGCTGTGCCCGCCGTGCCCGTCCTGCATCTTGCTCTCGCTCATCGCCCCAGTCATGGCCCCATAGTGCCTGGCCCTGCCGACATCTCGCTGGCGAGCATCCTCAGCCTGTGGATAACTCCCCCGTCACCGCCACATCGCCCCCACCCCCGGCCCGAGCGCTCCGCGCGAGCCCCGTACCTTGGACGGTGTGTACCGGTTTCTGCTGACACCCCGCTGGTGGGGCATCAACGTCTTCGTGCTGCTCGCCATCCCCTTCTGCATCTTCATGGGGTCGTGGCAGCTGAGCCGGTTCGAGGCCCGGGTGCAGGATCACCGGAGCGCGACCGAGCAGGCCGCGTCGGCCCGGAGCGAGGCGGCCCGGCCGCTGGCCGAGCTGCTGCCCGTCGACCAGCGCACGTCGGGCCGGCGGGCCACCGCGACCGGCCGGTACGGCAAGCAGCTCCTCGTCCCCGACCGGCAACTGGACGGCAAGCGCGGCTTCTACGTGCTGACGCTGCTGCGCACCGGCTCCGGCCAGGCGCTACCCGTGGTGCGGGGCTGGCTGCCCGGCACCGCGGACCCGGCGAAGGTGCCCGCCCCGCCCTCCGGCGAGGTCACCGTCACGGGGGCGCTGCAGGCGTCCGAGACCCCGGGGGACAACGGCGTCGACGCCCGCAGCGGGCTGCCGTCGGGACAGACGTCGGCGATCAGCTCGGCCTCACTCGTGAACCTCGTGCCGTACCGGGTGTACGACGCCTGGATCACGCTCGGCAAGGGCGACTCGGGGATGACCGCCGTGCCTGCGAGCGCGCCCACGGGCACCGGGCTGGACCTCAAGGCGTTCCAGAACCTCGGCTACACCGGTGAGTGGTTCGTCTTCGCCGGCTTCGTGGTCTTCATGTGGTTCCGGCTGGTGCGCCGGGAGGCGGAGTTCGCCCGGGACGCGGCGCTCGGGATCGTGCCGGACGAGGCGAACGTGTCCCCCCAGGAGGTCCCCTCCGGTCAGGGGAACGTGTCCGACCCGGCCGGCGCCTGAGGCGGCGGTTCCCCTCCTCCTCAGGCGCCGGCGGCCGACACGGTCCACAGCCTTACGACCCAGCGGCCCTACGACCCGGCGGCCCTGCGCCTCGGCAGAGCCCTACGCTCCGGCCCTACGCCCCCGCCAGCACGCCGGTCCAGTACACGGTCCCCGCGCACGCGTTGGGCACCGTCGTCGACACCCCCGGTGAGCCTGCCGCCGGGGTGTGGGACACCAGGATGCTGCCGTCGGCCGTGCCCTCCTCGGTGACGAGCTGGGGAGCGGGGCCCGACGTGCTGCCGCTCGCGTCGGTGCCGGTGCCACCCGCACCGGCGTCCGCGGGCGGGCTGGGGTCGGTCGGCGGGTCGGTGGTGCCCGTGCCGCCGTCGCTGCCGTCGCCGCTCGGCGGGCAGGTGGCCGAGGGCACGAAGGCGAACTTCTCCTCGTAGGCCGAACCGGGCAGCAGCACCAGGCCGGTGGCCTCCAGGGACGGGTCGGGCAGGCCGGCCGCGGCGTCCCCGGAGACATGGCGGGCCGTGCCGATCGCGGCGGGGTCGGCGGCCCCCTGGGCCATGGCGCTCACGGTGCCCACGCCGCCGACGGTGCAGCCGGTGGCGGAGATGTTGGTGACCCGGAAGGTGCCGTAGACGATGCCCGCGGTGTCGGGGGCGGCGACCGTCGCGGTGGCTGAGCCCAACTGCTCGGCCGTGCACACGGGGACGCTCGCGCCCGTGGAGGCCGAGGGTCCGCTCCCGCCGGTCGCACCGGTGACCGTACCGCCGCTCTTGCCCTTGTCGGCGTCCTTCTTGCCGTGCTTGCCCTTCTTGGCGGACTGGCCGCCGGAGCCGGCCGTGGCGCCGGCGCCGCCGTCCGGGTTCTTCTGGCCGGTGCCGCCCTGGGCCTGGGAGGCCTCGCCCGCGATGGACGTGTTGGGGTCGGAGCCGGCGGAGTTGGAGACGTGGACGAGGGCCGGGATCGCGGTGCCGATGAACAGGGCCGCGGCCGCCATGCCGATGGCCGCCTGTCGCTTGCGCGCCCGCCGGGCGGGGACCGCCCGGCGGAGGTGGTCCAATGTGCCGTCGCTCGGTTCGATGTCGTCGACCGCCGTGTGCAGCATCCGGCGCAGGGCGAGCTCGTCCGAGTCGAGCTCCTCGGGGCCCATTTCGTCGCGGCCGTGGTTCACAGTTCCGTTCCCAGCGTGCGATGGCGTGTGCTCTTGCTCGTGCCCGTCTGTCGGCTCGTGCCAGGCATAGGGCTCATGGCGTTCATGGGAACCGCCGTCCGGGGCGCGGTCGCTCATGCGGACGCCCCCATCGCCACGCGCAGCGCCGCGACGCCGCGCGAGCCGTACGCCTTCACCGAGCCCAGCGATATCCCGAGCGACTCGGCCACCTGGGCCTCGGTCATGTCCGCGAAGTAGCGCAGGACCAGGACCTCGCGCTGGCGGCGCTGGAGGCCCTTCATGGCCTTGATGAGGTCGCGGCGCTCCAGCTGGTCGTACGCGCCCTCCTCCGCGCTCGCCATGTCCGGCATCGGCTTGGAGAGCAGCTTCAGGCCGAGGATGCGGCGGCGCAGCGTGGAGCGCGAGAGGTTGACGACCGTCTGGCGCAGGTAGGCGAGGGTCTTCTCCGGGTCCCGGACGCGTTTGCGGGCCGAGTGGACGCGAATGAAGGCCTCCTGGACGACGTCCTCGCAGGAGGCGGTGTCGTCGAGGAGCAGCGCGGCGAGACCGAGCAGCGAGCGGTAGTGCGCCCGGTAGGTCTCGGTGAGGTGGTCGACGGTCGTGCCGGCCGCCGTGGTCTCCTCGGCGTCGTCACGCTGACTGGGAATGCGGGCGGGCCGCGCAGCGGGCATGGGCGCGATCACCGGCATGCCGCCGGACGCACCGGGCACGCGCGGGCGGAGCGCCGGCCGGGGCGGCCGGAGGGCCGTGCCGCGGGTCGGTTGGGGTATCCCCGGCTCGAAGAGCTTGGGGGAGAGTTCAAGTACCTCTGCCACGCCAGTTGGACACGCTGCACCCCCCTGGGGTTGTACGCGCCGGGCATCACTTTTGCGTCAGGTGCCGCAGCCCGCTGCGTTTCCGTGTCCGGCATCACATCCGACGGTGCCTCACGTGCCGTCATGCGTCCCGCTCTTCCCTTATGTCCCATGTGAAGGGCGCCATGTCCCCCACGAAAAGGGCGCCCTCACGCCCCCGAAGGACGATCGCAAAGACGCTCCCCGCCATCCGCGCGGTTGCGGAGGGCGGGGAGCAAAATCTTGCGGTGCCGAGGGGTCCTTGATCAAGTGATCTTGATCATGCCCTGGTCACCTTTCAAACGATCGTCCGCCGTAGATCCTACAAATGGAGCGGATTCCGGACACGATATTTTGCGCCGACGTGAGGCGGGACACCAACTCGGCCGCCCTCACGCCCACTCGGCGGCCACCAGCTCGGCGATCTGCGCGGTGTTGAGCGCGGCCCCCTTGCGCAGGTTGTCGCCGCACACGAAGAGTTCGAGCGCCGTGGGATCGTCGAGCGCCCGGCGCACCCGGCCGACCCAGGTCGGGTCGGTGCCCACCACGTCCGCCGGAGTGGGGAACTCACCGGCCTCCGGGTTGTCGAACAGCACGACACCGGGCGCGGTCGCGAGGATCTCGCGGGCGCCGTCGACGGTGACCTCGCCCTGGAAGCGGGCGTGGACGGTGAGGGAGTGCGTGGTGACGACCGGGACGCGCACACAGGTCACGGCGACCGGAAGGTCGGGCAGTCCGAGGATCTTGCGGGACTCGTCCCGCACCTTCATCTCCTCCGACGACCAGCCGTCCTCCCTCAGCGACCCGGCCCACGGCACGACGTTCAGCGCGACCGGCTCCAGGAACGGCCCGGTCCGCTCCCCCACGACCCGCCGTACGTCGCCGGGGCTGGTCCCCAGCTCCGTACCGGCCACCAGGGACAGCTGGTCCCGCAGCGTCTCCACGCCGGCGCGCCCGGCCCCGCTCACCGCCTGGTACGACGACACCACCAGCTCGCGCAGCCCGAACTCGGCGTGCAGCGCGCCCAGGGCGACGATCATCGACAGGGTCGTGCAGTTGGGGTTGGCGATGATCCCGTGCGGCCGTACCCGGGCCGTGTGCGGATTGACCTCGGGCACCACGAGGGGCACCTCCGGGTCCATCCGGAAGGCGCCGGAGTTGTCGACCACCACCGCGCCCTTGGCGGCGGCGATGGGCGCCCACTCGGCGGAGACCTCGTCCGGTACGTCGAACAGGGCGACGTCGACCCCCTCGAAGGCCTCCTCGGACAGGGCCGTCACCTCGACCTCCTCGCCGCGCACGGCCAGCTTGCGGCCGGCCGAGCGCGGGGAGGCGATCAGGCGGATCTCGCCCCAGATGTCCGCGCGCTGGGACAGGATCTGGAGCATGACCGAGCCGACCGCGCCGGTCGCCCCCACGACCGCGAGCGTCGGGCGGGCGGTCGGCGCTTTCGGCGCGGTCGGCGCGGTCAGGGCCATCAGCGGCCGGTGCCTCCGTAGACGACGGCCTCGTCGCTGTCGGAGTCCAGCCCGAAGGCGGTGTGCACGGCGCGGACGGCCTCGTGCACGTCGTCGGCGCGCGTGACGACCGAGATACGGATCTCGGAGGTGGAGATCAGCTCGATGTTCACGCCCGCGTCGGACAGCGCCTCGAAGAAGGCGGCGGTGACGCCCGGGTTGGTCTTCATGCCCGCGCCGACCAGCGAGATCTTCCCGATCTGGTCGTCGTATCGCAGCGAGTCGAAGCCGATGCCGCCCCTGCTCTTCTCCAGGGCGTCGATGGCCTTGCGGCCCTCGGTCTTCGGCAGGGTGAACGAGATGTCCGTCAGACCGGTGGAGGCGGCGGACACGTTCTGCACGACCATGTCGATGTTGATCTGGGCGTCGGCGATGGCGCGGAAGATCGCGGCGGCCTCGCCCGGCTTGTCCGGCACACCGACGACCGTGACCTTGGCCTCGGAGGTGTCGTGCGCGACACCGGAGATGATGGCCTGCTCCACCTTCTTGTCCCCTTGCTCGATCGGCTCACTGCTGACCCACGTGCCCTTGAGCCCACTGAAGGACGAGCGGACGTGGATCGGGATGTTGTAGCGGCGGGCGTACTCCACACAGCGGTGGAGCAGCACCTTGGAGCCGGAGGCCGCGAGCTCCAGCATGTCCTCGAAGGAGATCCAGTCGATCTTCTTCGCCTTCTTCACCACGCGCGGGTCGGCGGTGAACACGCCGTCGACGTCGGTGTAGATCTCGCAGACCTCGGCGTCGAGGGCGGCGGCGAGCGCCACCGCGGTGGTGTCGGAGCCGCCGCGGCCGAGGGTGGTGATGTCCTTCTTGTCCTGGCTGACGCCCTGGAAACCGGCGACGATGGCGATGTTGCCCTCGTCCAGCGCGGTCCGGATGCGTCCCGGCGTCACATCGATGATCCGGGCCTTGTTGTGGACCGAGTCGGTGATGACACCTGCCTGGCTGCCGGTGAAGGACTGGGCCTCGTGGCCCAGGTTTTTGATGGCCATGGCCAGCAGGGCCATGGAGATCCGCTCCCCGGCGGTCAGCAGCATGTCGAATTCACGCCCGGCAGGCATCGGGGATACCTGCGCGGCGAGATCGATCAGCTCGTCCGTCGTGTCGCCCATCGCGGAGACCACGACAACCACCTGGTTGCCGTTCTTCTTGGCTTCCACGATCCGCTTGGCGACGCGCTTGATGCCCTCGGCATCGGCTACGGAGGAGCCTCCGTACTTCTGCACGACAAGGCCCACGTGCGCTCCTCGCTCAGTCCGTCTCTTCACCCGCGTATACGACGGTGTACCGCAGGTCGGCTCAGTCTACCGAGCGGCGGTATCTCACCTCTTGGGTGTCGCATGGTGAGATGTCCGTCCGCTGCCGTCGAGATACCCCCTGCCCAATGTCACGCAAGTGATGGCTGTGCATTAAGTTTCAACAATTATTCGCGACCGAGGGTGTACGCACGCGGACCAAGGGTGTAGGCAGCGGACCATGACAGAGATGCTGCTGGCCGGCGCGGTGCTCCTCGGCGCGAGCGTGCAGTGGCTGACCGGGATGGGCTTCGCCCTGGTCGCCGTACCGGCGCTGATCCTGCTGCTCGGGCCCACCGAGGCGGTCGTGCTCGCCAACATCGCGGGCGGGGCGATCAGCGTGGTGGGACTGACGGGCGGCTGGCGGCGGGTACGGCCGGGGGCGATGGTGCCGCTGTGCGCGGCGGCGGCGTGCACGGTCCCGGCGGGCGCCTGGCTGACGCACCACCTCTCCGTCTCCACGCTGATGCTCACCATGGGCGCCCTGGTGACGGTGGCCGTGCTGCTGATCATGTACGGCGCCCGGGTCCCGGCGCTGCGCGGCCGCGGCGGCGCGGTGACCGCCGGCGCGATCGGCGGCTTCATGAACGCGGCGGCGGGGGTGGGCGGCCCGCCCATCTCCCTGTACGCCGTCAACGCGGGCTGGACGGCACGGGAGTTCGTGCCGAACGCGCAGTTCTACAGCGTCGTCGTGAACACCTTCTCGATCGCGGCCAACGGCCTGCCCCACCTGAACATCGTCCGCTGGGCGGCCGTCGCCGCCGCACTGGTGACGGGCGCGGCGATCGGCAGGGCGGTCGCCGGCCGGCTGTCTGAGAGCCGGGCACGTCTCCTGCTCCTGGCGCTCGCCCTGACGGGCGGCCTGAGCACGCTGGCGAAAGGGCTCTGGGGGCTGTGAGGCCGCCGCCTCGCCGCCCGAGACTCAGGCCCCGGGCCGAACTGCGGCGACGAACGCCGCCCAGGCCGGGGCGGGGATGCGGAGTTCGGGGCCCGCGGGGGCCTTGGAGTCACGGACGTGGATGGCGGTGGAGAGGGCTACCTCGACGCAGTTGCCGCCCTCGTCGTCGCTGTAACTCGACTTGAACCACTTCAACTGGTCACTCACGACTGACCACCATCCGCTCGATGAAATCGGCCGACTCGTCGGGGCTGAGAGCCTGTGTGCGGATCATGCTAAGCCGCTCGGTCACCCGGCTGACAACCCCTGGATCGGCCGAAAGCTGGCTCGCGAACTGGCCCTCGCTGAAAGCGAATCGCTCGTGGTCACGCGTCTCCAGAAGAACCATGGGCCCCAGCAGGGAAGAAGGCACCATCCGCTCGAAGGGAAGCACCTGCACCACCACATTGCGCAGACGGGCAACGTCCAGCAAGTGCCGCAACTGCTCGGCGTCCACCTGGGAGTTGCGCAGCACCGCCTCGTAGAGAACGAAGCTCAACCCCACCGGCGGTTTCCGGTCGGTGAGGATGGACTGCCGCTCCATGCGGGCCGCGATCCGTTCCTCCACCGTCTCCTCGTCCAGGGGCGGCACCCGGTTGTCGATGAGCGCCCGCGCGTACCCCCGTGTCTGCAACAGGCCGGGGACGAGCGTGACTTCGTACGACCAAAGACTGATCGCCTCCCGCTCTCGCTCCATGAAGTCCTGCGCCCGCGCAGGGAACCGCTCCCGGTTGACGAACTCCTTCGCCGCGCTCAACATCCCCTGCGCCCCGCACAGTTCGTCCGCCACGTCCAGGACGCGCGACGTCGGCCTGCGCACGCCGCGCTCCATCGACGCGATCGTCTCCGAGGAGTAGTTGGCGGCGGACGCGAGCTTCTCGCGGCTGACGTCCGCCCTCGTGCGCCAGCGTTTCAGCTGGTCGCCGCCGTAACGCCAGGCCATCGGCGGCTGGTTGTTGTAGTCGACCGACATGGCGGCCACCTCCGGCCAGTACGCAACGGAGCCCCTCGTTCACTACTGAGCGTAGAGAGACGAGAGGCCCGGCGTGACCGGAATGGGGTTTTACTTCCCCTGGTGCATCCCCAGCGGACCCGCGATCTCCTCGGCCATGACCTTGCCGGCCTCGGCCTCCAGGGTCTCGTCGCCCATGCCCTGGTCGGTGTCCAGGCCGTCCAGTTCCTCCAGGGGCTGGTCCAGGCGGACGTGGGCCAGCACGGAGTGGAGCGCGCGCAGGGTCGCGGAGGCCGTGGAGCCCCAGTTGGAGAAGTAGGAGAACTGCCACCACCACAGGGCCTCGACGGTGCGGCCCGCACGGTAGTGGGCCATGCCGTGGCGCAGGTCGGTGATGACGTCGGCCAGGTCGTCGGAGATACGGGCCGGGACGGGCGCCGTACGGGGCTCGTAGGGGTCGAAGACCTCCGAGTAGATGTCCACCGGGTCCAGCAGGCGGGCGAGGTTCTCGCGGAGTTCGTCGACGTCCGCCTCCGGGCCCAGGTCGGGCTCGTAGCGCTCGTCGGGGACGATGTCCTCGTGCGCACCCAGGCGGCCGCCGGCCAGGAGGAGCTGGGAGACCTCCAGGAGGAGGAAGGGGACGGTCGAGCCGGGCTCGTCGCCCCTCGCCACCTCCGTGACGGCCACCAGGAAGCTCTCGATCTGGTCCGCGATCTGGACCGCGAAATCGTCCGGGTTCTGCGTCGTGGCATGCAGCGTGGCGTCAGACATCTAGGAGTCGTCTCCCCTCGAAGGCCCGGCCGAGGGTGACCTCGTCGGCGTATTCCAGGTCGCCACCCACCGGGAGGCCGCTGGCCAGGCGGGTGACCTTCAGGCCCATGGGCTTGATCATGCGGGCGAGGTACGTCGCCGTCGCCTCGCCTTCGAGATTGGGGTCCGTGGCCAGGATCAGCTCGGTGACCGTACCGTCGGCCAGGCGGGCGAGGAGCTCCCGTATGCGCAGGTCGTCCGGGCCGACGCCCTCGATGGGGCTGATCGCGCCGCCGAGCACGTGGTAGCGGCCCCGGAACTCCCGGGTGCGCTCGATCGCGACGACGTCCTTCGGCTCCTCGACCACGCAGATGACCGAGGGGTCGCGGCGGGCGTCGCGGCACACCCCGCACAGCTCCTCCTGCGCGACGTTGCCGCAGGTCGCGCAGAAGCGGACCTTGGCCTTCACCTCAAGAAGCGCCTGGGCCAGGCGCCGTACGTCCGTCGGCTCCGCCTGCAGGATGTGGAAGGCGATCCGCTGCGCGCTCTTGGGACCGACGCCGGGCAGCCGCCCCAGCTCGTCGATGAGGTCCTGAACCACGCCTTCGTACAACGGACTGCCTTTCCTTGTGTCTATCGGTACGTACGGTAGTTGGCCGCCGCCTGTCCTAGGAAGGCGTGACGGGTGCCCGGTGGGCGACGAACATCAGAACGGCAGGCCCGAGCCGCCCATACCCTGGGCCAGCGGGCCCAGCTTCTGCTCCTGGAGGGTCTGGGCGTTCTCGTTGGCCGCCTGGACCGCCGCGACGATCAGGTCGGTGAGGGTGTCCGTGTCCTCCGGGTCGACCACCTTCGGGTCGACCTTCAGCGCGCGCAGCTCACCGACGCCGGTCACGGTCGCCGTCACCAGGCCGCCGCCCGCCTGCCCCTCGACGTCCGTGTTCGCCAGTTCCTCCCGGGCCCTGGCGAGGTCCTGCTGCATCTTCTGGGCCTGCTGCAGCAGCTGCTGCATGTTGGGCTGGCCGCCACCGGGAATCATGATCAGCTCCTGGTCCGGTTCTTGGGAGTTGTCGCTCTGCTGTGCATGAGCCTACGTGGTCGACGAAGCCACCGCCCTGCCACTCTTTCGAGTGAGAACCTCCAGGACCCTATACCTGATCAAGGGCCCCTTCTGGGCGAAATGGCAGTGAAAGCTACTTCTTCGCCACCCATTGGGCGGTAGTAAGGGTGCCGCGCATCAGCATCCAATGTCACGGAACGTGACGGGTCGCGAGTCAGGTAGGGAGTGCCGGGTGGGTCAGCCGGAGATGCAGCCCGAGGGTCCGCCTCAGGACGGGCGGGGCGAGGGCGCGGCCGGGCTGCGTCCGGAGGATCTGACCGGGCGGGCGCTTCCGCTCGGCGACTGGGCGGAGCCGGCCGAACGCCTCGACGAGCTGTACCGGTGGGTGGAGCGGGGCGCGCTGGACACGGCGGCCTGGTATCTCACGGACCGGGTGTGGAAGCGGCGGGGCGCCCGGGCGCTGCGCGCGGGGGCGGCGTCGGGCGCGGTGGCGGGCGGCGCGCTGCCGTTGCTGGACCTGACCGGGGCGATCGGCGGGGCCGCGCCCTGGGGATACCTCGCGCTGCTGCTCGCGGTGGCGTGCATGGCCGTCGACCGGTTCTTCGGGGTGACGTCCGGGTGGATAAGGGACGTGGCGACCGCGCAGGCGATCCAACGGCGGCTCCAGGTGCTCCAGTTCGACTGGGCGTCGGAGAGCGTGCGGGAGGTCCTGGGACCGACGGAGGGCACGGCGAGCGAGGCCGCGGAGCGGTGTCTGAGCGTGCTGCGGCGGTTCTCGGAGGACATGACGGAGCTGGTGCGCGCGGAGACGGCCGACTGGATGGTGGAGTTCCGGACGGGGTCGGCCCCGCTCGGCATCCAGAGCGGGGTGACCGCCGGGCCCCGCCCGGACACGGCAAGCACGTTCGGGCGCTTCCCGCTGCCGCCGGGAGCGGGCGCCCGGCCGAACATGCCGCGGCAGCGGCCACCGGAGCCGCGGTAGCGACGGTCGATCCGCGGTGGCGACCGCCGATCCGCGGTGGCGACCGTCGATCCGAGCCTGTGGCCCGGTGGTCTAGGACTGCGGCGCCGGGAACGCCACCGGGCTCCGCTCCCCCGCCCTGTTCACCGCCCGCACGCCGAAGAAGACGTTGTCCTTGGACAGATCGATCTCGTACGTCGTCACGTCGCCCACCGGGATGACATGGGTCCACTCGGGAGCCGTCGTCTCGCGCCACACGACCTCGTAGCCCGCGAGGTCGGGCTCGGTGCCGCGGGTCCACCGCAGCCGGGTGGAGTTGGTCAGCAGGGAGGTGTCGATCTTCGCGTCGCGCGGGGTGCCCGGTGCCTGGGCCAGCGTCCACAGGGCCGCCGCGTTGACCCGGGCGACCCGTGCCACGAACGGGAAGTCGCAGAACTCGGGCAGGTCGCCGAACTGCTTGCCGTCGGCGTCGACCCGTACGTCCTGGTGCTGGTGGGCGAAGTTCTCGGCCGGCTCGGTGAACCGGGCGGCCGGGTAGGCGCGCTCGAGGAAGGGGATGTGGTCGCCGCCCCGGCGGTAGCGGTCGCGGCGGTAGACGACGCGGACGTGCATCCGCGTCGCGTCGTTCTCGGCGACGTCGCGGACGAAGCGGGCCAGCTGGCGCGAGGGCGAGTCGTTCTCACCGCCCACCGACTGGCGTATCGCCGCCTGCTCGGGGGTCTCCGAGGTGGGCACGCCCTCCGCGAACAGCCGGATCGTGTACGGGTCCCGGGTGCCGTCGTCGGCCGTGCTGCTGCCGACGATGTCGTTGGTGAACATGCCCTGGACGTCCGCGCCGGCCGACTTGAACTGCTCCGCCATGTGCGTGGAGCCGTACAGCCCCTGCTCCTCCCCCGCCACCGCCGCGCACACGATCGTCGACGCGGGCCGGCGCTTCGCCAGCACCCGCGCGATCTCCATCGACACGGCGACGCCCGACGCGTCGTCGTCCGCTCCCGGCGCGTCCGAGGTGGAGTCCATGGGGTCCGTGCACCGCGAGTCGTAGTGGCCCGAGACGACGTACACGCGCTCCGGCGTGACCGACCCGCGCAGGGTGGCGACGACGTTGGTGATGCGGGTGGCCGTCGGGACACGGTTCGCCGGCTCCTGGATGTACGACTGGAGCTCCACCGTCATGCGGCCGCCCGACTCGGCGGCGTACGAGCGGAGTTCGGCCGCGATCCAGTCGCGCGCCGCGCCGACCCCGCGTACCGGGTCGTCCTGCGACGAGAGCGTGTGCCGCGTACCGAAGGAGACGAGCTTGCGGACGGTCGCCTCGATGCGCGCGGGGTCGATCTCCTTGAGCAGGGCGCGGAGTTCGTGGGAGGGCTCCTGGGCCGTCGCGGGCGGCTCCCCACCACCGGACACCTCACCGGCCGCGGCCGGGCGTCCCAGTGCGACGGCCCCCGCGCCCGCCGCCGCCGTCGCGGTCAGAATCGTTCTCCTGCTGGGGCGCATGAGTCCTCCCGGGGGCGGTGCGAGCCATGGGTGCCGAATCCCGGGTCGTAATAGTTGTGTACGTGACAATCTCTGGCAAGGGTGCGGACAGGCTTTCCGAACGTCAGCCGCCCTTCGTGTACGTCAACACCTCACCGGACGTCTTGTTCACGCGGCGCAGACGGCCACCCGGCAGGAGGGTGACCTCGGTCGCCTCGCCGGGAGCGCAGGACGACTTCGGCTCGCCGGTGGTGACCGCGGACGGCCCGATCTTCAACGGGCCGTGGCTGCCCGGGCGTTGGGCGAGCTTCGCACGGAACACGCAGTGGTAGCGGCCGTCGCCGGCAGGCCCGTCGGCGACGAGCGTCAGGACCGCGTCGCCCACCTTCCCCTGCTCGATGGTCAGTTCACGGGTGTTGTGGCCGCCCGCGTTGTCGATCGACGTTTTCCACTCCCCCAGGTACGCCGCCGGGACGGCACCGGCAGCCGGCGGCGCGGTCCTGGGAGAGGGCCGGGGGGAGGTGGGGGCCTGGGCCGGGGACGGCCCGGAGGTCGTCCCGGTTCCGCTGCCGCCCTGGTCGTCGCCGCTGCGGCTGCTCGTCAGCACCGCGTACACCGAGCCGCCCGCGCCGAGCGCGACGACCAGCGCGACCGCGACGAGCAACAGCGTGGAGCGGCCGTTGCCGCGCGGGGGTTCCTGGGCCGGGAGCCCGGTCCGGTCACCGGCCTGCTGCGGGTGGCCGTACGCGGGAGGGGGCGGGGACACCGCGGCCGGGAGTGGCTGCCGTAGGCCCATCGCGGGCAGGCCGTCCACCGCGGCGCCGTGGCCGAACGCTCCCGGCGGTCTCGGCGGGCTCGGCCGCCCCTGCGGATGCGGGGCCGCGGGCCGGGCCGGCGCGGAGGCGTCGTCGGCGGCGGGGGCGTGTTCGAGCGAGGCGGAGGAGGCGTACGCGTGATCCCGCACCCCACCGGGAGCCCTTGCCTCGACCACACCACCGACCGCCTGTCCCGCCTCTCCCGCCTCGTCCGTGTCCTCCGTTTCCGCCGTGTCCGCCGTGTCCGCCGTGTCCTCTGCGGTCTCCGAATCCGGCAACCGCACCGCATGCCGCCCCAGTTGGGCCACCAGCGCCCCCGGCAGCCACGGTTCCTTCGAGCGGCCGTCGGACAGCGTGCCCTCCGCTCGCGTCACGTCCAGGATGCGCGCCAGGCTCGGGCGGGCGGCCGGGTCCTTGCGCAGGCAGTCGCGTACGAGGTCGGTCAGGCCCCAGGGGAGGCCCTCCAGGTCGGGTTCCTCCTGGGCTATGCGGAACATCAGGGCGCGAACCCCGCTGTCGGCGGTGCCGAAGGGGAGCGTGCCGGTCGCGGCGTAGGCGAGCACGGAGCCGAGGCTGAAGACGTCGCAGGCGGGGGTGATCCGATCGCCGCGCACCTGCTCGGGCGCCATGAAGCCGGGCGAGCCGAGCAGTGAGCCGGTGCCGGTGAGACCGGTGAGGCCGTCCCCGGTCAGGGGCTCCAGCGCCCGCGCGATCCCGAAGTCGATGACCCGCGGACCGTCGACGGTCACCAGCACGTTGGACGGCTTGAGGTCGCGGTGGACGATCCCGGCGGCATGGATGTCCTGGAGCGCGCGCGCGAGCCCGGCCGCGAGAATCCGTACCGACTGCTCGGGCAGGGCGCCGTGGTCGTGCCCGACGACCTGCTGGAGGCTGGGCCCGGCGACGTACCCGGTGGCGACCCAGGGCACGGCCGCCTCGGTGTCCGCGTCGAGCACGGGCGCCGTCCAGTGACCGCCGACCTTCCGCGCTGCCCGCACCTCCTGCCGGAACCGCGCCCGGAACTCCTCCCGCGCGGCGAGCTCCTCGCGGACCAGCTTGACCGCGACGGTACGGCCCCGGTCGGACCGGGCGAGGTACACCTGCCCCATCCCGCCCGCGCCGAGCCGCGCCAGCAGCCGGTACGCCCCGACCCTGCGCGGATCCCCGGATCCCAGCTCCGCCATGGCTGCGCCCGCCTTCCCCCTGTGTGTGGCGGCCGAGAATAGTGCCCGACGTGAGGGGAGTCGCAGGGGGTGGTGCCCACGGTTCCGCAAACCCGCATCGACAACCTGTCGCGCCAACCCGCCGACCACCGAACAGGACGCCGATGTCGCGTCCGTATCCCGGACATTTACGCTCGGCCGCATGACCCCTCAGCCCAACCCCGAAGCCGGCGCCGCGGTGAAGGCCGCCGACCGCGCCCATGTGTTCCACTCCTGGTCCGCGCAGGAGCTCATCGACCCGCTCGCCGTCGCCGGCGCGGACGGGTCGTACTTCTGGGACTACGACGGCAAGCGGTATCTGGACTTCACCAGCGGGCTCGTCTTCACCAACATCGGATACCAGCACCCGAAGGTCGTCGCCGCGATCCAGGAGCAGGCGGCGAACATGACGACGTTCGCGCCCGCGTTCGCCGTCGAGGCGCGGTCGGAGGCGGCCCGGCTGATCGCCGAGCGGACGCCCGGCGACCTGGACAAGATCTTCTTCACCAACGGCGGCGCCGACGCCGTCGAGCACGCCGTGCGGATGGCCCGGCTGCACACGGGCCGCCCGAAGGTGCTGTCGGCGTACCGCTCGTACCACGGCGGCACGCAGCAGGCCGTGAACATCACCGGCGACCCGCGCCGCTGGGCCTCGGACAACGGCTCCGCGGGCACCGTCCACTTCTGGGCGCCCTTCCTCTACCGCTCGCGCTTCTACGCCGAGACCGAGGAGCAGGAGTGCGCGCGGGCGCTGGAGCACCTGGAGACGACGATCGCCTTCGAGGGGCCCGGCACCATCGCCGCGATCATCCTGGAGACGATCCCGGGCACGGCGGGGATCATGATGCCGCCGCCGGGCTATCTCGCGGGCGTGCGGGAGCTGTGCGACAAGCACGGGATCGTCTTCGTCCTCGACGAGGTCATGGCCGGGTTCGGGCGCACCGGTGAGTGGTTCGCGGCCGACCTGTTCGACGTCGTGCCCGACCTGATGACCTTCGCCAAGGGCGTGAACTCGGGGTACGTGCCGCTCGGCGGTGTCGCCATCTCCGGGAAGATCGCGGAGACCTTCGGCAAGCGCCCGTACCCGGGCGGACTGACGTACTCCGGTCATCCGCTGGCCTGCGCGGCCGCCGTCGCCACGATCAACGTGATGGCGGAGGAGGGCATCGTCGAGAACGCGGCCAAGCTGGGCGCGACCGTCGTCGAGCCGGGGCTGCGGGAGCTGGCGGAGCGGCACCCGAGCGTCGGCGAGGTGCGCGGCGTCGGCATGTTCTGGGCGCTGGAGCTGGTCAGGAACCGGGAGACCAGGGAGCCGCTGGTGCCGTACAACGCGGCGGGCGAGGCGAACGCGCCGATGGGGGCGTTCGCGGCCGCCGCCAAGCAGCAGGGGCTGTGGCCGTTCGTCAACATGAACCGGACGCACGTGGTGCCCCCGCTCAACGTGACCGAGGCCGAACTGGCGGAGGGCTTCGCGGCCCTGGACGCCGCGCTGTCCGTCGCCGACGAGTACACGGAGTAACCAGGCGCCCGGAGTCGGGGCGCGACGGAGGAGACGCGCCGGGCTCGCCGCCGGATCGGACGGGCCCGACGCAACTCCAGGTCCTCGGCGCACGGCTGACGCACAGCCACATGGGCGGCGCATCTCGGGGGCTTCCCGGCGCCGCCCCCGCGTGCGGACGCAACGCCGGGAAGCCGAACGCGTAAGGTGACCTGTTTGAAGACATCAACACGAGTCCGTCACCCGCCCGCGTGAGGAGAGGCCACGACCATGCCCGGCAATGGCGCTGTGACCCGCAGTACCCTGCGCCAGCAGATCGCGGACGCGCTCCGCGACGAGGTGCTGGCCGGGCGGCTCCAGCCGGGGTGCGCGTTCACCGTGAAGGAGATCGGGGATCTGTACGGCGTCTCGGCGACCCCGGTCCGCGAGGCGCTGGTCGACCTGTCGGCGCAGGGCATCCTGGAGGCCGACCAGCACCGCGGCTTCCGGGTCCCGGAGTACTCGGCCCGGGACTACCGGGGCATGATCGAGGCTCGCCGCCTGGTCACCGACGGCATGTTCCAGGCCCTCATCGACGGCCACGAGACCTTCCACGACCCCAAGAGCCCCCGTATCGAGGCGGCCCTCACCACGGTACGGCGGCGCGGCGAGGAGGCGCAGCGCGCGGCGGGCGCCGGTGACCTCACCATCCTGATCGGCTACGACCTGCGCTTCTGGCGTGAGCTCAGCGCGCTGTTCGGCAACCCCTACCTCGCCGACTTCCTGCACCGGCTGCGCCTGCGGTCGTGGGTGTGCGCGGTGCAGCACCTGCGCCGGCTGCCGGACCTGCGCGGCCACCTGTGGTCCGGCCACACCGAACTGGTCGACGCCCTCGCGCGCCGCGACGCCGTGGCCGCCCGCGCGATCGTCGCCGCGGCCAACGAGCACTCCCTCGCCCTCATCGAGCGCCTCGGCGCCGAATGACCCCGCATGACGCGCATGAACGGCGGATGAACGGCAGGCCGGGGCGGCGGTCCGGCACCCGTACGAGGAGGTGCAAGGGGGCACAAGCGGGGCACAAAGGGGGGCTGACTCGGCGCCTCAGCGACTACTCTTCCTTGACACCGTGCCCTGCGCGCCTGCGTGCCGATGCGAGGAGCTCTCTTTGGCCTGTGACCTCTGGCTGGTACCACTCGTCGACGTGTTGTGCCACACCCCCGACAACCCGTTCGCCGAGGAACTCGCGCAGTACAACGCGGTGCTCGCCGAGGCGGGGCTCCCGCCTGTGCCGGTGTACCAGTACATGCCGGGCCTGTCCGGCGAGGTCGCCCCGGTGGCCGGATTCGACTACGACGCACTGCACTTCCTGCGCCGGGTGTACCTGCTGCAGATGTGCGGACTGCAGGTGACGCCGGTGGACGAACTCGGCGGAGACTACGAGCAGTTGCTGGAGATGTTCGAGTCGACGGCCCAGCAGTCGCACCTGGTCTGGCACTACGACCACGCGGGCGCCTACGTCCCCGTCGACTTCCCGAACCCACTGTCCAGCGACGAACTCCTCGCGGGCGGCGGCCCGTTGGGTTCCTCCCACGCCCTGCTCAGGGAGCTGGAGGCGGTGGCGCCGTCGATCGGCATCGACCCGTCCAACCCGCCCGCCGCCCCCGAACCACCGCTCGGCCCCACGGAGTTGGAGGAGCCGGCCGTCCCGGCGCCGTACGACCCGAGCCCCTTCGCCCGCGAGCGGCACGTGTGGCTGGGGCTGCACGCCGCGGCGACGCGCAGCCTGGCGCAGGGGTCGATGATCGTGTTCAGCTGACCGTCAGGTCAGCCGGCTGATGCGGCCGAAGCCCTGCTGCAGGTCGTCCACGTTCATGACCGGGGTGACCTCGATCTCGGCGTTCAGCTGGGTGAAGAACGGTTCGGCCAAGGGCGGCAGCTCCGAGCTGTCCTTCAGGTCGAGGAACAGCAGCACCGTCCGCCGGCCCCCGAGGGACCCGAAGTAGGCGGCCTCGGGCTTGACGCGGTCGACGATCGACTTCATCAGCTCGGCCATCTGGTCCTCGCGGACGATGTCGTTCGCCTTCTCCGTGTCCAGCATCGCCTTGAACATCACGCGCATGCCGTCTCACCCTCTCACTGAGCCCCGAACCGTTCCGGATTCTTCCGGTCACATGCGCTTCGTACGGTTCCATACGGCCCGTCGGCAGGAGCCCCTGACACGCGAACCGCCCCCGTCGGCAGCAGCCGTACGGGGGCGGTTCGCGTGCGGGTTCGCGGATGGGACGATCCGCGGACTACAGGAACGAGTTGATCTCGATCGTCTCGTCGCGGCCCGGGCCCACGCCGATCGCGGAGATCGGGGCGCCGGACATCTCCTCCAGCGCCTTGACGTAGTTCTGGGCGTTCTTCGGGAGGTCGGCGAAGGTCTTGGCCTTCGTGATGTCCTCCGACCAGCCGGGGAGGTTCTCGTAGACCGGCTTCGCGTGGTGGAAGTCGGTCTGGGAGTACGGGAGCTCCTCGACGCGCTTGCCGTCGATCTCGTACGCGACGCAGACCGGGATCTCCTCCCAGCCGGTCAGGACGTCCAGCTTGGTGAGGAAGAAGTCCGTCAGGCCGTTCACACGGGTCGCGTAGCGGGCGATCACCGCGTCGAACCAGCCGCAGCGGCGGTCGCGGCCGGTGGTCACACCCCGCTCGCCGCCGATGCGACGCAGCGCCTCGCCGTCCTCGTCGAACAGCTCGGTCGGGAACGGACCGGCGCCGACGCGGGTGGTGTACGCCTTCAGGATGCCGATGACCCGGCTGATCTTCGTCGGGCCGACGCCCGCGCCGGTGCACGCACCGCCCGCGGTGGGGTTGCTGGACGTCACGAAGGGGTACGTGCCGTGGTCGATGTCCAGGAGCGTGCCCTGGCCGCCCTCGAAGAGGACGACCTTGTCGTCCTCCAGGGCCTGGTTGAGGACCAGCACCGTGTCGGCGACGTACGGCTTGATCTGCTCGGCGTAGCCCAGCAGCTCCTCGACCACCTGGTCGGCGGCGATGGCGCGCCGGTTGTAGAGCTTGGTGAGGACCTGGTTCTTGACGTCGAGGGCCGCCTCGACCTTCTGCTGCAGGATCGACTCGTCGTAGAGGTCCTGCACGCGGATGCCGACGCGGTTGATCTTGTCCGCGTACGTCGGGCCGATGCCGCGCCCGGTCGTCCCGATCTTCCGCTTTCCGAGGAAGCGTTCCGTCACCTTGTCGACGGTGACGTTGTACGGGGTGATGACGTGCGCGTTACCGCTGATGAGGAGCTTGGACGTGTCGACGCCGCGCTCGTTCAGACCGCTCAGCTCGGAGAGCAGGACCGACGGGTCGACGACGACACCGTTGCCGATGACCGGCGTACATCCAGGTGACAGGATTCCGGAAGGGAGTAGGTGCAGTGCGTACTTCTGGTCGCCGACGACCACCGTGTGGCCGGCGTTGTTGCCACCCTGATAGCGCACTACATAGTCGACGGAACCACCGAGCAGGTCCGTCGCCTTTCCCTTGCCTTCGTCACCCCACTGAGCACCGAGCAGCACAAGTGCGGGCACGCGCGTACACCCCTTCCGGGCGGGGCATGTCCAAGGTCAGGGGCGTACGCGGAGGGTCCACCGCCGCGTGCCGCCGCGACCGTCATTGGCCGCCAACCGTCGGACCGGATGCCCCGGAATAGACGAAGCCCCTGGCGCAATAGCGCAAGGGGCTCTTGCACAAAGATGCTACCCGAGGAAGCGAGGCAGGACCGAGGTGGCGACCTTCGCGACGTCCGATCAGCTGCTGGTGGTCATCGATCCGGCTGCCCGCTCCACGGACGGCGAGTCCGTACGGATCGCGAAAGACGTGCTCAGCGCGGGTGCGGCCACGAAAGTGTGCCTGCCGGACGGCCCCGAGGAATTCGCCCGGGCGCTGCGGCGCAGAGGCTCGCGGCGCCCGGTGGTGGTCGGGGACGACCACGCCCTGATCCGCGCGGTCTCGCTGCTGCACCGGCAGCGGGAACTGTCCGGATGCGCACTGTCGGTCGTCCCGGTCGGAGGCGCGCACGCCCTGGCGACGACCCTCGGGGTGCCGACGGGAGCGGTGGCGGCGGCGCGGGCGGTGCTGGACGGGGTCGAGCGCCGGATGGACCTCCTGGTCGACGACAGCGACGGGGTGGTGCTGGCGGCGCTGGGCATCCCGCCGCTTCCCGTGCGGGAGACCCAGCCGGCGGAACCGGTGACCGTTGCCGCCCCCGGGCGTCCGTGGCTGCGGTCGACGTACCAGTCCCTGGTCCGCACCCTGGCGGCGCGCCCGTCCCGTCTCGCGACGACCGTGCCCGCACCCGGGCCCGCGAGGCTGCGGGTGGAGGTCGACGGCGTGACGCTCGTGGACCTGGACCAGCCGGTGGAGGGCGTCTCGGTGACCCCCGGCTCCGCCGGCCTGGCCGAGGTCGAGGTCCGCCCGGCACCGCTCGCAAACACCGACTCCCCGCTCCTGCGGGCCACGGGCCGCACGGTCACGGTGACCGGCGCGGACTTCCGCTACCGCGCGGACGCGGCGGTGTCGGGACCGGTCCGCAGACGGACGTGGCGGCTGGTGGAGGGCGCGTGGGGGCTCACGGTGCCGTCACCGTGAGCCGGGCGCTTCGAAGCCTGAGGTGTCGAGGGTGCAGTCGAAGGGCTTCGGGATATGGAGCTTCTCGCCGAACGGCTTCGTGCAGCGTGACTCATACCCCTTGGCCGAGGGCGTCCAGAACACGGTCACCTGCTCCTCCTGCATGTCGAGGAGGAGATAGACCGGGACACCACCCCTTCCGTACACGGCGACCTTGTCGGTCAGATCGTCGTCCCGGGTGGCGGCGGACGTCAGTTCAGCGACGAACGAGAGAGCCTCACCGTCCAGACGGTTGCTGGCCGTCTCGAAGATTCGCCGCGGAGCTGCATGAATGTCCGGTCCGTACGCGCGCTCGTCCTGTGGGAAGACGTACAGGAACGGCCCGCTACTGATGACGTGCCCTTCAGGCAGAGACGAATGGAGCTGTTGGCACACCAGCCCCATCACACGGAGGTAGTACCCCTTCGACCACGGCGACAAGACGATGCTCCCCCTGATGATCTCGGCCTTGTAGCCCACAGGCGCGACAACCTCATCGAGGTCGTCCAGCAGCGCCTCGAAGCTGCGGGACTCGGTGCCGCTTATCGTCGGTCGCTCAGTCATCAACGTCATGATGCGCCCTCCCTCCGACGCAGACCAGCCACAACTCAGCGTAGCCGTCCATACGCAATGGCGTGATCTGTTTGTCAGTCCCGGCCGAAGGCCCTCTCCCGGTGCGCCCGCCAGCGCTCCATCATGGCCGCGACCTCGCTGTCGATGAACTCGAAGAAGGCGAGCGTCTCGGCCATGCGGCGGCCCGCCGGGGTGTCCGCGCCCAGGCTGGTGACGCCCTGACGCAGCGCGCCTTCCCAGCGCTTGATGACGGCTTCGCGGTTGGTGAGTGCCTCGTACCACTGGTTGCCGTGCACCCGGTAGCGCTCCCGCCGCGAGCCGGGCTCCCGCTCGCGCGCGACCATGTGCTGCTGGGCCAGGTAGCGCACGGCTCCGGAGACGGCGGCCGGGCTGACCTGGAGCAGTTCGCTCAGTTCGGCGGAGGTCAGTGAGCCGGAGTCGGACGCCAGCAGGGCCGCGAACACGCGCGCCGGCATCCGCTGCATCCCGGCCTCGACAAGCTGCGCCGCGAAGCCCTCCACGAACGTCGAGACCGCGTCCGGATCCCGCCCGGCTGTTTCCGTCATACCGTCAGCCTACCCGAGGTTTACACGGTTCCTTAACTTCACAAATTTCTGAACGAAGCGTACGTTCTGAATCATGACGAAGGCAATCAGCGTCCTGGGGCTGCACAAGTCCTTCGGCCGCACCCACGCACTGGACGGCCTCGACCTGGACGTCGAGACCGGCGAGGTCCACGGCTTCCTCGGCCCCAACGGTGCCGGGAAGTCCACCACCATCCGGGTCCTGCTCGGCCTGCTGCGCGCCGACTCGGGCGCCGCGCAGGTGCTCGGCCGCGACCCGTGGGCGGGCGCCGTGGAGGTGCACCGCCGGATCGCCTACGTGCCCGGCGACGTCACCCTGTGGCGCAACCTCTCCGGCGGCGAGGTCATCGACCTGTACGGCCGGCTGCGCGGGGGCCTCGACCAGCGGCGCCGGGCGGACCTGGTCGAGCGCTTCGAACTCGATCCCGCCAAGAAGGGCCGCACTTACTCCAAGGGCAACCGGCAGAAGGTCGCCCTCGTCGCCGCGTTCGCCTCGGACGTGGACCTGCTGATCCTGGACGAGCCGACGTCGGGCCTCGACCCGCTGATGGAGGAGGTCTTCCAGTCCTGCGTCGAGGAGGAACGGGACCGCGGGCGGACCGTCCTGCTGTCCTCGCACATCCTCAGCGAGGTGGAGGAGCTGTGCGACCGGGTCAGCATCATCCGCAAGGGGCGCACCGTCGAGAGCGGCTCCCTGGCCGACCTGCGCCATCTGACCCGGACCAGCGTGAGCGCCGAACTGGCCGGTCCTCCCGACGGGTTGACGCAGCTGCCCGGCGTCCACGACCTCGACGTACAGGGCCACCGGGTCAGGCTGCAGGTCGACACCGACAAGCTCAACGACGTCCTGCGCTCGCTGAGCGCGTCGGGCGTGCGCTCCCTGACGTCGACACCGCCGACGCTGGAGGAGCTGTTCCTGCGGCACTACCAGGACGCGGGTGCCGACACCGCCGAGGCCCGCGAGGTGGCGCGATGACCGCGCCCGCCGTCTCCGTGGCCGCCGCATCACCAGGCCGCGCCCGCCAACTCGCCGGTACCGGCGCCCTGGTGCGCTTCGCGCTGCGCCGCGACCGGACGACGCTCCCGGTCTGGATCGCGGTGAACCTGCTGATGGTCCTCTCCATGCCGAAGTCGCTGCAGGCCCTCTACGGCACCGCTGCCCAACGCGCGGACCTGCGGCGCCAGATGAGCGCCAACGCCTCCCTGCGCGCCCTGGTCGGCCCGGTCTTCGACGACTCGCTGGGCGCGCTGACGGCCTGGCGCGTCGGTGTCTACGCGGGCGCGCTGGCCGCGGTCATGAGCCTGCTCGTCGTCGTACGGCACACCCGGGACGAGGAGGAGAGCGGACGGCAGGAGCTGGTGTCGTCCGCGGCGGTGGGGCGCCGGGCCCCGCTGACCGCGGCGCTGCTCACGGCCGCGGTCGCGAACGCCGTCCTGGCGCTGCTGATCACGGCGGGCCTGGCGGGACAGGGCGCCGCCGGGGCACTGGCCTTCGGCCTCGGCATCGGGGGCGTCGGCATGGTCTTCGCGACGATGGCGGCGATCGTGGCCCAGCTGACGGAGAGCGCGCGGCTCGCCCGCGGGCTGACCGCGGGCGTGCTCGGTGCCGCCTTCGTGCTGCGCGCGGGCGGCGACTCGGCCAAGGACGACGGGTCGTCGGTGCTGACCTGGCTGTCCCCGCTGGGCTGGCTGGAGAACGTACGGGCGTTCGCGGCCGAACGCTGGTGGGTGCTGCCGCTCTTCGCGGCGGCCACCGCCGTGCAGGCGGCCGTCGCGTACGCGCTCGCCGGACGCCGTGACATCGGCAGGGGTTTCCTGGCGACCAGGCCGGGCCCCGCCCGGGGACGGCTGCGGTCGGCGGGCGCGCTGGCCTGGCGGCTCCAGCGCGGCAGCCTGCTCGGCTGGTCGATCGGCTTCTTCCTCGCCGGGGTGGTGTACGGCGGGCTGACGGAGGGCGCGGCCGACCTGGTCGGCGGCAACGCGCAGGCCCGCGCGATGTTCGAGCGCATGGGCGGCCACTCCGGCGTGACGGACGCCTTCCTCGCCTCGATGACCGGGCTCATGGGCCTGATCGCCGCGCTGTACGTCGTCGCGTCCGTGCTGCGCCTCAGCGGCGAGGAGACCTCCGGCCGGGCGGAACCCGTCCTGGCGACCGCCGTGGGCCGCCCGCGCTGGGCCGCGGGACATCTGGCCCTCGCCTTCGGCGGGACGGTGCTCCTCATGCTGCTCACCGGGCTGGGCTTCGCCGCCGGCTACGGCAGGGAGGCCGGCCCGATCCTCGGCGCCTGCCTGGTGCAGGTGCCCGCGGTGTGGGTGGTCGGCGGCGTGGCGGTGCTGCTGTACGGCGTGCTGCCCCGGGCCGCGGGCGCCGCCTGGGCAGTCGCCGGTGCGGTGCTGCTGATCGGCTGGGTCGGCCCCGCGCTGGACGTCCCTCAGGGCGTGCTGGACGTGTCGCCCTTCGGGCATCTGCCGAAGCTGCCCGGCGGGGCGATGGAGTGGCGGCCGGTCCTCGTCCTCACGGCCCTGGCCGTGGCCCTGGTGGGCGCGGGGCTGGCGGGGCTGCGGCGGCGGGACCTGACCACCTGAGTTCCGCCTTCACCCCACCGCCACGCTCAGTCCCGCCAGCCCCCGGATCACGAAGTTCGGCTTGCGCTCCGGCTCTGCCGCCAGGGTCAGGGCCGGGGCCCGGTCGAGCAACGCGCCCAGGGACGCGGCCAGTTCGATACGGGCCAGGGGTGCGCCGATGCAGTAGTGGATGCCCGCGCTGAAGGAGAGGTGCGGGTTGTCCTCGCGGCGCAGATCCAGCCGGTCGGGATCGGCGAACACGGCCGGGTCGTGGTTGGCGGACCCGAACAGCATCGCGATCTCCGCTCCCCTCGGGATCACCGTGCCGTCGATCTCGATGTCGTCCAGGACCCAGCGCTCGAAGAGCTGGAGCGGGGTGTCGTAGCGCATCAACTCCTCGACGGCGGACGGGATCAGGGAGTGGTCGGCGCGCAGCGCGGCCAGTTGCCCCGGGTTGCGGAAGAGCGCCCACCAGCCGTTGACCGTCGCGTTCACCGTGGCCTCGTGGCCGGCGTTCAGGAGCAGGACGGCGGTCGAGATCATCTCCTGCTCGGTCAGCCGGTCGCCCTCGTCGTGGGCCGCGATCAGACCGGAGATCAGGTCCTCGCCGGGCTCCTCGCGGCGGGCGGCGATGAGCTCCCTGAGGTACTGCGAGAACTCGGCCGACGCCCGCACCGCCCTCGCCGCCGTCTCGTCGGACGGGTTCAGCTCGTACATCCCGCAGATGTCCGCCGACCACGGCCGCAGGTGGGCCCGGTCGGACTCCGGGATGCCCAGCATCTGCGCGATCACGGCCACCGGCAGCGGCTCGGCCACGTCCGTCAGCAGATCGCCGCCGCCCGCCTCCACCAGCGCCGACACCAGGTCGTCCGCCAGCGCGTGGACGTACGGCTTCAGACGCTCCACCGTGCGCGGAGTGAACGCCTTCGACACCAGGCGCCGGATGCGGGTGTGGTCCGGCGGTTCCAGGTCGAGCATGCCGTGGTCGTTGAGGACGTGGAACGGCTCGTGCTCCGGCGGGGGCGCGGTGCGCCCGAAGTCCTCGTGCGTGAAGCGGTGCCGGTAGGTCCGCCCGAGCCGCCGGTCGCGCAGCAGGGCCGCGACGTCCGCGTGGTGCGGGACGAGCCACTGGTCGGTCGGCGCGTAGTGGAGCACACGGCCGCGCGCCCGCAGCTCGGCATAGGCCGGGTAGGGGTCGGCGAGGAACCCCGGGTCCCAGGGGTCGAAGGCGAGGTCCGCAAGCGCTGCCATGCAGCGGACGTTAGCCCGCGCGGGCGCCGCCTCACCAGGCCAGCTGCGCGATCTCCTCCGCCACCACCGCGCAGGCGTCCGCCGCCGGGTCGATCAGCGGGAAGTGGCCGACCTCCTCCAGGAGCGTCAGGCCCACCACCTCGCCCGCCTTCGCCGCCGCCTCCGCATACGCGTCGGCGACCGCCTCCGGCACGGTCAGGTCCGCACGGCCCTGGACGAGGGTGGTCGCGATGCCGGTGGGGAGCAGCAGGGCGGGATCGGCGTACGGGCAGCGCTCGGTGAACCGCTCGTCGCCGCCGAGGAGTTGCAGGGCGGCGTGCCCGCACACCTCCAGCTTCTCCGCGACCGTGAAGTCGGCGATCGGAGCCAGGGCGACCACGCCGCGAAGGGCGGCGGGCGCGGGGGTGCGCCAGGGGGCGTCGGCGGGCAGGACGTGGCGGGCCGCCGCCCACAGGGCCAGGTGGCCGCCCGCCGAGTGACCGGTGAGCACCGTGCGGCCCGGGTCGGCCTGCGGGAGCGCCTCCCGGACCAGCGCGGGCAGCGCGTCCAGCGCGGCCGCGACGTCGTCGAAGGTGTCCGGCCAGCGGCCCGCGACCGGGCCCGCGCCGCCTTGGGCCGGGAGCACGCCGCCGCGCCGGTACTCGACGTTGGCGACGGCGAAGCCCCGGCGGGCCAGATGGTCCGCGAACGGGGTGAGGTGCCGGCGGTCGTACGGCGCCCGCCAGGCGCCGCCGTGCAGGGCCACCACCAAGGGGGCGAGCGACGCCGCCGACGGTGACTCCGTACCGTCCCCACGCGGGGCGTAGAAGTCGATCACCTGGTCCGGATGGTCGCCGTACGACGCGGTGGCGTCCGGTTCGACGGGAGGGTGCGAGAACGCCGACTCCTCCTCGGCGGCGGCCCGGGCTGCTGCGGCGTCGTCCGGCATGCTCCAACCTCTCAGCGACGTGACGGGGGCGGTGCGGGTTCGGCGGCCCGGATGTGCGTTCGGCGACCGTCGGCGGCCCCGTACGCTACCGGCTCAGCGTTTCCCCCAATACCCTCGCGGCCCGCTCCGTATCGGCGAAGCCGACGTACAGCGGGGTGAAGCCGAAGCGGAGGACGTCGGGGGCACGGTAGTCACCGACCACGCCCCGCTCGATCAGCCGCTTCATCACCTCACCGGCGTCCGGACAGCGCAGCGCCACCTGGCTGCCCCGCTCCTCATGGGCGGCCGGCGTCAGGGACTCGACCGAGCCGTCCGGTACGTACGCCTCCACGCACTCCAGGAAGAAGTCCGTCAGCGCGAGGGACTTGGCGCGCACCGCCTCGATCGTCACCCCGTCCCAGACCTCCAGCGCCGCCTCCAGGGCGAGCATGGACAGGATGTCCGGCGTGCCGACCCGGCCGCGCAGGGCGCCCGCCGCCGGTTCGTACGACGTCCGCATGCCGAAGGGATCCACGTGGGAGTTCCAGCCCGGCAGCGGCGAGTCGAAGGCGTCCTGCCGGGACCGCCGTACATACAGGTACGCCGGTGAACCCGGGCCGCCGTTCAGGTACTTGTACGTGCAGCCGACCGCCAGGTCCACGCCGTGCTCGTCCAGGCCCACCGGGAGCGCGCCGGCGCTGTGGCACAGGTCCCAGACCGCCACCGCGCCCGCCGCACGGACGGCGGCGGTGAGGGCGGGGAGGTCGCGGAGACGGCCGGTGCGGTAGTCGACGTGGTTGAGCAGCACCGCCGCCGTACGCCCGCCCAGCGCCCCCGGCACCTCAGCCGGCGTGACCGGCCGCAGCGTGCACCCCGTCATCCGCGCCGCCGACTCGGCGATGTAGCCGTCGGTGGGAAACGTCGTCGCGTCGACCAGGATCTCGTCGCGCCCCTCGCCGGCCATCCGCACGGCGGCCACAAGTGCCTTGAAGACGTTGACGCTTGTCGAGTCGCCCACCACGATCTCGCCCGGCGCCGCGCCGACCAGCGGGGCGATCCGGTCGCCGATCCGCTCGGGCGCCGTCCACCAGCCGCTCTCGTCCCAGGAGCGGATGCGCAGCTCGCCCCACTGGCGGCGGACGACGTCCTCGACCCGGCCGGGGACGTGCGCGGGCAGCGCGCCCAGCGAGTTGCCGTCCAGGTAGACCACGTCGTCGAGGGCGAACTCGGCGCGTTTGGGGGCCAGTTCGTCGGCGGCGTCCAGCTTCTCTGCCTTCTCGGCCGTCTCTGCCTTCTCCGTCGACTCAGACATGGGACCTCGCCGTCCACAGCTCGGGGAACACGTTCTTCCGTGCGCGCTTCTCCAGCCAGGCCACCCCGGCCGAGCCGCCCGTGCCGGGCTTCGCGCCCATCGCGCGGCGCGTGGCGACGAGATGGTCGTTGCGCCATCGCCAGACCAGCTCGGCCACGTCGGTCAACGCCTCGCCCAGCCGGGCGAGTTCGGCGTGCTGGTCACCGGAGTAGACGGCCGCCCAGGCCGCCTCGACGGCCTCCGAGGGCTCGTACCGCAGCGACACGTCCCGGCGCAGGACGGTCTCGGGAATCTCCTGGCCGCGGCGCGCGAGGAGCCGTACCGCCTCGTCGTACAGGCTCGGCTCGTGCAGGGCCTTCTCCAGCTCGGCGTGGGCGCGCGGCGCGCCGCGGTGCGGGACGAGCATCGACGCCGACTTCTCGCCTAGCAGGAACTCCATGCGCCGGTACATCGCCGACTGGAAGCCGGAGCCCTCGCCGAGGGCGGAGCGGTAGGAGTTGAACTGGGCCGGAGTGAGCTGCGCGAGCGGCTTCCAGGAGGCGTTCAGCGCCTCCAGCTCCCGTACGGACCGCTTCAGGGCGTCGATCGCCGTCGGCACGTCGTCCGCCCGCAGCGCACCGGCCGCCGTCTCCCACTCGTGCACGAGGACCGTGAACCACAGCTCCATGACCTGGGTGGTGACCAGGAAGACCAGCTCCCCGGGGTCGTCGGAGAGGGTGTGCTGGAGGTGGGTGAGCACATCCGCCCGGACGTAGTCCTCGTACGGCGTGGTGCCCGCGAAGTCGAGATGCGGAGTCTCGGGCTCAACGGCCTCGTAAGGGGGGCGAGCCTGGTGGGACATCGCTGTCTCCTGCTGTACTCCGGGTAGCGGTCCGCCCCTGCCGATGCCGGCACGGGGGCCCCGGTCCCCATCGGCATCGTCCGCGATCACCCTGGATACGGCAAGGCCCGCCTGCCGCCAGACGGGCCACACCGCGTGCGCCCGGTCAGCCCAAGGTCTGGGCCGCCGACGGCGAGGAGTCCTTCAGGAACTGCGAGCAGCGCTCGTACTCCTCCTGCTCGCCGATCGCCTGCGCGGCGCGGGCGAGGGCGTGCAGGGCGCGCAGGAAGCCGCGGTTGGGCTCGTGCTCCCACGGCACCGGTCCGTGGCCCTTCCAGCCGTTGCGGCGCAGGGCGTCCAGGCCCCGGTGGTAGCCCGTGCGGGCGTAGGCGTACGACTCGACGACCGAGCCCCGCTCGAACGCGTCGTCGGCCAGCTGGGCCCAGGCGAGCGAGGAGGTCGGGTGCTGGGCGGCGACCTCGGCGGGCGCCGTGCCGTTCGCGAGGAGCTCGCGCGGCCCCGGGTCGTCGGGCAGGTGGGTCGGGGGCGGCCCCCCGAGGAGGTTTTCGTGAAGGGTCATGCGTTCAGTCTGTCACCGGGGGCCGCCGCCGTCGGACTCACCGGTGCCGGCCCCGCCCACACCCGCACGTCCGGGCCGGGCCGGTTCCCCCTCCAGCGGGGGCGTCGTCAGGCTGCCGTGGGTGCGGCACTCCGGACGGCGGCAGCCGGGCGCCAGGCGACGCACCGTCGCGAAGGCCAGCACGGACCCGGCCACCAGCACGCCCGCGCAGATCGGCATGGCCCGGTCGAACGCGGCGTCGAAGGCGACGGCCGAGCGGTAGGCCTCCGGGCCCATCCCGGTCAGCAGCGGCAGCGCGGCCACCGCGATCAGGCCGGCGGCGCGGGCGGCCGCGTTGTTGATGCCGCTGGCCAGGCCCGCCTGCGCGGTGTCCACGGAGGCGAGGACGGTGGCGGTCAGCGGCGCCACCAGCGTGACCATGCCCGCGCCCATCACCACCAGGGCGGGCAGCACGTCGGCGAGATAGTTCGCGTGCTGTCCCACCCGCAGCATGAGCAGCATCCCGCCCGCGCACAGCAGCGGGCCGACGGTGAGCGGGATCCGGGGGCCGATGCGGGAGGCCAGGGCGCCCGAGCGGGCCGAGAACAGCAGCATCATCACGGTCGTCGGCAGCAGGGCCGTCCCGGCCTGGAGGGCCGAGTACCCGGCGAAGACCTGGAGCTGGAGCGCGGTGAGGAAGAAGAAGCCGCCGAAGGCCGCGTAGACGCAGAGGGTGACGAGGTTGACCGCCGTGAACTGGCGGGAGGCGAAGATGTCGAGCGGCATCATCGGGTGGGGGCGGTGCTTCTCGACGTACACGAAGGCGACGCCCGCCAGGACCCCGGCCACCGCCGTGACCGGTACGGCGACCGAGCCGCTGCGGGCCTCGATCAGCGCGTACGTCACCAGGGCGAGCGCCAGGGCGCCCAGCACCGCGCCCAGCACGTCGAAGCGGCCGCGGCTGTAGGGGTCCGAGGACTCGGGGACGTGGCGCAGGGCGATGGGCGCGCAGAGGAGGGCCAGCGGGACGTTGAGCAGGAACACCCAGCGCCAGCCCGGGCCGTCCACCAGCCAGCCGCCCAGGAACGGGCCGACGGCGGCCCCGACGCCCCCGAACCCCGACCACAGCCCGACGGCCTTGGCCCGGTCGTCCGGATGGAAGGACGCCTGGATCAGGGCGAGGGAGCCCGGGGTCAGCAGCGCGCCGCCGATGCCCTGCAGCGCGCGGGCGCCGATCAGCACACCGTCGGTCGGGGCCAGCCCGCACAGCAGCGAGGCGGCCGCGAACCAGACGACCCCGATCACGAAGATCTTGCGCCGGCCGTAGTGGTCGCCGAGCGATCCGCCGAGCAGGATCAGCCCGGCCAGCGTCAGCATGTACGCGTTGACCATCCACTGCAGGGCGGCCAGGCTCGCGTGGAGGTCGCGGCCGATGGTGGGCAGCGCGACGTTGACGACGGTCGAGTCCAGCAGGGCCATGCTGGAGCCGAGCACCGTGGTGAGCAGGATCCACTTGCCCTGCCGTGAGACGAGCCGGACATCGGGCATGCCCCCAGATATACCGGGGATCCCCCGGGCACGCAGTGAGCCCGGCGCGATCGCGCCGGGCTCACCGGAAAACGCTCCGGGAGTACGTCCCGGGGAGTGTCTTACTTGATCTTCGTGCCGGCCGAGCGCAGGTTGCGCGCGGCCTCGACGACGCGCTGGGCCATGCTCGCCTCGGCGAGCTTGCCCCAGGTGCGCGGGTCGTAGGCCTTCTTGGAGCCGACCTCGCCGTCGACCTTCAGGACGCCGTCGTAGTTGCGGAACATGTGGTCGGCGACCGGACGCGTGAAGGCGTACTGCGTGTCGGTGTCGATGTTCATCTTGACGACGCCGTTCTCCAGCGCGGTCGCGATCTCCTCCTCCGAGGAGCCGGAGCCGCCGTGGAAGACGAAGTCGAACGGCTTGCTGCCCGCCGGCAGGCCGAACTTGGCGGCGACGCCCTCGTTCAGCTCCTTCAGCAGGTCGGGGCGGAGCACGACGTTGCCCGGCTTGTACACGCCGTGCACGTTGCCGAAGGACGCGGCGAGCAGGTAGCGGCCCTTGTCGCCGAGGCCGAGGGCCTCCGCCGTACGGATCGCGTCCTCGGCCGTCGTGTAGAGGGAGTCGTTGATCTCGTGGGATACACCGTCCTCCTCGCCACCGGTCGGGGTGATCTCCACCTCGAGGACGATCCGGGCGGCGTCGGCGCGCGCCAGGAGTTCCTGCGCGATGGCGAGGTTGTCGGCGAGGGTCTCGGCGGAGCCGTCCCACATGTGGGACTGGAAGAGCGGGTTGCCGCCGGCCTTCACGCGCTCCTCGGAGACCGCGAGCAGCGGACGGACGTAACCGTCCAGCTTGTCCTTCGGGCAGTGGTCCGTGTGCAGGGCGATCGTCACCGGGTACTTCTCGGCGACGATGTGCGCGAACTCGGCGAGGGCCACCGCGCCGGTGACCATGTCCTTGCTGTACTGGCCGCCCAGGAACTCGGCGCCGCCCGTCGAGATCTGGATGATGCCGTCGCTCTCCGCCTCGGCGAAGCCGCGCAGCGCCGCGTTCAGGGTCTGGCTGGAGGTGACGTTGATGGCCGGGTAGGCGAACCTGCCTGCCTTCGCCCGGTCGAGCATCTCGCGGTAGACCTCAGGGGTTGCGATGGGCATCTGTCCGCTCCTTGAGTGTGCAGGTTGGCATATGCGTACTAGGCCCCGACCCAGACCTTGGGGGTGACGTCATCGTCGTCCCCATCTTTCCAGACATGCGCCGATGCTCCAGAGCCCCCTGCCGGAAGGTCGCGGCGCCCGTACGTCAGTCCAGCCCGAGGTCTTCCTTCGAGAACGCGAACACGTAGGGAACCCCGGCCTGTTCGGCGATCGCCTCGGCGGCGCCCGTCGCCCTGTCCACGATCGTGGCCACCGCGACGACCTCCGCGCCGGCCTCGCGCAGCGCCTCGACCGCGGTCAGCACCGAACCGCCCGTGGTCGAGGTGTCCTCCACGGCCAGCACGCGCCGGCCCTTGACCTCGGCGCCCTCGATACGGCGCTGCAGGCCGTGCGCCTTGCCCGCCTTGCGGACGACGAAGGCGTCCAGCACCTTCCCGCGCGCGGCGGAAGCATGCAGCATGGCGGTCGCGACCGGGTCGGCGCCGAGGGTGAGGCCGCCGACGGCGTCGAAGTCGAACTCGTCGGTCAGGTCGAGCATGACCTGACCGACCAGCGGGGCGGCCTCGCCGTCGAGGGTGATGCGGCGGAGGTCGACGTAGTAGTCGGCTTCCTTGCCCGACGACAGGGTCACCTTGCCGTGCACCACGGCCTTGTCCTTGATCTGCTGCAGCAGCGCGCCGCGTACGTCCGTCATGCCGCCCAGCTTAGAGGCGGCGCCAGCTCCAGGTGGTGGTGGCCTCCAGCGGTTCGAGCGGGGTGACCAGGCGCGGGAGGGTGTTCAGCCCGTTGGGCGGACCGGTCTGCGGCTCGACGCACACGGCGGCGTCCTGCTCGTCGTACACGACCACCCACTCCTCGCGGCTTCCCACCTTCAGCTCCAGCTGCCCCGGCCAGGTGACCGTGACGTCGACACCGCCGGGCATCCCGAAGCAGTCGTCCCAGGGACCGGGCTTCGGCTCGATGCGCCGCCCGGTGGGCAGATGGTCCTCCCCGCGCTCCTCCTGCCAGGCGGGGCTGAAGTCGAGCAGCGCGTCCTCGGCGTCCTCGCCGCCGAGGTTCCGGTTGAACCACGGGTGCCAGCCGATCTGCGCCGGGAAGGACGAGTCGTACGCCTCCACGGACATGGTCAGCGTCAGGCTGTCCTCGGCCAGGCGGACGACCTGGGTGACGCGGCCGGGGTAGGGCCAGGGCTCGACCAGGTCGTACGTGATCACGGCCTCGTCGTCACCGACGCGGGCGGTGCGCCAGGCGCCGTCGCGGGCCGTGCCGTGGATGGCGTGCGGCGGGGAGTTGAGCGGCATCCGGTGGACGGTGCCGCCGTTCATGAAGCGCCCGTCCCGGATCCGGCCGCACCAGGGGACCATCGGGAAGCAGCCGAAGCGCTCGCCCTGCCGCAGCAGTTCGAGGCCGCCGATCCGGAGCCCTTCGATACGACCGCCGTTCCCCGGGCCCACGCGCACTTCCGCGTCGCCCGCGGTCAGCGTGATGTGTTCGTTACTCACGCAAGCGACCCTACTGGGCCGATCAAGAGGGCGGTCGGCGGACGGGGCGGCGCGCACCGATCGGCGGTCAGTGACGCCTGCGTAGCGCCCGGCCCACCACGATCGCCGACGCCACCACGAGCGCGGCGGCCGGCGCCGCCCAGCGGAGGGTGGTGTTCGCGGCGACGGTCTGCGGAGCCGGTACGGGGGCGTAGCGCCCGCGCGGTGGAGCGTGGTCCACCTCCTCCGCGCTGCGGCCGATCATCGTCCGCCGCGCGTGCGCCGCCTCGGCCGGCGGCTCGGCGGCAGCGGCGAACCCCTCGGGGACACCGTCGTCGACCGCGGGGTCGAGGGAGGGCGGGGGAACCTCGGTGTCGAAGACGGAGGCGCGCGCTTCGGGCGCGGCTTCCGGCTCGGGCTCGGACCCGGAGTCGCCTCGAGCGGCGGCCTCCGTCTCCGTCTCGGCCTCCGACGCCGGTTCCGTCTCTCCCGGTGCCGTCGCGAGGGCCTCCACGAAGCGGTGCAGAAGGCGGGTCGTGGCCGAGGTCACCGACTCCGGGCGCAGTTCCGTGATCCGGCCGTCGGCGGAGGCCGTGCCGTCGACGGTGACCGCGGCGCCGTCCTCGGTGTCACGGAGGCGGAGGGTGAGGGCGAGCTTGACCGAGCCGGTGCCGCGGGCCTCGACCGCGTCGGCCTCGAGGGCGTACGAGCCGTCCTTCCGCGCCGAGACGCGCAACGAACCGCGGTAGGTGATGGAGTGGCTGCCGATGCGCACCTTCAGGCGCCCGGTACCGGGTTCGGCCCCGGCGTCCTGCTGGAGTCCGGGAACCGCCCGGGCGACCCGCGCGGGGTCGGCGAGCGCCTCCCTCAGCCGCTCGGCCGCAACCGGAACGAAAACCTCGTGCTCCATGTCCGCTGAGCCTACCCAGGAGCGGCGGATCCACACCCGCTCGTACACGACGTCGATGGCTCAGTAACGCGGATGCGCCAGCGTCGACGGCGGCAGTCCCGCGAACCGTGTGCGAGCCACTGCGCGGGCGTCCGCCGTGAGGGCCGACCGGCTCAGCGAGCACAGCCGCGGCTCGCGCGGATCCAGGTGCAGCAGGGGTGCGGACGGGCCTGCCGAGGCCAGGATGAAGCCCCAGTCGTGGGGTGTGCGGGAGGCGCCGGCGGAGCGGTCGGGCCCGAGGAGGAAGCCGGAGTCCTGGCCGGGGACGCGGTAGGGCGCGACGGCGAGGCCCGCCGCGCGCAGCGTCGACGCCACCGTCCAGAAGACCCGGGGCCGGGTCGAGACCGCTCCCGCGTGCACCACCAGCCGCCCGCCCGGCCGCAGCACGCGGCGGGTCAGGCCGTAGAACTCCTGCGAGTACAGCTTCGTGCTGGCGGTGATGCCCGGGTCGGGCAGGTCCGCGATCACCACGTCGTACGCCGACGAGCTCGCCCCGCGCAGCCAGCGGAACGCGTCCGCCGTGGTGACGTGGACGCGCGGGTCGTCGTACACATGGCCGTTGAGGGCGGCCAGTCCCGGGTCGCTGCGGGCCAGGTTCACCAGGCCGGCGTCGAGTTCGACGACGTCGACGCGCCGCACGCCCGTGTGCCGCAGCACCTCCCGGGCCGCCAGCCCGTCCCCGCCGCCGAGGATCAGCACGCGCGCGTGGGGGCCGGCCATCGCGGGGTGGACGAGCGCCTCGTGGTAGCGGCGCTCGTCGTGGCCGCCGACCCGCAGCCGGCCGTCCAGGTACAGGTCGAGGGGGCGGCCGCGGGTGCCTCCGGTGAGGACGACCTCCTGGACGTCGGTCTGGAGGGCCACGCGGACGTCGTCGCCGTACACGGCCTGCCGTGCGGCCCGCTCGAAGTCGCCGACGAGTACGGCGGCCGAGGCGAGGATGCCGAGCACGGTGACGTTGGCGACCAGCAGCAGCCAGCGGGCCCGGCGGGTCATGTCGTACCGGAACAGGCCGAGGACGAGGGCGCCGCCGGCCACGACGTTGACGGTGCCGGTGAGCAGCGCGCCGGTCAACTGGCCCAGGAACGGCAGCAGAAAGAAGGGAAAGGCGAGACCGCCGACGAGCGCGCCGACGTAGTCCGCCGCGAACAGGTCGGCCACCGCGCCGCCCGCGTCCTGGCGGCGGACGCGCTGGATCAGCTCCATCAGCAACGGCACCTCCGCGCCGATGAGCAGACCGATGGCGAGGGAGAAGGCGACGAGGAGCCAGCGGGGGCCGTCGGCCCACAGGCCGCCCCAGCCGCCGGTCCAGGCGAAGACGGCGTACAGCGCCATCGCACTGCAGCCGCCGATGAGGGCGAGGGCCGCCTCGAGGGCGCCGAAGCCGGCGGCCGCGTGCCGGCGCAGCCGCTTCGCGGCGAGGGAGCCGATCCCCATCGCGAAGACCATGACGGAGAGCACCACGGAGGCCTGGGTGACCGAGTCGCCGATCAAGTACGAGGCGAGGGCGACGAGTTCGAGTTCGTACACGAGCCCGCAGGCCGCGCAGACGAAGGCGACCGCGAGCACCAGCAGCCGTCCGGTCCCCGCTCGGACGGGCAACCGCGAGGGACCGCCCAAGGGCGGCGGGGCACCCGGGAGGACGGGGGCGTGCGGATCGATCACGCTGCGACGTTACGTCACACACCGGGCACGCTTCGTCACCCACACGTGTGGAACTACCGGTGGTTGACGGGCCGGGCGTTTATTTCACCCCACCCGAGCCGCACCTGCCACCATGTCCCGTACGCCCCACGGGAGTTGCCGATCCCGGGCCTGCCCTAGCCGCGCTGAGCCGCCACCCGCACCCCGACCCGCGTGCGCGTCGCCACCAACTGCCCGTCCTCCGGGTACGCGTGCCAGGTGCGCCAGTGCACCTGGCTCTCCTGACGCTGGGCGAGCATCGCCGTGAAGGCGTGGGGGCTGCCGGGGAAGACGCCGGCGAGGCCGTGCGGGTGGTCCGAGACGAGGGCCAGCAACTCCTGGGCGCGGGCGGCGAAGGAGCCGGGCGTCAGGAGCTCCACGCGCGCCGCGAACTCGTACTCCCAGTCCCCGACCCGCTTGGCCACTCCCAGCGGCAGGGGCGTGCTGGAGCCCGGGATGCACGCCACCGTCTCCGAACAGTCGCCCCGCTCCTCCTCCAGGAGCACCTGGTGGGACGCGCCGAGCAGTCGCAACTGCAGCTTGGCCCCGGCCAGTTCGAGGTCGAGCGTGGCCAGGGCGGGGAGCGGCTCGCGCCCCAGGGCCCAGGCGAGATCCGCGGCGCTTGTATCGGTATAGGAGGTTTTCAGGGTCGTGAGCATGGGTCGGCTCCGCTAGCACGCAAAGAAGAAGAGGGAGTTGGGTCCGGCGCACCTCGGCCGACGACAGGAGATCGGCCGCGTCCGCCCGGCCGGCCCAGCCGGGGAGAAGGTGTCTGCAGGACGTCCAACAAGGGGCTGCGTTGGTGATTTAGAGGGAATCATGAACTGTGGCGCCGCCACAGCGTTTTTACCCAACTTCGCCGGGTTTCCATCCCTCAGAGGGCTCCACAGTTCAACTGTTCAACCACGGCGTGCGCCGGGCGCGGGTTCATGCGCAAACGCGCCCGCCGGACATCCGTTCCCGGCGGGCGCCCGGGGCGCGCCCGGCTGCGGTTCCCCCTGTGTCCTCGGAGCTCAACTGCCCTGTGTCAGCTGCCTCCACCGCATCCGCCGCCACCGCCACCACACCCGCCGCCGCCGCAGGACGAGCCGCCGCACGAATGACCGCCGCCGCAGGAGTGGTGACCGCCCGAGTGGTGCCCGCCCGAGTGGTGCCCGCCGAGCGACGATCCGCCGTCTCCCCCGTCGGCCCACCAGCTGCCGCCTCCTGCGCCGATCCCGCCGCGCACCCCGCCGCCCCGGCCGCTCGCCCGCTTGGCGCCGACCACGTTCGCGACGGTCAGGACGATCCCGAGGCATATGAGCCCCACCAGTATCAGCATCAACACGGTGCCCATGTCGTCACCTTCTTCCCGCCCCCCGAAGCGGCCCCCCGTGGGCGCCTCGTCCGTGGCGTGAACGGCAGATGCCCGCCCGTCTCATCTGTCAAAGCGGAGTTGAGGAACTCCAGAGCTTGGGCGCAGGATGGCCCGCATGACCGCCAGCGCACGTCCTCTCCTCAACCGCCGGCTCGCCGAGTTCGGGACGACGATCTTCGCCGAGATGTCCGCCCTGGCCCTGCGCACCGGATCGATCAACCTCGGGCAGGGCTTCCCCGACACGGACGGTCCCGAGGAGGTCCGGGAGGCGGCCGTGCGCGCGCTGCGCGACGGGCGCGGCAACCAGTACCCGCCGGGCCCGGGCGTCCCCGAGCTGCGCACCGCGATCGCAGCGCACCAGCAGCGCCGCTACGGGCTGCCGTACGACCCCGACACCGAGGTGCTGGTGACGGCGGGCGCCACCGAGGCGATCGCCGCCGCGCTGCTGGCCCTGCTGGAGCCCGGCGACGAGGTGATCGCCTTCGAGCCGTACTACGACTCGTACGCCGCCGGCATCGCGATGGCGGGCGGCAGGCGCGTACCGGTGACCCTCCGCCCGCACATCGACGCCGACGGGGTCGCGAGCTTCCGCCTCGACCTCGACGAGCTGCGCGCGGCGGTGACCGACCGCACCCGGCTGCTGCTGATCAACACCCCGCACAACCCGACCGGCACGGTCCTCACCCGCGAGGAGCTGGCCGCGATCGCCGAGCTGGCGGTGGAACGGGATCTGCTGGTGGTCACGGACGAGGTGTACGAGCACCTGGTCTTCGACGACGCCGAGCACCTGCCGCTGGCCACGTTCCCCGGGATGCGCGAGCGCACGGTGACCATCGGGTCGGCGGGCAAGACCTTCTCGTTCACGGGGTGGAAGGTCGGCTGGGTGACGGCCACGCCCGAGCTGGTCGGGGCGGTCCGCTCGGCGAAGCAGTTCCTGACGTATGTGGCGTCGGGGCCGTTCCAGTACGCGGTGGCCGAGGCGCTGTCCCTCCCCGACACGTACTTCTCCGCCTTCCGCGCGGACATGCTGGCCCGGCGCGACCTGCTGGCGTCGGGGCTGGCGGAGGCGGGCTTCAGGGTGTTCCGGCCCGCGGGCACGTACTTCATCACCACCGACATCCGCCCCCTCGGCGAGAGCGGCTTCGCCTTCTGCCGGGCCCTGCCCGAGCGGGCCGGGGTGGTGGCCATCCCGAACGCGGTGTTCTACGACCACCGGGACGAGGGCGCCCCGTTCGTCCGCTTCGCCTTCTGCAAGCAGACGGCCGTACTGGAGGAAGCGGCCACACGTCTGAAGAGCCTGATGGGCTGAGCGGCCTAGTCGGCGCGGGGCACGGTCCCATAATCACCGGGTACGACCCACTCGTCCCGCAATATGCCCATGTGAACCATGTCAGCACGCCCGTAACCTCCCCTGCCCTGCCTGCACCGGACACCGACGCCGGGATCCGGCCGCTCCGGCTGCGGATCCCGGCCGCGGTCACGGCGGTCGGCCTGTTCGTCGCGGCCCGGATCGCCGGCGTGGCCGTGCTCGCCGTCGCCGCCCGGGCCGACGGCAAGCACCCGCTCACCCTGCTCGCCCGGTCCTGGGACTCGCTCTGGTACCTGGGAATCGCCATCCACGGCTATGGCGCCACCTTCTACAAGCCCGGCTTCGCCCTCAGCAACCTCGCCTTCTTCCCGCTCTATCCCGGCCTGATCCGCGCCGTCACCGCCGTGGCCCCGCTGGATGCGGGCGCGGCGGCACTCGCGCTGTCATGGGTCGCGGCCGTCGTGGCCGCCTGCGGGATCTACGCCGTCGGCACCCGGGTGCACGGCCGCGCCGTCGGCGGCGCCCTGGTGCTGCTGTGGGGGCTGCTGCCGCACTCGGTCGTCCTGTCGACGGCATACACCGAACCGCTGCTCACCGCCTTCGCCGCCTGGTCGCTGTACGCCGTGCTCACCGGGCACTGGGTGCGGGCGGGCCTGCTGGCCACGCTGGCCGGGCTGTCCCGGCCCAACGGGTTCGCGGTGGCGCTGGCGGTGCTCGCAGTCGCGGCGGTGGAGATCCGGGCCGCCCGCGGACGGGTTTCCCCCAGGCTGTGGACGGGCGCCGCGCTCGCGCCCCTGGGCTGGTGGGGCTATGTGCTGTGGGTCGGCCGGCGCCAGGGCGACCTGCTCGGCGGGTACTTCGCGGTACAGGGAGGCTGGGGCTCCCGCTTCGACCTCGGCCTCGGGTCGCTGCACTTCGCCAAGCACCTGCTGACGGACGGGGACGGGTTCTACTTCTACGTGGCCTACGTGCTGATGGGAGTGGCCGCGCTGCTGTTCGTGCTGCTCCTGCGCGACCGCCCGCCGCTCGCCCTGCTCGTCTACAGCGGCGTCCTGCTGCTCGTGGCCCTCGGCGGTTCGAGCTACCACCAGTGCAAGCCCCGCTTCCTGCTGGCCGCGTTCCCGCTGCTGCTCCCCGCGGCCCAGGCCCTGGTGCGTATGGCGAGAGCCCAGCCCTGGCGCGCGGCTCTGGTGGCCTGCGCCCTGGCCGGGCTCTCGTTCAGCTACGGCGCGTACCTCGTGGTGTTCGCCGACGCGCCGCTGTGAGCGGGCGGGCTACTGCTCCTCGCCGCCCTCGGGGCCGTCCGCCTCGTCGACGTCCTGCTCGAGGCCGAGCTGCTCGACGAGCCACTTGTCGAACTCGATCGCGGCCCGCACCCAGCTGACCGTGGAGGAGACGAAGTGGTTGAGGTCGACGCCCGTGCCGATCAGCATCTGGGCCTCACCGATGAGGCGGACGGTGCCGTCGTCGTGGGTGTGGGTGTACACCTTGGGCCACAGGGTCCGCCGGTTCCAGTCGTCGATGGACTCCAGCAGCTGCGGCTTCTCGTCGATCTTGTGGGGCCGGTCGTAGAAGGTCCGCACCGAGAAGACCGCCTGCTCCGCGTCCCCGCGGAACATGAAGTACGTACGGAACTGCTCCCACGGCGCCGCGAGGTCACCCTCTTCGTCGACGACGTACTTGAGCTCCATCTGGTCGAGGAGCTGCTTCACGAGGTCCTGATCCGGGACGACGGGGCCCGTCGGTCCTTGGGGCTCGGGCTCGGGCTGGCCCCCGAAGTTCGGAATCGAGGACGGGTCGATGGACATACTTGGAGACTCCTACGATCGTCTGGCTCGTCCGGCCGTCGCTGAGGCCAGACGTATACGTCCCACCCTCTCTCTCTTGGCCGGTGACCGGCAACCTCCGCCACGGCGATGCGCGCCCCCGACCGCACAGTTGCGTGGCCCCGGGACGGATGTCCCGGGGCCACGCAGGTGAGGACCGCTTCCGGACTACAGCGTCTTGCCCGTCGCCGGCCCGACGATCAGACCGTCGCCGACGGCGTCCACGCAGACCGTGTCGCCGTCCTTGACCTCGCCGGAGAGGATCTCCCTGGCGAGACGGTCGCCGATGGCCGTCTGGACGAGGCGGCGCAGCGGGCGCGCGCCGTACGCCGGGTCGTTGCCCTCCTCCGCCAGCCAGGCCAGGGCCTCGGGCGTGACGTCCAGGGTGAGCCGCCGCTCGGACAGCCGCTTGGCCAGCCGGTCGATCTGGAGCCGCGCGATCCGGGACAGCTCGTCCTTGTCCAGGGCCGAGAAGACCACCAGATCGTCGAGTCGGTTGAGGAACTCGGGCTTGAAGGAGGTCCGGACGACCTCCAGCACCTGCGCCTTCTTCACCTCTTCACTGGTCGCCGGCTCGACGAGGAACTGGCTGCCCAGGTTCGACGTCAGCACGAGGATCGTGTTGCGGAAGTCGACCGTACGGCCCTGTCCGTCCGTCAACCTCCCGTCGTCCAGGACCTGCAGGAGGATGTCGAAGACCTCGGGGTGCGCCTTCTCCACCTCGTCCAGCAGCACGACGCTGTACGGGCGCCGCCGCACGGCCTCGGTCAGCTGGCCGCCCTCCTCGTAGCCGACGTAGCCGGGAGGCGCGCCGACCAGCCGGGCCACGCTGTGCTTCTCGCCGTACTCCGACATGTCGATGCGGACCATGGCCCGCTCGTCGTCGAAGAGGAAGTCGGCGAGCGCCTTGGCGAGTTCGGTCTTGCCGACACCGGTCGGGCCGAGGAACAGGAACGATCCGGTGGGCCGGTCGGGGTCGGCGACCCCGGCGCGCGACCGCCGTACCGCATCGCTCACGGCCCGTACGGCCTCGGTCTGCCCGATGAGCCGGCGCCCGAGCTCGTCCTCCATGCGCAGCAGCTTCTGCGTCTCGCCCTCCATCAGGCGGCCGGCTGGGATGCCGGTCCAGGAGGCGACCACGTCGGCGATGTCGTCCGAGCCGACCTCGTCCTTGACCATCGTGTCGCGGGCGGCCTCCTCCTCGGCCTCCGAGGCGGCCTCCAGCTCCTTCTCCAGCTGGGGGATCTCGCCGTAGAGCACCTTGGAGGCGGAGTCGAAGTCGCCGTCGCGCTGAGCGCGTTCGGCCTGCCCGCGCAGGTCGTCGAGCCGCTCCTTCAGCTCACCGACCCGGTTGAGGGACTGCTTCTCCTTCTCCCAGCGGGCGGTCAGGCCCCGCAGCTCCTCCTCCCGGTCGGCGAGGTCGCGGCGCAGCTTCTCCAGCCGCTCCTTGCTGGCGGCGTCGGTCTCCTTGTCGAGGGCCAGCTCCTCCATCTTCAACCGGTCGACGGCGCGCTGGAGTTCGTCGATCTCGACGGGGGACGAGTCGATCTCCATACGCAGCCGGGACGCGGCCTCGTCGACGAGGTCGATGGCCTTGTCGGGCAGGAAGCGGGAGGTGATGTACCGGTCGGACAGGGTCGCGGCCGCCACCAGCGCGCTGTCGGCGATCTGCACCTTGTGGTGCGCCTCGTAGCGCCCCTTCAGACCGCGCAGGATCGCGATGGTGTCCTCGACCGTCGGCTCGGCGACCAGCACCTGCTGGAAGCGCCGCTCAAGCGCGGGGTCCTTCTCGATCCGCTCGCGGTACTCGTCCAGGGTCGTGGCACCGACCATGCGCAGCTCACCGCGCGCGAGCATCGGCTTGAGCATGTTGCCCGCGTCCATGGCGGAGTCGCCGCCGGCACCGGCGCCCACGACCGTGTGCAGCTCGTCGATGAAGGTGATGATCTGCCCCTCGGAGTCCTTGATCTCCGCGAGCACGGTCTTCAGCCGCTCCTCGAACTCACCGCGGTACTTGGCCCCGGCCACCATCGCGCCGAGGTCGAGCGCGACGAGTCGCTTGTCCTTCAGCGACTCGGGCACGTCGCCCTTGACGATCCGCTGGGCAAGCCCCTCGACGACGGCGGTCTTGCCGACACCGGGCTCACCGATGAGCACCGGGTTGTTCTTGGTACGGCGGCTGAGCACCTGCACCACGCGCCGGATCTCGTGGTCCCGTCCGATGACGGGGTCGAGCTTGCCCTCCCGCGCGGCGGCGGTGAAGTCGGTACCGAACTTCTCGAGGGCCTTGTACTGCCCTTCCGGGTCTGCGGTGGTCACCCGGCGTCCTCCCCTGGCCTTCTGAAAGGCCTCTTGCAACTTCCCGGCGTCGGCCCCCTGCTCCGCGAGCACCTCGCCGGCCGCGCCGCCCTTCGCGGCGATGCCCATGAGCAGGTGCTCGGTGGAGAGGTACTCGTCACCGAGTTCCTTGGCCCGCGCCTGCGCGTCCGCGATGACGGCGAGCAGCTCCCGGCTGGGCTGCGGCGGCGCGACCGTGGACCCGGTCACGCTCGGCAGCCCGGCGAGCACGCGCTCGGCCCCCGAGCGTACGGCGGCCTGGTCCGCGTCGACGGCCGCCAGCAGGTCGGTGATGTTCTCGTTGTCCTGCCCCTGGAGCAGGGACAGGAGCAGGTGAGCGGGGGTCAGGTCCGGGTGCCCCTCGGTCACGGCCCGGTTGCTTGCCGTGTTGATCGCGTCCCGGCTCCTGTTGGTCAACTCGGCGTCCACTTATCCGTTCTCCTCCTCGGCGTCACTACACCATTGCCGCTGAGCCATTTCTGACTCAACCCAAGTTCACAAAGTTGAGTCTACTCCGCTCAAGGTCGTTCCCGCGACACCTTTGGCGTTAGGTTTCGAGCTCATGACCACACATTCCGGATATGCCGTGAACCCGGGCGCACCTGATGCGCCGTACGCCGCCTTCTGGCGGGAACGGCACCTGTGCACGCTCACGACACTGCGACCCGACGGCGGCCCGCACGTCGTACCGGTGGGAGTGACCTACGACCCCGAGGCGCGACTGGCCCGGATCATCACGAACAAGACGAGCGCGAAGGCGGCCAACGTCCTGGCGGCCGGCCCGGCGGGCGCCCGCGCCGCCGTCTGCCAGGTGGACGGCCGCCGCTGGGCGACCCTGGAGGGCCGGGCCTGGGTCCAGACCGACCCGGCCCGGATCGCGGAGGCGGAACGGCGCTACGCCGAGCGCTACGAGCGGACACCCTCGCCGAACCCGTCACGCGTGGTGATCGAGATCGAGGTGGAGCGGGCCATGGGGCGCGCCTGAGCCCGCGAGAGCGGATTTCGGCCACCATGGGAAGCCGCCGATACGCGGAGATGCCCGGCAAAACTGCAGCGGCGTCACCGTGTTCAGGTCACGGTGACGCCGCTGCCGGGGGGAAGCACCTGAGCGATCTGTTACGACGGGGGAATCGCGTCAGGCACTGCGGGGGGTGGCCGAGATGGTCCTCAAGTCCGAGACCTTCGCTCCCGTGAGCAGATGATCCCGTTGGTCCAGGTTCACAAAGATCATTCCATACCGGATGGCGCACCGCACGGGCTTCGGCGCCCCACGCGGCTTACGCAGACACCGGTACGCCCGCACGTCGTCGTCCTCGTCCCGCGTGACGACGACCGGCTCACCGAAGACGGTCACCATCAGCGAGTCACCACTGTGGGGGATGGCGGTGACCAGGTCGATGAAGTGCCAGCCGGAGCGGTAGGCGGTGGCCATCTCGCGGCGGAAGGATCGGTCGTCGGGGGGAGTGGTCACGTCAGCTCACAACTCCTGCTGTGCCGGCTGCCACCGCATCGGCATCGATAGACATGGACACCGACGGCCAGCTGGTGTTTGCCCGAGCGTCCTCCCTCACGTGCGAGAAGCTCGACAATGCACCAATGGCCACGGCAACGGAGAAGGCGGCGACAAGCACCGAGCGAAGCAATTTCCTGCTCATAGTCAGCTTCGTCCTCACTTGAAGGTCCCCTTTCCCCCGCCAGGTATGACGATGGCTCATTCAGGCACGTCATGGCCACACAATCGATGCATCATGTTCCTGCATGTTCAGGACCCTGGGGGGTGGAAGTATGACAACGAATCACACGAAAGCGGCACACCCCCACGCGGTGACGGAGCTGTGCGAAGAAGGTGGCCGCATCTACACCGTGGCGCTGCGCACAGGACGCGTCGCACGCGCGGACACCGCGACCGCACCCTGCTTGATGGAACTCGCCCTGCTCCACCCGGACCCCGACGACCCGAACTGGCTGCGTCCGGTCCCCCCGGCGGTCGCTCTGGCGCAGCGGCTCAGCCCGATTGAGCGCGAGATAACCGAACGTCGACGGCTGTCGATCCAACTCGCCGATGCCTTTGAGCCGTTCATGACTCTCAGTGCACAGGTCTTGGCAACCAGCGACTCGATCACCATCCTCGAGGGCAGCGATCGGATCAATGCGGCACTCAACCTGGCCACGGAGGAGTGCCAGACGGAGGTACGCACGGTACAGCCGAACGATCGCATCTCCGACCGGAGCGTGCTGCGAGGGCTGGAGCGCGACAGACCGCTGATCGAACGCGGCGTGAAGGTCCGCACCCTGTACCAGCACACCGCCCGCTACAACCCGGAAAAACTGGCCTATGCCGCCGACCTCGCCGACGGCAAGGTGGAGTACCGCACCATCGACGAGCTTGTGGAGCGCCTCATCATCTGCGACGAGACCGTCGCGTTCATCCCTATACGCGACGACCAGCAGGTGGCGCTGGAACTGCGCCAGGCCGGCCTGGTTCGCTATCTGACCAAAGTCTTCGAGTTCATGTGGAGCCGCGCCGTCCCGCTGAACATGAACGGGCCCTACGAGGCCACCCCCGACGGCATCACCGAGATCCAGCACTCCATCGCCAAGCTCCTGGTGGAGGGCCACGTAGACGAGGCGATTGCGCGCCGCCTGGGCATGAACGTACGCACCTGCCGCGCCCACATAGCCAAGCTGGCACAAATCCTGGGCAGCGGCAGCCGGGCCCAACTCGGCTATCTCATCGCCCAGTCGGGAATCCTGAACCAGCACTCCTCGGTCCGGGTACAGCACCGCCACCACTAACCGCCGGGGGGAGGCACCACCGTGAACTCGATACCGCACCCGGAGCACAGCGTCGAGGAACTGTGTGCCGCGGGGACGAAGCTGTACGAACAAGCCCTGCTCAAGTACTTCGTCAAAACCTTCGACCGGCTCTGGCGCCTTGCCACCCCCATGTACGCCGAGGCCGTGGAGCCCCCCGACCTCAACGGCATCACCCCCCGCCAACACGCCATCGCCTCCCTCCTCGTCGAAGGCCATACCGACGCCGTCATAGCGGAGCGTCTCGGGATGAACGTGCGTACCGCCCGCGTCCACATCGCCAAGCTCGCCGACACCCTCGGCAGTGAGAGCCGTGCCCAGCTCGGCTATCTCATCGCACGCTCGGGAATCCTGGACCGGAAACCTGATCCGGAAAGCTGACCGCGGCCATCCCGCCCCGGTCGCCCGTGTCGCTCGTGTCTCCCGTACCGTCCGTGTGCGCGGGCCCGTCCAGCCCCACCTGGGCTATCCGCACGCCCAGTTGGGTACGGCTCGCCGCTCCGAGGGTCTCCGACAGGCGGGCGATGTGGGCGCGGCACGTACGGACGCTGATGCCGAGGCGTTCCGCGATCACCGCGTCCTGGTGGCCCTCCGCCAGCAGGGCCGCGATGGACTGCTCGCGGTGGGAGATGCCCTCGATGCCGGTGTCGGGGAGCGGCGCGGTCAGGGGGAGCGCCAGGCGCCACAGGCGCTCGAAGACGGTCACCAGGTAGGCGACCAGGGCCGGGTGGCGTAGTTCCAGGGCCATCGTGTGGTCGTCGTTGGCGGGGACGAAGGCCACCGTGCGGTCGAAGAGGATCAGCCGGTCGATCACCTCGTCCAGGGTGCGGGCCTCGACCGCGTCACCCATCAACTCCAGGTAGTTGAGCAGACCTTGGCCGTGCCGGGCCACGTGCGTGTACAGGTCGCGCATGCGCACGCCCCGGGCGCGCAGCGCCAGCGCGCGGGGCAGCCCCTCGGTGAGCTCGGCCTCGCGCCGGATGCCGCCGGGCTGCACGGTCAGCACCTCGCTCGTGCACGCCTCGGTCGCCTCGTCCATCGCGGCCTGGATACGGGACAGCCCGTCCAGGACGCGGATCGCGCTGCCCTCGGCCGCGGCGGGCGCCGAGGACTGCAGCTGCCGGCCCAGACCGGCGTACCACTCGAAGGCGGCCACCGCCGTTCCCACCCGCCGCTGGCTGTCGCGGACTTCGTCGTACACGCCGCGCAGCAACCGGGTCATGACCTCCTGCGGCGAGGTCGGCACCAGCCAGTCCATGTCGTCGGGGTCCGGGTGCAGCAGGGCCAGTTCCAGCAGGCAGGGCACCGGCTCGGCGTCCGTGCGCGGCACGCGTCCCCTGCGTACGGCGCGGGAGTACACGCGGTCTGCCGCACCGCACAGCCGATCGGCGCCGTGTGGATGCTCCTGAGTCGCGCGCCCGGTCATCGACCATTTCACCCCCGGTGTGCTGCCACTTCCGCAGCGCAACTATGCGCGGCCCGACCGGCCTCCGCAACACGGCTCTCCACGCCGCGTCTTCCGGAGCGCACCGGTTTCGACCGCTTGCCCACCTCCTCTCCCATCTCGTTCCGGCTCCGTACCGGGCTGTCGCGCGGGTTACTTGAGGCCGATCATCGCGCAGGCCGCCCGGTACCTGGGGGTGCAGATGTCGGAGACCTTGTAGATGCCGTCCGCGACGACGGTGTCCTTGATGTTGTGCTTCGTCAGGGCCGACACCTGCACGAGCTGCGCCGGGATGCCCTTGTTCGTGGGGCTGTTCACCTTGTCCTGGGTCAGCGCGTCGAACTGGATGTCCTTGCCCTGGACCTTGGCGACGGCCATCTCGGCGGCGGACTGAGCCTCGTCCGGGTAGGACTTGTAGACGCTCATGTACTGCTCGCCGGTGACGATCCGCTGCACCGCGTCCAGTTCGGCGTCCTGGCCGGTGATCGGCGGCAGGTGGGTCACGCCGGCGGCCTTGAGGGCCTTGATGACGCCGCCCGCCATGCCGTCGTTGGCGGCGTAGACGCCGGCGATGTTGGCCTTGCCGATCTGGTTGATCGCCTGGGTCATGTTGGCCGCGGCGTTCTCCGGCTTCCAGTCCTTGGTGTCGTACCTGGCCGCGATGGTCACCTTGCCGTTCAGCTCGGACAGCGCGCCCTGCTTGAACTGCTTGGCGTTCGGGTCGGTGAGCGAGCCGTTCATCATGACGATCCGGTCGTGGAGGCCGCTCTCCGAGCCCAGCGCGTCCAGCAGCGAGCGGCCCTGGACCTCGCCGACGAGTTCGTTGTCGAAGGAGATGTACGCGTCGATGGGACCCTCGGCCAGCCGGTCGTAGGCGATGACCGGGATGCCCGCGTCCTTGGCCTTCTGCACCGAGCCCGCGATGGCGTGCGAGTCGACCGCGTCGACCAGGATGACGTCGACCCGCCGGTCGATCATCTTCTGCATCTGCCGGGCCTGCGTGGCCGCGCTCGCATCGGCGTTGGCGTACTCCACCTTGCCCCGCTTCGCGGTGAGTTCGGCGACCTTGTCTCTGATGATGGGGTAGTCGAATCTCGCGTACCGCGTGTTCGCCGTCTCCGGCAGGAGCAGACCCACCGTGATGTCGTCGCCCTTGGTGGGGCCCGCGTCGCTCGCGCCCCCCGCCGCGTCCAGTACGCCACAGCCGGCGAGCGAAAGGATCATCGTGGATGCTGCCACAGATATGGCGATACGACGCATTTGGAGGCTCACTTCAGGTGCGTAAGGGACGTGGACGCTTCATTGCGGTCCAGGTGACTGAAAAGCCAACGCGGCATGAACACCTGGCGTCAAGGGAAACTACTTAACGAGTCCGCAACACCACACTCCGCAGGCCTGTGAAGGTTGAGTACAAGCTCCTCCAAACGCCCTTTACGGTCCCCTCACCAAAGGGGCGTTCACGAGGGGGCAAAGAGCCGGCCTGCCGACTCCCCCTCAACTCCCGTCCCGGGAACACGAAACGGGGCCGGGAGGATCACCTCCCGGCCCCGCTCACATGGGTGCGCCGCTCAGTCCGAGGACTGCTGCCGCTTCGGCCGCCACACCACCAGCGCGCTGGTCTGCTGGACCTCCTGGTACGGAACCAGGTCGCGTCGGTACGAGGCGTGGACGGCGGCCTCGCGCTGCTGCATGGCGGCCGCCGCGCCGTCCAGGGCCGACTCCAGCTCCGCCACGCGGGACTGGAGGGCGGCGACCTGGTTCTCCAGTTCGATGATGCGCTTGATCCCGGCCAGGTTGATGCCCTCGTCCTGCGACAACGCCTGCACCTGGCGGAGCAGTTCGATGTCACGGGCCGAGTAGCGCCGCCCCCGGCCGGCGGTGCGGTCGGGGGAGACCAGGCCCAGCCGGTCGTACTGGCGCAGCGTCTGCGGGTGCAGGCCGGAGAGCTGGGCCGCCACCGAGATGACGTAGACCGGGGTCTCCTCGGTCAGTTCATACGGGTTACGTCGACGGCCGTCCATCACTCTCAAGCTCCCTTCGCGGCCTCGAACAGCTCCGCCCGCGGGTCCTCACCGGCGGTCGCCTCGCGGTACGCCTCAAGCGCATCACGAGCCTTCCCCGAGAGGTCCTTGGGCACGCTCACCTCGACGGTGACCAGAAGGTCGCCGCGGGTACCGTCCTTGCGCACCGCGCCCTTGCCCCGCGCCCGCATGGTGCGGCCGTTGGGCGTGCCCGCGGGCAGCTTGAGAGTGACCGCGGGGCCGCCGAGGGTCGGGACACGGACCTCGCCGCCGAGAGCCGCCTCGGCGAACGTCACCGGGACGGTGACGGTGAGGTTGTCGTCCTTGCGGCCGAACACCGGGTGCGCGCCGACGTGCACGACGACGTAGAGGTCGCCCGCCGGGCCGCCCCGCTCGCCGGGCGCGCCCTTGCCGCGCAGCCGGATCCGCTGCCCGTCCGTCACCCCCGCGGGGATACGGACCTGCATGGTCCGGGACGACTTGGCGCGGCCGCTGCCCTTGCACTCCGGGCAGGGATGCTCGGCGATCAGACCGCGGCCCTTGCAGTCGGGACAGGGGTCGGTGAGGGAGAAGCCTCCGCCCGAGCCCCGTGCCACCTGGCCGGTGCCGACGCAGGTCGGGCACACGCGCGGCGTGCCGTTCTTGTCGCCGGTGCCGGAGCAGGCCTTGCACGGCGACTGCGAGGACATCCGCAGCGGGACCGTGGCGCCCTCGATGGCCTCCGTGAAGCTCAGCGTGACCTCGGACTCGATGTCCTGGCCGCGCCGGGGCTGCGTCCGCGTACCCGCGCCGCCTCCCCGGTTGAACAGGCCCCCGAAGACGTCACCGAGGCCGCCGCCGAAGCCTCCGCCCTGGGCTTCCGCGCCTCCGAAGAGGTCGCCCAGGTCGAAGTTGAAGCCGCCGCCGCCCGCGCCCGGCCCCGGGCGGAACCCGCCGTTGCCGAAGAGGGCGCGCGCCTCGTCGTACTCCTTGCGCTTCTTGGGGTCGCCGAGGACGTCGTTCGCCTCGGAGATCTCCTTGAAGCGCTCCTCGGCCTTGACGTTGCCCTTGTTGGCGTCCGGGTGGTTCTCGCGGGCGAGCTTCCGGTACGCCTTCTTGATCTCGGCCTCGGTGGCGTCCTTGGGGACGCCGAGGACCTTGTAGAAGTCCTTCTCGATGAAGTCCTTGGTGCTCATCCTCGACGCCCCTCCTTCCTGTCAGTGTTTACGTCAGCCCTCCTCCGGGCCACCGTTCTCCTTGTCGTCGGCTGCGCCGTTCTCCTCGGCCTCCTCGGCCTTGCCCGCCTGGGCACCGGGCTGGGGCTCGGCGACGGCCACCCGCGCGGGGCGGATGGTGCGCTCGCCGATGCGGTACCCGGGCTGAAGAATCGCCACGCACGTCGTCTCGGTGACGTCCGGCGCGTACGAGTGCATCAGGGCCTCGTGGATCGTCGGGTCGAACGGCTCGCCCTCCTTGCCGAACTGCTGCAGCCCCATCTTCGCCGCGACGGTCTCCGTCGACTCGGCGACGGACTTGAATCCGCCGACGAGCTCGCCGTGCTCCCGCGCGCGGCCGATGTCGTCGAGCACGGGCAGGAGCTCGGTCAGGAGGTTCGCGACGGCGATCTCCTTGACCGTGATCCGGTCGCGCTCGACACGGCGGCGGTAGTTCTGGAACTCGGCCTGGAGGCGCTGGACGTCGGCGGTGCGCTCGCTGAGTGCGGTACGCACCTGGTCCAGCTGGGCGACCAGGCCGGCGATCTGGCTGGCGTCCCCGGCCGGGGCCGCCGCCTCCTCCGAAGAGGGGGAGGCGGCCTGCGGCTCGGCGTCCTCGGGGGTGGCGCCGGAGGGGACGTCGGGCTTCTCGTCGAAGCCCGGGGTCTCCTCCGTCACGCGGCACCGTCCTTGCGCTCGTCGTCCACGATCTCGGCGTCCACGACGTCGTCGTCGGCCTTGGCGCCACCGTCGGCGGCACCCTCGGGACCGCCTGCGGCCTGCGCGTCGGCGTACATGGCCTGGCCCACCTTCTGGGAGACGGCGGCGACCTTCTCCGTGGCGGTGCGGATCTCGGCGCTGTCCTCGCCCTTGAGCGCGGTCTTCAGCTCCTCGACGGCGGACTCGACCTCGGTCTTGATGTCAGCCGGGACCTTGTCCTCGTTGTCCTTGAGGAACTTCTCGGTCTGGTAGACGAGCTGCTCGCCCTGGTTGCGGCTCTCGGCGGCCTCGCGGCGGCGGTGGTCCTCCTCCGCGTACTGCTCGGCCTCCTGGCGCATCCGGTCGACCTCGTCCTTCGGCAGCGAGGAGCCGCCGGTGACGGTCATCTTCTGCTCCTTGCCGGTACCGAGGTCCTTCGCCGTGACGTGCATGATGCCGTTGGCGTCGATGTCGAAGGCGACCTCGATCTGCGGGACGCCGCGCGGGGCCGGCGGCAGACCGGTCAGCTCGAACATCCCGAGCTTCTTGTTGTACGCCGCGATCTCGCGCTCGCCCTGGTAGACCTGGATCTGCACGGACGGCTGGTTGTCCTCGGCCGTCGTGAAGATCTCGGACCGCTTGGTCGGGATCGTGGTGTTGCGCTCGATGAGCTTGGTCATGATGCCGCCCTTGGTCTCGATACCGAGGGACAGCGGGGTGACGTCGAGAAGCAGGACGTCCTTGACCTCGCCCTTGAGGACACCGGCCTGGAGGACGGCGCCGATGGCGACGACCTCGTCCGGGTTCACGCCCTTGTTGGCGTCCTTGCCGCCGGTCAGCTCCTTGACGAGCTCGGCGACGGCGGGCATACGGGTGGAGCCACCGACGAGAACGACGTGGTCGATCTCGGACAGGTTGATGCCGGCGTCCTTGATGACGTTGTGGAACGGCGTCTTGCAGCGCTCCAGCAGGTCGGCCGTCAGCTGCTGGAACTGGGCGCGCGTGAGCTTCTCGTCCAGGTGCAGCGGGCCCTCGGCGGACGCGGTGATGTAGGGCAGGTTGATCGAGGTCTCGGTGGACGAGGACAGCTCGATCTTGGCCTTCTCGGCGGCCTCGCGCAGACGCTGCAGGGCCATCTTGTCCTTGGACAGGTCCACGCCGTGACCGGACTGGAACTGCTTGACCAGGTAGTCGACGATGCGCTGGTCCCAGTCGTCACCACCGAGGTGGTTGTCACCGTTGGTGGCCTTCACCTCGACGACGCCGTCGCCGATCTCCAGGAGGGACACGTCGAAGGTGCCGCCACCGAGGTCGAAGACGAGGATGATCTGCTCGTCCTTGTCGAGGCCGTAGGCCAGCGCGGCGGCGGTCGGCTCGTTGACGATGCGCAGGACGTTCAGACCGGCGATCTCACCGGCCTCCTTGGTCGCCTGACGCTCGGAGTCGTTGAAGTACGCCGGGACGGTGATGACCGCGTCCGTGACCTTCTCGCCCAGGTAGGACTCGGCGTCCCGCTTCAGCTTCTGCAGGATGAAGGCGGAGATCTGCTGGGGGTTGAAGTCCTTCCCGTCCAGGTTGATCTTCCAGTCGGTGCCCATGTGGCGCTTGACGGAGCGGATGGTCCGGTCCACGTTGGTGACCGCCTGGCGCTTGGCGACCTCGCCGACAAGCACCTCACCGTTCTTCGCGAAGGCGACGACGGACGGCGTGGTCCTGGCACCCTCGGCGTTGGTGATGACGGTGGGCTCGCCGCCTTCGAGAACGCTGACGACGGAGTTAGTCGTGCCCAGGTCGATGCCGACCGCACGTGCCATGGTGATTTCCTCCAGCTGACTTGAGTGGAACGGACTCAAGTGTGCACGAGGATCACCGCGCGGTCAACAGACTTGAGTGACATTGACTCAAGTCTTATCCGTTCCGCACACGCAACGAGCCCGTGGCCTGCGCAGACGCGATACGTCGGGCCCGAACAGAGCCGCCGTACACCGGAATTCGCAGCAGGAGCAGTACGACGACGAGCGCGGCGCCCGCCACCCAGAACAGGGCGCCCTCCCCCGCCAGCCCGGCCTCCGCGAGCACCCCGACGAGCACCCCGGAGAAGGACCCGATGGCCAGCAGCACGGTAGCCCCTTGCGGGGTGAGCCCGAGCCGCCGCAGCCGGTGCGCGAGATGGTCGTGCCCGCCGCGCAGCAACGGCCGCCGGGCCGTGGCCCGCGAGAGGACCACGAGCAGCACGTCCGCACTCGCGACGGCGGTGAGCGCGAACAGCACGGCCGCACTGGACCCGAGCCCGTACCCGGCCCGCGTGAAGACGGCGGCCGAGGCGATCAGGAACCCCGTGAACAGCGACCCGCAGGCCCCGAGTCCCACGCGCGCGGGATGCCAGTTGTGCATGAGGAACCCGGTGAGCGCGGCGGCGAACACACTGAGCAGAACGGCGAGTCCGTCCATCACCTCGGCGGCGGCACAGGCCCCGACCCCGAAGGCGGTGATGACCCCGACGGTCCCCGCGAGCCCGTCGGCGTGATCGAGCGCCCGGAAGGCGAGGGCGACGAACACGACCCAGACCACGGCCAGCATCCCGGCGGCCACCCCGGTCTCCTCGTACGGCACGACGCACGCCGCCGCCACCGCCGTACCGGCGACGAGCACCCGCGCCCGCAGCCGCCACACGTCGGCGACCAGCCCGAGCCCGCTGACGGCACCGCCCGCGACGAGCAGCCTGCCGACCCCTTCACCGAGCGGCGCCACCCCCGTCCACTCCCCGACCCCGGCAACCAGGCAGGTCACGAGCACGACGGCCGCGCCGCCGACCAGCGGCAGGGGCTGCGGGCGGCGCCGGTCGACGATTCCGATCCGTCGGCCGGGCCGGCGCAGCAGTGCCGCGAGCGCGGCGGCGAGCAGGAGGGCTGCGATGGCGGCGATGATCCCGTAGAGCACGGCACTAAATTAGGCGTGAATGGAGCAATTCGGTACGAATAACACGATCAGATTGCCTGCCGATTTCCCCACCGGATTCCGGAGCGACCCACAGGGCAGTCGTTCCGGGGTGGTTCTCGGCCGGTTCCGGCGGCGGCTCCCGGCCCGGCCCTCGGGCGGGCTCCGGGGCGGGCTGCCAGGGCCCCTCAGCGACCCAGATCACCCCGCGCCTGACTACAGTGCGAGGAAAGATACGGGTAGTCTCAGACGGACTGCATAAGTTACCGCTTAGTAATTTCGAGGTCTCCCTCGAAAAGACCCTCGCAGGCCCGAGGAGCCCCCATGCAACTCGCCGCGATCATCGTGTCGCTGGTCCTGACCGTGGTCGGTGTTGCGCTGCTCGCACGCGCCATCGGCCAGTTCGTCCGGTATTTCAGACTAGGCCAACCCGTCCCCGCGGGCAGCCGGTCCGACAACCCCTACGCGCGCAGCGTGACGCTGGTGCGGGAGTTCCTCGGCCACACCCGGATGAACCGGTGGGGCATCGTGGGCTTCGCCCACTGGTTCGTGGCCATCGGCTTCCTGACGCTGCCGCCGACCCTCGCCCAGGCGTTCGGCCAGCTGTTCAAGGCCGACTGGGTGCTGCCGGTGCTCGGCGACTTCCTGCCGTTCGAGCTGTACGTCGAGTTCATCGGCGTGATGACCACCCTGGGCATCCTCGTGCTCATGGCGATCCGCCTGATGAACCTGCCCTCGCGCCCGGGCCGCAAGTCCCGCTTCGCGGGCTCCAAGGCGGGCCAGGCGTACTTCGTCGAGTACGTCATCCTCACGATCGGCCTGGCGATCTACACGCTGCGCGGCCTCGAGGGCGCGCTGCACCACGTGGGCCACTACGAGGCCTCGTACTTCGCGTCGTACCCGCTGGTCCTCGCCTTCAAGAGCCTGAGCGTGCCGGCGCTGCAGAACCTGGTCTACTTCACCGCCATGGTGAAGATCGGCACCTCGTTCATCTGGATGATCGTGGTCTCGCTGAACACCAACATGGGTGTGGCCTGGCACCGCTTCCTCGCCTTCCCGAACATCTGGTTCAAGCGCAACGCGACCGGTGAGACGGCGCTGGGCGCCCTCCAGCCGATGACGTCGGGCGGCGAGCCGATCGACTTCACCGACCCGGGCGAGGACGACGTCTTCGGCGTCTCCCAGGTCGAGCAGTTCTCCTGGAAGGGCCTGCTGGACTTCTCCACCTGCACCGAGTGCGGTCGCTGCCAGTCGCAGTGCCCCGCCTGGAACACGGGCAAGCCGCTCTCCCCGAAGCTCCTCATCATGTCGCTGCGCGACCACGCGCACGCCAAGGCGCCGTACCTGCTCGCGGGCGGCGGCAAGACGATGGAGGGCGACGAGAAGGCGTCCGAGGAGCAGCTGAAGGACGTCCCGGCGGCGGCGCTGGCCGAGGCCGAGCGCCCGCTGATCGGCACCGCCGAGGAGAACGGCGTCATCGACCCGGACGTCCTGTGGTCCTGCACCACCTGCGGCGCCTGCGTCGAGCAGTGCCCGGTCGACATCGAGCACGTCGACCACATCGTCGACATGCGCCGCTACCAGGTGATGATCGAGTCCGCGTTCCCGTCCGAGGCGGGCACGATGCTCAAGAACCTGGAGAAGAAGGGCAACCCCTGGGGCCTGGCCAAGAAGCAGCGCCTGGAGTGGACCAAGGAGGTCGACTTCGAGATCCCGGTCGTCGGCAAGGACATCGAGGACCTGTCCGAGGTCGAGTACCTGTACTGGGTCGGCTGCGCCGGCGCCCTGGAGGACCGCGCCAAGAAGACCACCAAGGCCTTCGCGGAGCTGCTGCACATCGCGGGCGTCAAGTTCGCGATCATGGGCGGCGACGAGAAGTGCACCGGTGACTCCGCCCGCCGCCTCGGCAACGAGCCCCTGTTCCAGGAGCTCGGCATGGAGAACGTCGCCTCGCTGAACATGGCGTTCGGCGAGGACGGCGAGGACGAGTCGACGAAGAAGCCGAAGTCGGCCAAGAAGATCGTCGCCACCTGCCCGCACTGCCTCAACACCCTCGGCAACGAGTACCCGCAGATCGGCGGCGACTACGAGGTCATCCACCACACCCAGCTGCTCCAGCACCTGGTGGACGAGGGCAAGCTGATCCCGGTGACCCCGGTCGAGGGCATCATCACGTACCACGACCCGTGCTACCTGGGCCGCCACAACAAGATCTACACGCCCCCGCGCGAGATCATCGCCAGCGTCCCGGGCCTCCGGAACGAGGAGATGCACCGCCACAAGGAGCGCGGCTTCTGCTGCGGCGCCGGTGGCGCCCGGATGTGGATGGAAGAGCGCATCGGCAAGCGCATCAACAACGAGCGCGTCGACGAAGCTCTCTCCCTCAACCCGGACATCGTCTCCACGGCCTGCCCGTTCTGCCTCGTCATGCTGACCGACTCGGTCAACGGCAAGAAGAACGACGGCAAGGCGAAGGAGTCCATCCAGGTCGTGGACGTGGCCCAGCTGCTGCTGGACTCGGTCAAGACCCCGGTCACGGACGAAGGCGACGACGAGCCCCCGGCGGACGACGCGGCATCGGAGAACACCCCGGAGCCGGAGCCGGTGAAGTAACGGCCCCCACGGCGCCTTCCTTACGGAACACGACGCCCCCTGCTCGGTCCGACGAGCAGGGGGCGTCGTCGTACGTTCAGTCGTGGATGCTGCCGACCGAGGTGAAGACGTACACCAGCAGAACGGCCCGCCAGCCCAGGAAGCAGCCCACGTTCAGCGCGGCCCGCACGGTCTGGACCGGCACCGACCAGGCCGCACGCGGTCAAAGGTGCACGGCGACCACCACGAGGATCACGGCCGGGATCAGCATGTACACCACCAGGCCCGCTTCTGCCCATTTCAGCGGGTACAGCCGAGCTCTTGCCGGTCTCCGCCGGTCGTAGACGACGCGGATTTCACCACTGTCCGGCAGGGGGGAGGTCCTGCCCTTCTTGGCGGCTTTCTGTGCCCTGCGGTACAGGTCCGAAGTGAGAATCACTTGGGAACCGCCATGGTGATCCTCGAAGAGGAGCAGATATCCGTGACGCCCTCCGGTCCAGTCCTCGCGACTTCCGGTGATCACCACCGTTTCGCCCCTGCGTTTCAGCATCCAGAGCGCCCACGGCCAGTAAAGGCCAAAGGACATGCACGCAGCGGCCATGACGAGCAGAATCCACTGAACAACGAGAGTGTCCACGGCTCGAACGTATCCCCACTCGCCGAGGACAGAACCCGGGCTGTCGTCCCCCTCACCCCCCGTCCTCGGGCCCGCGCACCGTGTCCGCGTCCTCGTCACGCCCCCTTGCGTGCTCGCCCCCGTTCTCGCGTGCCCGGCGCCGGTGTGGCATCAGTTCGCGTACGCGGGAGTCGCCGGCGCCGACTATGGGGAGGGGGTGGGTCGGCGCGTTCGTGTCGGGGCGGGGGAAGTCGAGCAGGCGGCCCGCGGCGGACAGGGGGTCGGGGTCGGCCGGATGCTCGGACGGGCCCGGCGGAGCCGTCGGTTCGGCGGGGTCGGGGGACTCGGCGGCGGGGCGGATCGCCTGCGCGTGTTCCTCCCAACCAGTGCGATACCACCGTAAGTTGGCGCGCTGCACCTCCTCGTCGGTGAGGATGCGTACGGCCTCGGGGCCCGCCTTCCTGACCTTCTGGCCCAGTTCGATCAGGAGGTCACCCAGTAGTTGAGTCAGCCGGTTCCCCGCGGGACCCTGGCCATCGGTGCCGTGGGCGTCGTAGATGTCGTAGGTGTCACGGTCCGGGTCGTCCCCCTCGCGGTCCATGCGCGCACTCCTTCCCGCCCCTCACCTGCGGCTCCTCCCCTAAGAGCCCTCCGGCAGGAACTGTCTGGCCACCTTCACGAACAGGCCCCGCAGGTCCTCAGGGATTCCCATTCTCCGAGCCGCCTCCTCGGGACTGATCCGCGCACCGGCCCCGCCGCCCCCGCCCAACTCCGGCTCCAGCGGCAGGTCTTGCTCGGACAGTCGTCCGGAGCGGATCAGCATGTCTCGCAGCGGCACCCCGAGCACCACAGCCAGGCGCCGCATCGTTTCCAGGTCCGGCATGCTCTGCCGCTGCAGCAGCCGCGTCACGGCGGCCCGGTGCACCCCGGCGTCGTCGGCCAGTCTGGACTTGCCGCCACCGCGCGGTCCGTCGATGACGTAACCGCGGCCGCGCATGAGGCTCTCCACCCACGCGGCGAACTCCTCGAGTCCGCCGGCGCGCTCCAGGCGTTCCGTACGTTGGCTGGACTCCATGGCCCCGCACTCCCCTCGACGGGGAGAAGCCTACCGCGCGCACGCGCACCGTAAATGTGCGCACACGCACGCAAGGTTTTCCTCATGTCCGCCACCCACCTTCGAATGCATGTTCGCACGACCGCCTCAACTACGCACGTCTCCATGGCGATTGACATGGAGTGAACCTCCCCCCTCTTTCCGCACACCACCCTCTCTAAACACTTGCGCTCGCGCTCGCACGATGTCACGCTGACGAACAGCTGGCATATGTCGAACACACGTTCCTATCGAACGGGAGGCAGTGCACATGACCAGCGAGCTTGACTGGCGCAGGGCTGCAGCCTGCGTCAATCTCCCCCAGCGCTACGTGTTCACCCGTAGCGCTTCCGACGCCAAACATGCGTTGCGCGCATGCAACAAGTGCCCTATCCGGCGCGAATGTGAGGCCGTCGTCGACCCGGCACACACCTGGTTCGACGGCGTCAGCGGCGGTCGGTTGTGGCGCAATGGGCGGGTGGTCGCCGTATGAGCCGCCCGGACTGCGCCTGCAACACCGACACCGACACCGACACCGACACCGACACCGACCGTACGACCCTCGGGCAGGGGCACGACATCACCGTCTGGATCAGCTCCCTGCTGCACCGGTTCCCCCAACTCGTCGCCGAGCTGGCCCCCTTGGCCCGGGGCGGGCCGCGCGAGAGGCGCGGGAGTGGAGCCGTCGAGGGCCCCACCGCCCCCGTACGCCTGCACATCTCCGACGTCGTCCGGGACATCACCGACGGGGTGGTCGAACTCGAGGAGGCCGTACGCGAACGACTCGGCCTACGCCCCGTACGTCCGGCCCCCGTACCGGTGCGACTGCGCCGCATCGCCGGGCTGCTGGAGCGGATCGCGGCCGACCCCGTGCTCGCCGCACACGCCGAGGACGAGACCCGGCGCATGGCCGCACGCTGCGCCCGCGCACTCGGCGACCCCGAGCAGATGGTCCGCCTGCCCGGCCGCTGCCCGGTCTGCGACTGCGTGTCACTGCGGGCGTTTCCCGAGCGGGCGCAGGTGCGGTGCGTGAATCCGGCCTGCGGCCGCGTACTGGATCCGGAGCGAGAGGGCGAACGACCGTGAACTCCCCGCTCATCACCGTCGAGTTGGCCGCCGCGGAAGCCGGTGTCACGCCTGCGGCCATTCGCAAGTGGGTGCAGCGCGGGCATCTGCGACCCGCCGACAAGCAGGGCAGGAAGCAGTTGTACCGACTGGAGGACGTGTTCGCGGCCGAGCGGGCGACGTACCGCTCCCGCGGCAGCCGTTAGCCCCTCGCACCTGCGTACGTCGTCAGTCCCTCGTGCGTACGTCACCAGGCCCCGCCGCTCACTGCGGTGGGGCCTTTGACATGCGACAACTCGGCCTGATGGTACGTCAGTTGCGGGATCCGAGCCCTGGCGTCACACTCGAAGCAGCGGCAGAGCTGCGCCCACTTCCGGGGCGACGGGCCTGCCGCTTTTTGCTGCCCTCGTCTCCCCGAAGGGAGCGTCCATGTGGCGATCCTGAACTTCCCCGACGCCGAGCGGCTCGTCGTCGACTTCCTGACGGCACGGACCGAGATGACCGGGACCACGGTCGACAACCGTCCGCCCGCCGGGTTCGACGGCACCCAGCAGGTCGTCCTCGTCTCCCGCGCCGGCGGCGCCTGGATCGACGACCTCCACCTCGACCGGCCGCTCATCGACCTGGAGGTCTACGGGCCGGACAAGACCACCGCGCTCGTCACGGCCAACGCGGCCCGCGCCTGTGCGCTGGAACTGGTCGGCACGCAGTACGGCACCGCGCTCGTCACGGACGTCGACGAGGCGGACGGGCCGCGCTGGCTGCCGGACTACAACCGGCCGGCCGGCAACCGCTACCTGGCCACGCTCCGGCTGTCGATCCGGCCCGCGTAACACCTCCGCCCCCTCTCTGGAGTACACATGGCAGGCTTCAAGAACACCGAGATCCGCATCGCCGGCACCGGCAACGTCTGGTGGGCCCCGGCCGGCACCGCGTCACCGAAGGAGACCACCGCACTGGCCGCCCCGTGGGTGAACCTCGGCTTCACCTCGTCCGACGGGGTCAAGTTCAACAAGAAGGACAAGAACGACCCGGTCGACACCTGGCAGTCGATGGCCCCGGCCCGCTTCATGCTCTCCGACCGGGACCTGACCCTGAAGTTCCAGCTGCTGCAGATCAACAAGGACACGTTCCCGTTCTACATGGGCCTTCCGTCGTCCTCGATCACGACCTCGGGGTCCACCACGGAGGCCACCGCGCAGAAGATCGACATCACCGGCGCCCCGGGCGGCCAGGACCAGCGGGCCCTGGCCATCGACTTCGCGGACAACAACGGCACCAAGGACCTGCGGTACCGCCTGGTGATCCCGTACGGCGCCGTGTCCGAGGTGGAGGAGCTGTCGCTGAGCCGCACCGGTTCGGTCAAGCTCGGCGTCACCTTCACCGCACTGTCGGGCGACGACCCGACCAAGCCGCTGGCGACCTGGCTGGTGAACGACCCGGCGGCGCTGGCCTGAAGCGCCCCCGCCCCCAAGGTGCCCGGCGTGCGCACGCTCGTGCGCACGCCGGGCACCGCCCCTCCCCTCGGACAAGGAGCCCCACATGGCCGCATTCGACGTCAACGCCGCCCGTGCCCAGCGTCTGGAGGCGCTCGGCCACGACTGGTCCTTCGAGCTGGACGGCGACACCTTCACCCTGCCGACCGAGCTCACCCGCGCCACCGCGCACAAGCTGCGCGATCTCGACGACAACGACGTGGACGGGCTACTCCGACTCCTTCTCGGAGAGCCGCAGTTCGCCCGCTTCGAGCAGCACGACGTCACCATGCAGGACATCGCCGCGATCCTGGAGACCTACGGCAAGGAGACGGGGCTGGGCCTGGGGGAAGGCTGAGCCTCGGCGAGCTGGTCGACGAGCACGCCGAGGCCATCGAGGCCGACCTGCTCCGCCACTACGGCGTGGACCTGCTCGACTGGCACCGCGGCCGGCTCTCCTCGCGCCGGCTCGCGGTGCTCGTCAAGCACATGCCGCGCGACAGCGCCGTCGCCCGGGAACTTCACGGCGAAGCCGCGGACTGGGCAGTCACCGAGCATCTGCTTGCGCATGTGGTCGACCAACTCGCCGAGGCGAACTGGATGTTCGCGACGGTCAACGCAGACGAGGACAGCGACCCCCTCGACTACCCAGAGCCCGTCCATCGCCCCGGGCAGCCACACGAACCGGAGCAGCACACCGCGAGCACGCCGGGGAACTCTTTCCCGCCTCCGGAGGAAGTCCAGCGGTTCCTCGCATAAGACCGCGTTGCCGCGACACACCCGGCTACAGGCCCCACACGACGTAGCCGATGCCAAAGAGCAGGACCCCCAAAGCCACGGCGATCAACCCATTTCGTTTCACCATTGCTGCGGTTTCGATATTCCCTTCCGCTTTGTCGTGGCGCACCTGCCTCAAGAAGACGAGGCCCACGATAAAGCTGACCCCTCCAATTCCACCCAGGATAACCGTTACGGCTCTGGCCACCATGAGGGCAGTGCCTACTTCACGTGCAGCGATCACGAAATCCTCCACCTCGATAGCCCCCTGAGGAAAACACTCGCCAAAGATGGCGCCGGCGCGCCGCCGGGAGGGGCAGGCGTCAGAGGTACGAGAGGCCGGTCAGCACAAGCACCACCGTCGCGATGCCGCCGACGATCCACGGCACGAGTCCACGGCCCAATTCCGACGTCATCAGCGCATACCAGGGGTGTTTGGGGTCGTAAACGACGTCCACTCGCTGGCCGATTCCGGCAGGCGGAAACCTGTAATTCTGGGTCGTGCAGTAGTACTGCGTGCCGTCGACCTCGTACTGAAGGCGCAGGGCCACCGCGCCCTCCTTGTTCCGCGATTGATCGATGCACAGAGCGCGAACGGCAACACCTCGGCGTCGAAGCCCTCCGTCACGCCAGATGGCCAGAATCGACCCGCCCAGAGCGGGGATTCCAAGAATAAGAATGCCCGGACCGTATTCACGTAGACCGTCGAGCAAGTTGCTCACCCCTCCAACGTCGCCGGTGCCTCGGCGGTCACGAACCCTAGGGCATTCAGAGGCCGACAACCAGCGCGCCACCTGCGCAATGTCGGCTGCACGGTGCCGCTGTTCAGGACGGAAAAGGCGTCGACTCCATCGAGTCCGCAGGAGATGACCCGGTCCCTCGCCTGAGACGGCGCCATCGGCCCAAGCGCCACCAGGTGCGTCACCCCAGCGCCTGGAACCCGCCGGCTGTCGCTGCGATCGACGCCGCCACGACGAACACGTACTGCGCGACGCGGTACTGTCCGATGGACTGCCCGCGGTCCTCCAGCAGGACGGCACGTCTCGGATGGTCCGGATCGTAGAGGACCTGCGCCACTTCCCCCACCTCGACCAAAGGGCCCCCCGGGCGACTCACCGCCGCCGCCCTGATCCGTCGTCCGTCCTCGAGTCGGAAGAAGCAGTAGGACGTCGCTTCCCCGTCCTGCCAGCTGACCCACTCGCACACGGCCTCGGCCAACGCCCCGTGCTCGTTCAGCCAGTACACGCGCCGGACTCTGCCGCGAGCCCACAGCGCACCCCACACGAAGACCGCGAACAGCCACCAGGCCGTCATGCCCAACCCCTCCATCCCATGAGCGTCGATCAGGCGCCCAGCAAGGAGGACACCCATGCCCGTCCCGCCGATCCCGCCGATCTCGCCGGTCCCGCCGCCCCCCGCGATACCCCCCGAGCTCGTTCACAAACTGCTGGAGCAGGCAAAGAATAGTGCCGTCGAGGTCGCCAAGACTGTTTTCGCGAACCTCCAGTTGCATAAGGCCGGTGGAATCCAGGCAACCACCGCGTCAGGCCAGGCCTTCAAATTCGACCCTTCTTTGATCAAGTACGACGAGAAGGGGCTGACCATTGCCGGAGTGACCGTCAAAGGAGTTCCGTCCGTTCAGAGCCTCATGAAGCCCCTCGTTGAACCCATGCTCCAACGTTTCAACCTGATGAAGGTCGAAGAACCCAAAGCTGCGCAGAAGGACCTCCACACACTGGCTACAAAGGTCACTTCCGTGGAGCGGTCGGCCTCGACCGCCTCCCGCAAGGCTCACGACGCCGGTGACTCCGTACAGCGCCTCCACCGGACCATGAGCCAGAAACTGGATGGGATCAAGATCCGCATGATCGAGCAGGCCGACCAGGTCCGGAAAACGGGACATGAAGTCGACTCACTCAGAACGGGCGCACGTCACACGATCACGGAAATGGACACCCTGCTCGATCTGATGACAGACCTGGAACATCGCATAGGCCACTGAGGAGGAAACCCTCATGTCCCTCGTACAGAGTCTGAAGGGCGCTACCGGGGCTGTCCGTCAATTCGCCTCCGCGTCCCGCAGCGCTCACGGTTCCGTGAGGCAGCTCAAGGATTCGACGGCCCAGGTGGGCGGCGGAGTCACCAAAGCGAATGCCGCTACCGGCAAGTTCAAGTCCTCCCTCGACCACCTCAAGTCCTCCTCCAACAACGCCAAGAACGCCCTCCGCGACGTCAAGCGTCAGTCCGACGCCGTCGAGCGATCCGTCGGCAGGGCCGGTAAGAACGCCGACCGGGGTGGGCGGTCGATGGGCGGCCTGGGCCGGGGGCTCAAGGGGGCCTCGCTCGCGCAGAAGGGGCTCAACCTGGCCATGGCGGCCAACCCCTTCGGCCTGGTGATGGCCATCCTCGCGCCGCTCATCTCGCAGTTCATCAACATGGACAAGGTCACCGCCCTCGTCGCCAAGGGCGTGAAGTGGGCCTTCAGCCACATCCTCGGGGCCATCAGGAGCCACGCCGGGCCCATCAAGTCCGTCCTGAAGGGCATCATCAACGCCTTCACCGCCCTGCCCCGCGCCTACATCAGCGGCATCAACGCCATGATCAGCGCGCTGAACCGGGTCCACGTCAAGATCCCCGGCTGGGTACCGGTCATCGGCGGCAAGGAATTCCGGATCAACATCCCGCAGATCCCCAACATCCCCACCCTCGCCACCGGCGGCATCGTGCCCGCCCGCACCGGCGGTACCCTCGCGGTGCTCGGTGAGGCCGGCGAGCCCGAGGCCGTCATCCCGCTGTCGAAGCTCGACCGGGTGCTGGGGCCGGGTGGCGGGATCGGCCGCCTGACCGCCGCGGTGGAGCGGCTCGCCGAGCGGCCGGTCGTCGTCCAGGTCGACGCGCAGACCATCGCCCGCGCCGTGTTCCTGGGGCAGCGGCAGCTCGCCCGGCGGTAGCCCGTCGACCGCCACCCTCCCCCTTCGCCGATAGCCCCTCACACAGCCAAGGAACCCACACAGCCAAGGAGTTCCCCCATGGGCAATCTCTGGATCGGCCCGCCCGGCGACCTCTACGAGATCGACCAGGCGGCCAAGTCCTTCGAGCGCGCCGCCGACCTCGGTGTCACCGAGTTCAAGGCGCTCTCCGGCCGTGTCACCCTCACCCGCAACACCACGCCGGTACGGCGCATCAAGCTGAACTGGGACATGCTGCCGCCCCCCACCGCGCGCGTACTCGACCGGCTCGCCCGGCGCGTGGACGGCAGTGCCCCGCTGCTGCTGATCGACCCCGCGGCCGGCAACGTGCTGGAGGCCGCGCAGGCCGGTGGCAAGGGGCCCAGCGGGAGTACGGGGCTGGCGCAGTGGTTCAAGGTGTCCACCAACGGAACCGTCGTCGAGACCGCGCCCGGGGTCTTCGCCTTCACCGCTGCCGACGCCACCAGCAGCGTCGCCTGGCGGTGCGGGCCGTGGTCCGGCAACTTCCCCACCGCCGCCGGACTGCGTGTCTCCTTCCGCGCCCCGACCGCGATCGCCGCGCTCGGCACGGCCGCCGTCGGCATCGACTTCAAGAAGGCCGACGGCACCGTCCTCAGCACCGCCTCCGCGACCGGCCCGTTCGTGGCGGCGACCGTGCCCGCGGGCGCCACCCACCTGACGCCGACCGCGAAGCCCGGCACCGCGGGCACCTACTCCCTCGCCGGCGCCTGTCTGACGTACGGAGGCGACACCGCGGAGGACGACGTGCCCGGCGACGGGCTGCCCCAGATGGCCGTCACCGGCTACTCGGACACCCCGGGGAGCCCGCTGCCGTACCGGAACGTCGGCGTCGATCTTGTGGAGGTGTCCGGTGCAGCGAGCTGACCAGGCGACCAAGACCGCGCTCGCGGCAGGCGAGCGCACCGTCACGCACACCACCCGGCTCGGCGGCCGGGACGTCTCCGACCAGGTGCAGTCCTGGCAGGTCGAGCGTTCGTACGCGACCGATCTGCCCGCCGCTATGCGCGCCTTCTCGGGCAGCTCGGCCGCCCAGTTCACCGTGCAGCTCGGCGGCGACGGCACTCAGACGGCGCCCGCGCTGTACTCGCCGTGGGCGCCCCGCGTCACCGGTGACATCGCGCGCCCCGGCCAGAGCGTCGTGCACGATGCGGGCGTGGGCGGAGCTCCCCTGCCCGCGTTCCGCGGCACCCTGCGCAACCGCAGCGCCGCGTCCGGAGCCGACGCCGTGCAGCTCACCGCCCTCGACGGGGCCGAACGGCTGCGCGCGCCCGCCGAACTCCCGCGGCCGTACACGGGGTTGTACTGGGGACGGACTCTCGGCACCGCGACGTGGTGCGTGGACGAACTGCTGCGCCAGGCCGGGCTGCTGACCTCGCCGCCGCCCCGCGCGGAGGACTTCGTCGCCGGGCAGCCGCTGAGCCTGGTGCACGCCACGCTGCACGGCGGCTTCGCGACACCGTTCGGCATGCCGGAGGACCTGCCGGACCCCCGCCACTACACCTGGTCGCGCGCGGGCGCCCCGTTCGAGATGGCGCTGGTGCCCAAGGGGCTGCCGCCGGGCGAGAGCGGGGTGACGGCGTCCTGGTTCCCCCGCAGCCGGGTCACCGTGCCGGGCAGCCGCCTGTTCGTCGAGGCGTGGGTGAACAACGCGATCGGCATCGGCGACACCGTCCGCCTCGACGTGGAGCTGAACCGCACCGGAAACGCCGTCGGGACGCTGTCCCTGGTGCTCGACTTCGTCAAGGGGCAGGTCGTCATCTGGTCGCTCAGCTCCGACTCCACCCCCGGCAGCGGGCTGGTGTGGAGCGACAACGGCACCAAGATGAAGACACAGCGGGGCCTCTGGCACATGGGCGCGTTCCTCGATCTGACCACGGTCAACAAGGACCCCAACAAAGGGGACAGCGCCCTGCCCGTCGTCACCCCGATCGTCACGGCCCCCGACGGCACGACCTGGACCGGCGTCACAGGCTCGTTCACGCTCGCCAACGGGCCGCAACCGGTCGCCGAGCTGCGCAAGGTGCGCCTGATCACCACCATGGCGACCGAGAACGTACAGGTGACCAGCGGCCTGACGGCCGTCCCGACGCCGAGCGCCTTCGCGCAGTCCGGTACGTGGACCAAGACCGCCGAACTCGACGACGCGATCCTGCCGTTGCGCACCATCCCCAAGGTGTCGGGCTCGCAGTGGGAGGCGATCGGACAGATCGCCAAGGCCGCCATGTCGACGGCCGAACTCGACGAGCGCGGACACTTCCGGTGGCGCAACTTCACCCGGTTCGCCACCACTCCGACGGATCCGGACCTCACGCTGACGTCCGTCCGGGACATCGCCGCCCTGACCGTCACCGAGGAGATCGACGCCTGCCGCAACTTCTGCGTGCAGCCCGCCAAGGACTGGGGCGCGGTCGTGCTGGCCGACGCCGACGCGGTCGTCGACACACTGGTGCGGGAGATCCCCGGCAACGGCACGCTCACCGTCTCGTACACCTTCGGCGAGGACGAGCTGGACATCGGACCGCCGGACACGGCCGACGACAAGACGCCCACCCCCGGCTCCAGCTTCCGGGTCGCCGCCACGCGCGCGGCCGGGGCCACGGCGGTCAAGGGCGCCGTGGACGCGATGGTGCGCCGCGAGGACGGCACGATCGTGCTGCGCCTGACCAACCGCACCACACAGACCCTGTACACCGTCACGACGAACGGCGAGCCGTCCATCCGCATCGTGCCGCTGCGGCCCACCACCGACCCGGTGGAACGACAGGCGGTGTCGTACGTCCCCGACTCGACGAGCGAACGCTGGTACGGACGCCAGGAGTTCTACGGCGACACCAGCGACTGGGTGCAGGACCTCACCGCGGCACACCAGCTCGCTGACGCGATGCGGGCCGCCGGGGAGTACCCGGTGCCGGTCTTCGGCGACGTCCAGGTGCTGTACGACCCGCGCATCCAACTCGGTGACGTCGTACGGCTCGTGGACACTGCGGGGTCCACGCTCGACACGCTCGCCTGGGTCGTGGGCATCACCACCGCCGCCGGCCAGGACGGCGCGATGCAGCAGACCCTGAGCCTGCGCGGCGTCCGCGCGAACGACGTGCCGCAGGACGCCGGCCTCACCCCGGACGTGCCCGCGCTGCCCACACCGGCCGCGCCCGTCACGTACGCCGACGTCACGCGCACGTACGCCACCCTCGCGGCCCTGCTCGCCGCCGAACCGACCTGGAACGACGTGAAGGAGACCGCTCTTGTCTGAGAACCCGCCGGAGCCGCAGCCCGCACCGGTACCGGTGCAGCCGCCGCCCGAGCTGCTGGAGGAGATGGCCGAGGCGGCCACGCCCGGACCCGATCCCGACGAAGCCCCACCGCCCGCCGACGACGGCCTGCTGACGGTCGTCGTCGACGGCCCCGTGCAGTCGGCGCTCACCGCCTAGCTCGACGCACCGACTCTCCCTATCTCTCCCCAGCGCTCACCAACTCGCCGTCCGAGGAGCCCGCATGACCATCCAGTACACCCCGTTGAGCAGCCTGCCCTACCCGCAGGCGACCGATCCCGCCGACCTTCCCGCCCACCTCAAGGCGCTCGCCGACGCGCTCGACGGCCGTACCGTGCTGCGCTTCGCGGACGCCGCCGCCCGCGACGCCAAGGTGACCGCGCCCGTGGCCGGCATGCTCGCCTGGATCGGCACACCGGGCCGGCTGATGTACTACACGGGCTCGGCCTGGGTGCCGGCCGCACCGACACCGGCTTACAAGATCAACGTCGACGCCGGCGACACGACCTCGACGACCTACGTGGAGACGCTGAACAACGCGGTCGGCGACCCGATGGCCGCCTCCTTCACCGCGCCCGCGTCCGGTCAGGTCCTCGTCACCGTCGGCGGATACCTGTGGTCGTCGGCGTCCGGCAGCTCGTCGTACATGTCGGCCAACATCCGCAACTCCGCGAACACCGTGGTGCTGGCGGCCGACGACAACCGGGCCGCCCTGGTCAACAGCACCTCCAAGGCGTCGGTGTCGTCGCAGTTCCTGGTCACGGCCCTGACCCCGGGCTCCGCGTACACCGGGACGCCCGCCTACCGCTCGGGCGCGACCACCAACACCGCGAACTTCGACAGCCGGTTCATCCGGATCGACTCCATTCCGTAAGCGCCCCTCATCCCGTAAGCGCCCCTCAAGGGCCTCGTCGCGGCCCGCCAAGGGCCGCCCAGGAGGTGCCTGTCCATGGCAACACCCCTGTCCGCCGACGCCTTCGTCCGCGCCCTGCGCGACGAGGGCGTCACCGTTCGCGAGCACGGCAACTGGCAGACCCACAACCGCAACCACAAGGGACCCTGGGGGCCCGTCCACGGAGTCATGCTGCACCACACCGCCGGCATCGACAGCCTCCGCCTGTGCCTCGACGGCACCGCGGTGCTGCCCGGCCCGCTGTGCATCGGCCTCGTCGCCAAGGACGGGACCGTGCACCTGGTGGGCTACGGCCGTACGAACCACGCCGGCTCCGGCTCGACGGCGGTGCTGGCCGCCGTGCGCGCCGACAGCCCCGCACTCCCGCCACCCGGCCCGGACGCCGTCGACGGCAACAGCTGCTTCTACGGCTTCGAGATCGAGAACCTCGGCAACGGCCGCGACCCCTACCCCACCGCCCAACTCACCGCCGTGAAGCGCCTGTCGGCGGCCGTCTGCCGGGCCCACGACTGGCGCGCGGCGAGCGTGATCGGCCACAAGGAGTGGACGCGCCGCAAGATCGACCCGTCGTTCTCGATGCCCACCATGCGCACGCGGGTCGAGGCCCGGCTGGGCATCCGCCCCGTCCCGCGCCCGTCCTCGACGTCATCGACCGCGTACGAACCCTTCCCGGGCGCCGCCTACTTCACGATCGGGCGCCGCAGTCCGCTGATCACGGCGGTCGGCCGACGCCTGGTCGCCGAGGGCTGCGGCTACTACGCCGTCGGGCCCGGCCCGGTGTGGGGCACGGCGGACGTCCGCTCGTACGCCGCCTGGCAGCGCAGACTCGGCTACACGGGCAGTGCGGCCGACGGCATTCCGGGGCGCGTGAGCTGGGAACGGCTGCGTGTGCCCCGCATGGGATGAGGAGGGGACCCATGAGCGCTCACGGGACGAGGCCGTCGGCCCGCAGCGTGCCGACGATCGCGGAGAGGGAAGCGGAGGAGGAGGAAGCGGAGGAGGACACGTCATGACCGCGCGGGAGACCGAGGACATGGTGCTGGAACTGGAACGGCTACGACGCTCCGTCGACGTCGGCTTCGCCACCACCCGCGGCGACCTGGCCCTGTTCCTCCAGCGCGCCGACCAGACGGACAAGACCCTCATCGACCACGAGGACCGCCTCGACGCCCTGGAGCGCAGCCGATGGCCCCTGCCCTCGCTGGCGGCCGTGACATCGTGCACCGCGCTGGCGGTCACGTTGTGGACCACGGTCGCCAGGTGAGGTGGCGGGGCGACGAAGCCGAGTTTCGGCGCCTCGCCATCGACCCACCCCACCTCATGGCCCGCGAGAAATCGCCGAACTCACGTACAACCCTTACCCCTTCCTGACCGTCTCCTGATCGCGGACCGCACCGCGAACCCCCGGACAACCCTGGGTGAACGCGAGCGGTCCTCCCACCATCGACAGGGGATGTCCGCCAGACGTCCCCCGCATGCCCAGGAGAACCCCGCATGCACAAGCACCGCCAGCACCACGTGAGACTCGCCCTTGCGACGGCCACCGCTGCCGCGCTGACGGGAGGGCTGCTCACGTTCTCGGCCGCGACGGCGACCGCCGCGGACTCGTTCAGGACGGCGAAGGCCGACTTCAACGGCGACGGCATCGGCGACGTCGTCGCCTCCGCGCCCGGCGCCTACGTCAGCGGCCACGCCAACGCCGGCCAGGTCGTCGCGCTCTACGGCACCACCACCGGCGTATCGGCCGCCAAGCGCACCACGATCAGCCAGAACACCACCGGCGTCCCGGGCACCGCCGAGACCGGCGACTTCTTCGGCGGCGAGACGGCGTACGCCGACTTCAACGGCGACGGGTACGACGACCTCGCCGTGGGCACCCCGGACGAGAAGGTGGGCACCGACACCAACGGCGGCGGCCTCGCCATCCTCTGGGGTTCCGCCAAGGGCCTCACCGGAGCGGGCGTCGACGTCCCGGACCCGGCCCCCTCCTCGCACGACTTCTGGGGCAAGGACCTCGCGGCCGGCGACTTCGACGGCGACGGCAAGGCCGACCTGGCCGTCGGCAGCTCGTCCGCCACGATCTACGTCTACAAGGGCGGCTTCACCACCTCGGGCACGCCCGGTGGCCGTACGACCATCAAGCCCCCGATCCAGTCGGGCACGAACGACAACCCCTTCGGCCCGATGAGCCTCACCGCCGGTGACATCAACGGCGACGGCATGACGGACCTGGTGGTCGACGGCTTCGAGACCCAGACCTCCTACGGCTGGAACACCAACTACTACGTGCCCGGCACGGCGAGCGGCCTGAGCGTCGCGTCCGCCAAGGCCCTCAAGCCCGGCATCATCACCGCCATCGGCGACATCAACGGCGACGGCTACGGCGACATCGTCAGCGGCGCCGGCTGGGACGGCACCACCGAGGACGGCACGCCCGTGCCCGACTCCTCCAACGGCGGCCAGGTGAACATCACCTACGGCTCCGTGTCCGGGCCCGCCTCGACCTCCGGTGTCAACCAGAACACGGGCAGCGTGCCCGGCGCGTCGGAGACCGGCGACAGCTTCGGCTGGGACCTCGACCTCGGCGACATCAACGGCGACGGCTACCAGGACCTCGTCGTCAGCGCCCCGAAGGAGGACATCGGCGGCGTCAGCAACACCGGCATGGTCACCGTCCTGTACGGCTCGGCGACCGGCGTGAACACCGCCTCCGGCGAGCAGGCCTTCGCCCAGAGCACGGCGGGTGTCCCCGGCGCCGACGAGAAGAGCGACCTGTTCGGCGCGGACGTGAAGCTCGACGACGTCACCGGCGACGGCAAGGCGGACCTGATCGTCGGCTCGTACGAGAACAGCTCCGACGGCGCGGTCACCTACCTGCCCTCCAACGGCACGAAGATCACGACGTCCGGCTCCCGGGCCGTCTCGCCCAGTACCTCGGGCGTCTCGACGTCGGGCACGCCGCAGTTCGGCGGCCTGTTCGCCGACTGAGCGCTCCGCTCCGCGGGGCCGGGCCGTGTCCGTCACACCGTGACGACCGGCCCGGCCCGCCGCACACCCGCCCCGTCCCGCCCCGAAGAAAGCCCCCTCCCCATGCGCAGAGCCACCCCGGCGGCGGTCGCCGCCGCACTCCTCGCCGCCGGACTCAGCCCCCTGGCACTGACCACCCCGGCCGCCGCGACCACCGCCAAGTACGCCGACGACTTCAACGGCGACGGCTACCGCGACTACGCCACTCCCTGGCAGGGCGACAGCAAGGGCGGCGGCATCCTGGTCACCTTCGGCACGGCCGACGGCCCGGGCACCACCACGCAGTTCATCAGCCAGTCGAGCCCCGGAGTACCCGGCGCCGACGAGGCGGACGACATGTTCGGCGACGTCCGCACCGCCGCCGACTTCAACGCCGACGGGTACGGCGACCTCGCGGTGGCCGCCCGCGGAGAGGACGTCGACGGGCGCAAGGACCAGGGCGCGGTCACCGTCCTGTGGGGCAGCGCGAGCGGTCTGTCCGGCGGCACGGTCATCCCGAACAAGGCGCCCGCGCAGTCGTACGGCTACATGGGCGACGACCTGGCCGCCGGCGACTTCAACGGCGACGGTCACAAGGACCTGGCCGTCGTCAACGCGTCGAAGACCTACGTCTACCGCGGCGCCATCACCCGTACCGGCGTCCACGGCTCGGTCTCGACCCTGGACAAGGAGACGTCGAGCTTCTCCTCCACGGCCCTGATCGCGGGCAACGTGAACGGCGACTCCAAGACCGACCTCGTCATCGTCGGGGACGTCTGGTCACCCGACGGCGAGACCGCGGACGCCTGGTTCGTCAAGGGCGGCTCGACCCTCACCTCCGGGCCGACGCTGCACGTCAACCCGACCGGTGACGGGGGCGGCGACGGCGTCATCGCCGACTTCGACAAGGACGGCTACGGCGACGTCGCCATCGGCACCCCCGCCTACTCCGGCCACAAGGGCCGCGTCTCCCTCTGGTACGGCTCCTCGACCGGCCCGGCGACCAGCGCGCGCATCAGCCAGTCCACCAGCGGCGTCTCCGGAACGCCGGAGACCGACGACTCGTTCGGCGAGAGCATCTCCGCCGGCGACGTCAACGGCGACGGCTACAAGGACCTGGCGATCGGCGCGTACGGGGAGACGATCGACGGAGTGGAGTACGCGGGCATCGTCCACGTACTGCGCGGCCGGTCGTCCGGCGTCACCGGCACGGGTTCGCAGACCTTCGCCCGCAACACGGCAGGCGTCCCAGGGGCGTTGGGGACGGACGACATGCTCGGCTACGTGACCCGCCTGCGCGACACGAACCGCGACGGCTACGCGGACCTCTACGTGAGCGGCAACGCCGGCTCCCTCCGCTTCCCCGGCTCGGCATCGGGGACCACGACGACCGGGGTGACGTCCGTGGAGAGCGCGATCATCGAGGGGATGGTCCAGTAGCGGGACGCAGGTGACTGTGATCGCCGGCTGGCCGGTGCCCGGAGTGTGCGTGGTTTGTTCGGCGACCGTGGTGCCGTCCCAGGTGAAGTCGGAGTGAGTTCGACCACAACCCGAGAACGCCCCCGGCTCACCCCGAGAACGCCCCTGGACGACCCCCTAGGGGATGTCACAGGTCGGCCGCAAACACCGCGTAGGAGCCCTACCCCGACACGTCACTCTCCGGGACCAGGTACGTTCGATTACGTGGCTGGATTCAGGAACGGACGGGGCGGCCGGAACGAGCGCGCCCCGCAAGCGCGACCGCAACACCCCCCGCACGGACAGCAGGCGCCGCAGGGACCGTCGTACGGCTATCCCTCGGCTCCTCAGCCGTACCCGCAGAGACAGGCCGGTGGCTATCCGGGCGGAGGCGGCGACGAGCCGGAGTACTTCGGCGCCGGTTACGGCGACGGCCGCGGACGCCCGGGCCAGGGCGGTGCCCCGGACCCGTACGCGGCCGACAACCCTGGGCACACCCGGGCGTTCTCGATCAACGAGGACCAGTACGGCGGCCAGGGCGGCCCCTACCCGCCGGCCCCGGCCGGCCCGATCGGCCCGCGCCTGCACTGGAAGGACCTGCTGCGGGGCATCGTGCTGGCCCCGAACCAGACCTTCCTCCAGATGCGCGACTACACGATGTGGGGCCCGGCCCTCATCGTGACGTTCATCTACGGCCTCCTCGCCGTCTTCGGCTTCGAAGGCGCACGCGAGGACGCGATCGGCGCCACGATCTCCAACGCGATCCCGATCGTCCTGATCACGGCCGTGGCCATGGTGCTCAGCGCCTTCGTCATGAGCGTCGTCACCCACACCCTGGCGCGCCAGCTGGGCGGCGACGGCGCCTGGCAGCCCACGGTGGGCCTGTCCATGCTGATCATGTCCATCACGGATGCCCCCCGCCTGGTCTTCGCGATGTTCCTCGGCGGCGACGCGGACCTCGTCAAGATCGTGGGCTGGGCGACCTGGGTGGCCGCGGGCGCTTTGCTGACGATGATGGTCAGCCGCTCCCACGACCTGCCGTGGCCGAAGGCCCTGGGCGCGTCCGCGATCCAGCTGGTCGCCCTGCTGTCGATCGTGAAGCTGGGAACGTTCTGAGAACCGACTCGCGATGAGGTGCCCCCTGGGATCCGGCTGACGCCGGCCAGGGGGCGCCGTTGTCACAGGGGCAGGTAACGGGCCGTTGCAGCGGTGGGCGGTCGGTCTGCCTTCAGGCCAGGCCCGGGCATCACCCCCGTGGACGCCCAGGCCACCGCCCCGTACGTCACACATGGCCGCCGTGCGTCACCCGTCGCGCCCCGCGGGAGCGCCGTACAGCGCACGGCTCCCCGAAAGGGATGTCCCCTCCGGCCACACGCTCATGCACGTCTGCCCGACATCCCCACGGCTTCTCCAACTGATGTGCTGATCACCGCATTTGAAGCCCCGGAATCGGCGCCGCCTCCCCCGTGCGGCCACCGTGCCTAGGCGTCCAGAACCTGCCCGGCCCGCTTGATCACAGGTCCGTCGACACTCCACGGGAAGTTGATCCAGTCATCGGTCCGCCTCCACACGTACTCGCACTTCACGAGGGAGTGGGACTTCTCGTAGATCACGGCGGACCGGACCTCGGCCACGGTGTCGAGGCAGAAGTCGCGCACCAGCTTGAGCGTCTTGCCGGTGTCGGCGACGTCGTCGGTGATCAGGACCTTCTTGTCGGAGAAGTCGATCACGTTGGGGACAGGCGCGAGCATGACCGGCATCTCGAGCGTGGTGCCCACACCGGTGTAGAACTCCACGTTCACCAGGTGGATGTTCTTGCAGTCGAGGGCGTAGGCGAGGCCACCGGCGACGAAGACGCCGCCGCGCGCGATGGAGAGCACTATGTCGGGCTCGTAGCCGTCGTCGGCGATGGTCTGCGCGAGCTCGCGTACGGCGACGCCGAACTGCTCGTAGGTGAGGTTCTCCCGTATGTCCGTCACGGGCTCCGTCACGTCACTCACACCTGCGTCCTGTGGAAGTTGAGGTAGGAGCGGGAGGCGGTGGGCCCGCGCTGCCCCTGGTACCGGGAGCCGTACCGCTCACTGCCGTACGGGTGCTCGGCCGGCGAGGAGAGCCGGAACATGCACAGCTGCCCGATCTTCATGCCCGGCCAGAGCTTGATCGGCAGCGTGGCGAGGTTGGACAGCTCCAGCGTGACGTGGCCGGAGAAGCCGGGGTCGATGAAACCGGCGGTGGAGTGCGTGACGAGCCCGAGCCGACCGAGGGAGCTCTTGCCCTCCAGCCGCGAGGCGAGGTCGTCGGGCAGCGTGATGACCTCGTACGTCGAGGCGAGCACGAACTCTCCGGGGTGGAGGATGAACGGCTCGTCGCCCTCCGGCTCCACGAGCCGGGTCAGGTCGGTCTGCTCGACGGAGGGGTCGATGTGCGGGTACCGGTGATTCTCGAACACCCGGAAGTAGCGGTCCAGCCGCACGTCGATGCTCGACGGCTGCACCATGGATTCGTCGTAGGGATCGATCCGCACCCGCCCGGCGTCGATCTCGGCCCGGATGTCCTTGTCTGAGAGAAGCACGCCCCGAGGATACGCAAGGCGCGCGGAGCCGTGACAATCGTGACGACTCCGCGCGCCGGTGACGGTGCTGCTGTCAGCTGCCTCGGCCGCTGTCCTGCGCTTCCGCTTTCGCGCGCGCTACCGCTTTCGCGCTACCGCTTCTCGAGAGCGTCCACGTGCGCGACGGGTACGGCACTGCGAAGCCGCGCACACCGTGGACACCGGACAAGCCGACCGGGGCCGAGCCGCTCGGCCCGCTGCATCGGGAACGAAGCGGTGCTGAACACGTGCCCTTCGGCACAACGGACGACGGTGCGTTCCATCAAGTCCCAGAGTCCCTTCCCCAAGAGCCTCGTCTGGCCAACTGCCCTGACGACAAAAGCCACGTTACGGGATCAAAGAGACGACTCTCGCAGCGGCACTCCGACCCCGCCCGGGCCTTCCCCCGCATCCCCACCGTACGCCCCAACTCCGTTACCCCGCAGCCGGATCCCTCCCCTGAAACACACTCAGACCCCGCGGCTTCGACGCCGGGGGTCCGGGATGGGGTAGAGTGAGCGAGCGTTCAGACTCCGACCCAGGTCGGCGTCTTACGCGGGTGTAGTTTAATGGTAGAACATCAGCTTCCCAAGCTGAGAGCGCGAGTTCGATTCTCGTCACCCGCTCCAGATTGAAACCCCAGGTCAGCGGCCTGGGGTTTATTCGTTGTCTAGTCCAATTTGGGGGTGGCGTGCCCTCTGCGTGCCCCAAGTCGAGGTGAGGCGATCTCTCAAGGGGCACACGGGCGCCAATATCGGCGACCCGCCCTCGCCCATCTCATAGGGCGAGACGCATTTCGTATGACCTGCGCCACAAGGCGGCGAATGGTGACGAAGTCACTTACGCAAAGGCCGACTTGTGGGCTGGCACGCAGCCGTCGACTATCCGGACTGCACTTCGGTCGTTCCGCAGCGGCAGCGTGAGCGGGTGGTTCACAATGCGCCACGCCCACCAGATACGACCGTTCTCGAAGACATAGAACGTCATCGCGTTGCGGGCGCCCCACGAAGAAGGGGACGCCTCGCAAGCTCCCCCAGGAGATCGGTCGAGGGGTCTGCTGGAAAATGATCTACCCGCTCGTGAAGAGGCTGGCCGCGAACGGGGTTCCCGTCACGGTCGGAGCGGGCGACGATCATCGGGCGGGGCCTTCTGACGGGCAGCGCAGTTCCCTTGAACGGGGCCCGCACCCGAAGGTGCAGGACAGGGGCGACCCCATCGCCGCCCTCGTCGCGGCCCCGACCACCAGGCCGACGAGTGACACCGGTCCGCGTCCCGCGTGCTGGAGTTGAGCCAGGATCCACTCGGCCGCACTCAGTGCCGTGACCGCAGGTTCGCCGGGTTGGCGGTTGGAGCGGTTGGACGGGCGGCGAACCGCTCCGTTCCGCGGGTTTCGCGCCCGCCTTGGGGGCAAGTGGTGGGGTTCAGGGGGGTGTGAGGGTGTCGAGCCGGGCGGCGAGGTCGGGGTGGGTGGTGGTCAGGTGGGGACGGGCAGCGGTCAGGGGGGCGATGAGGTCGGCGGGGTCGTCGTGGGCGAGGGCCGCGTGGAGCTCACCGAGCGGGCGGCGGGCGGCCGGGGGAAGGTCGGTGAGGGCGGTGATCTGGCCGGCGATGCGGCGCAGGTCGGCTGCGTTGTGGCGGGCCCAGGTGGCGGTGGTGCGTTCGGCGGCGCGGCGTTCGCGGGTGGCCTGGACGCGTTGTTCGCCGGTGGTTCCGGCGGGGCCGGGGCGGCCGCGCAGGTAGCGGCGTTCGGCGGCCTGGCGGCTGGCGACGCCGAGGGGGTGGGCGAGGTCGGCCCAGCTGGCTCCCGCGTCGCGGGCGGTTTCGATCAGGCCGGTCTCCCATCCGGCGAGCTCCTCGCGCACCTGCCGCAGCAGCATCAGGGAGGCCAGCGCCTGCTCCGGCCCGGGGCCGGGCGCATCCGGGAGGTCCGGGGACTCTCGCTGGGCGTCGCGCAGGGCGTCGTCTATGGCGTTAAGGGCCGCCGCGGCGGCGAGGAACGACGCTGGACTGTGGGCATTCGTGCTGGTCGTGGACGGCTGGTCGGCTGCGGTCACGGGCACCTCCCTCAGATTGTCATCAGGTAGACGACATCGTGTTTGTCATCCATCGGATGACATGTTACAACGGTGTCAGTGAGCGCATTGGCAGCAACTGCCTGAACCTGCTGGAGGTGTTTTCACGATGTTGATGCGCACTGACCCCTTCCGTGAGCTGGACCGGCTGGCGCAGCAGCTGATGGGCCCGGGCACCTGGTCCCGCCCGTCGGCGATGCCGATGGATGCCTACCGCGAGGGCGACGAGTATGTGGTGGCCTTCGACCTTCCGGGCGTCACCGCGGACGCGATCGATATCGACGTCGAGCGGAACATGCTCACCGTCAAGGCCGAGCGGCGGCCGGTGGCGAAGACCGACGACGTGCAGATGGAACTGTCCGAGCGGCCGCTGGGTGTCTTCTCCCGCCAGATCGTGCTCGCCGACACCCTCGACACCGAGCACATCCAGGCCGACTACGACGCGGGCGTGCTCACTCTGCGCATCCCGATCGCCGAGCGCGCCAAGCCCCGCAAGATCTCCATCGGCGTCGGCTCCGGCCGCAAGGAGATCTCCGGCTGACACCGGCCGGATGGTGCGGAGGACGGGCACCTGATCTCCCCCTCACCCCGCCCTCCGCACCCCTCTCGGGCAAGCCGAAGAAGAGGGGTGGCGGCTGAGATGACTCTGCGACGCGAAGCGTTCCTCGGCCACGTGACCGAACGCGGCGAGTACGACACTCTGGAGGAAGCCGAGCGCGCGGCCCGTGTGGTACTCGCCCTGCTCGGCGCGCATCTGGTCGGCGACGTCCGCGCCCGGCTGGCGGCGCGCCTGCCTGAGGCGTTCGCCCTGATCCTGCTCAACCCGCTGCAGAGCGCCGAGCCGCTGCCCCCGGAGCGGTTCGTCCGCGCAACCGCCGCGTGGATCGAGGGCGCCACCGAGCAGACCGCGGCCTGGGACGTCAGCGCAGTGCTGTCCACCGTCGCCGACGCCGCCGGCGAGGACCTGATGGACCAAATCCTGCTCCAGCTCCCGGCCGGCTATGACCTGCTGTTCGGCCGCGCCGAACTCACCCCGGCCGCGTAGACCTCGAGGCTCGCGAGGAGTAGGCCGTCGCCTTCCTGGCGGGAACGAGCCGGTGCGAACACGGGACTCATCTCACCCGACGCTACTCCCCGTGCCCCCGGACCTCCGGGATCCACCTGACCGACGCGGCCCTGATCCCTTTGTTGCGGTATCGGAGTCTCGGGCGCGTTCGCCATCCGCTGACGACGGTGGCAGCGGCACCTGTCCCGTCGAGGGAGGTCAGAGCGCTGTGGGCGGAAGTCGCGACAGGAAAGCCACGCCCACGGAGAGCAATATCTGTGCCCGTGAAATGAGAAATAGGTGCGGGGTACGGCGAGTAATAGGTGCGGGGTACGGCGAGTATTCCTCGACCGCCCGGCGGAGCGGAATTGTCCACCGTACAAAGCCGGTCGCACCGTGCTACTGTCGGACCCAGTTGCAAGTGTGGTTGCCAGAAGGTTTTTCCGACGGCTGATCATCACGGCGACACGGAATGCGCACAGGGCGTATTCCCGTACACCGCCTCCGAAGGAGAAACACATGGCTACTGGCACCGTGAAGTGGTTCAACGCGGAAAAGGGCTTCGGCTTCATCGAGCAGGACGGCGACGGCGCCGACGTCTTCGCCCACTACTCGAACATCGCCACCCAGGGCTTCCGCGAGCTGCTGGAAGGCCAGAAGGTGTCGTTCGACATCGCGCAGGGCCAGAAGGGCCCGACGGCCGAGAACATCGTTCCCGCCTGACGCACCGGCACTGACGCATACTTCGCAGCTGGGGCCCGCACCTTGGGGTGCGGGCCCCAGCTCGCTTCATTCCCAGGGTGATTCGCCCCTGTCATTTTCGGCCCGTTCTCGCGATTCTCTGCGCCGCTCATTTCTACTGCGGAAATCCCTTGATACGTGCCCGCATCGAGGAAGGTTCCGCATGAACCGCACCCGCTCCACAGGCGCACGGACCACTCGCACATACGACCGCTTCGGAGGAAGTGCCGCCGCGGGCCGCTCGGGCGTTCCGCGCCGCTCCAGCAGTTACGGAAACCGACAGCCCGCGGGGGGCGAGTTCACGCTTCCGAAGACGGCCACGCCCGCGTTGCCCGCTGTCGAGTCGTTCGCCGATCTCGCCATGCCGGCGCCGCTGCTGACCACGCTCGGCCATGAAGGCGTGACCGTGCCGTTCCCGATCCAGGCGGCGACCCTGCCGAACTCCCTGGTCGGCCGTGACGTACTCGGTCGCGGCCGCACCGGGTCGGGCAAGACCCTCGCCTTCGGCCTCGCAGTACTGGCCCGTACGGCGGGCCGGCGCGCCGAGCCGCGTCGGCCGCTGGCCCTGATTCTCGTCCCCACCCGTGAGCTGGCCCAGCAGGTCACCGACGCGCTCGCTCCCTATGCCCGCTCCGTGAGCCTGAGGCTCGCCACCGTCGTCGGCGGAATGTCCATCGGCAGGCAGGCCGGTGCGCTGCGGGCCGGCGCGGAGGTGGTCGTCGCGACGCCCGGTCGACTCAAGGACCTCATCGACCGAGGCGACTGCCGACTCGCCGACGTCGACGTCACGGTGCTCGACGAGGCCGACCAGATGACCGACATGGGCTTCATGCCCCAGGTCACCGCCCTGCTCGGCCAAGTGCGCCCCGAGGGCCAGCGGATGTTGTTCTCGGCCACCCTGGACCGCAACGTCGACCTGTTGGTCCGCCGCTACCTGATCGACCCGGTGGTGCACTCCGTCGACCCCTCGGCCGGTGCCGTCACCACGATGGAGCACCACGTACTCCACGTGCACGACGCGGACAAGCACCGCATGACCACCGAGATCGCGGCCCGGGACGGCCGGGTCATCATGTTCCTGGACACCAAGCACGCCGTGGACCACCTGACGAAGCACCTGCTGAACAGCGGTGTCCGCGCCGCGGCCCTGCACGGTGGCCGGTCCCAGCCGCAGCGCACCCGGACCCTGGCGCAGTTCAAGGACGGTCACGTCACCGTCCTGGTGGCCACCAACGTCGCGGCCCGCGGCATCCACATCGACAGCCTCGACCTGGTCGTCAACGTGGATCCGCCCAGCGACCACAAGGACTATCTGCACCGTGGCGGCCGTACGGCCCGCGCCGGGGAGTCCGGCAGCGTCGTCACCCTGGTGACCCCCGGCCAACGCCGCGGCATGACCCGGCTGATGGCCTCGGCCGGCATCAGCCCGCGCGTCACCCCGGTCCGCTCGGGCGACGCGGAGCTGAGCCGCATCACAGGCGCCCAAGCGCCCTCCGGGGTCCCTGTGGTCATCACCGCGCCTGTCGTGGAACGCACACGCCGCGCGTCTTCGCCGTCCCGGGACCGCCAGGGCCGCACCGGCCAGGGCCGACCCGTCGGCGCGAGGCCGGGCCGCCGGGCACAGCGGCGGCCCGGCAACAACTCGGCTGCCTAGGCCGGCGCAGGCCCAAAGCCCCTCTGGTCTCTCGGGAGACGCAGTGGCCTCCGGGGCCGCAAGGGCCACCAAGCCGACCATCCCTCACCGAAGGAGACACCTTTGACGCCAGCGCGGACGCAGTACGGCATGCCGCACCCCGCCCCCGTGACCTCGGTCGAGGTCATCGAAGGGCACGGGCCTCGGGTATGTGACGACATGACCGTCGAGGTGGCGCTGGCCGTCATGGCGAGTGCCCGGGTCGAGTACCTGACCGTGTGCGACGGGGACGACCAGAGCACAGCTCTGATCACCCGGGTCCGGCTCGCCGTTCTCCGTGACAGTTCCACGTACACGGACCGGATCCGTCTGCGGGACGTCCTCGACGGATCGCTGCCCTCGCCCGGCGGCCGCTCGGGCGGCGTCGGCGGGTACGGCCGGGTTCCGGGCGTACCCGCCCTCTCGTGCTGATCCGTCTCGCCCCAGGCGGCCCGTTCTCCTTCTCCCCGCGACTTCTCCCCTGTGAGGCATCATGCGCTGTGTCATCGCCCGGTACCCGTTCGACCTGACCAGGACCGGGGTGCTGGCCTCGATGAAGGCCGTCAGGCCCGAGCTCGTCACGGGGGCGTCCGTGACCATCGGCCGCCGCCGCTACCCCGTCAAGCAGGTGGGCCAGGTCATCACGCGACAGGACCCTCGTGACTTCACCGTCGGCGAAGTCGTGCGGGCCATGACGCGTCTCGGCTTCACCTGCCACGACCGCCCCGAGGGCGCGCCCGTGGGCGAGGGTGGACCCACTCTCCTCCAAACCGCGTCCGCACTGCTCGGCGGCGACGGCCCCGTGGCCGTATGAGGACGGGCGGGAGACCGCCCTCAGGATCCCCGGTGGGGCCCTGCCGACGCGCGTCGGCAGGGCCCCACCGCTGTGTCGCCGTCCGCTCGGAAAGCGCCGGCCGGGCAACGGGGCAGAGGCAGCGTCTCACCGGTCGAAGTGGATGAGATCTCCTACGGTCCATGCACTGACGTCCTTGATCGCGACTCGGTACATGCCACCCGTCGCCGGGATCCCGAGGCTGCCCTGCAGGATCCGGGCGAGATGAAAGTGCAGATGCGTGGGCGCCTCGTCGCGACCGGACCGGTTCCCTCCCGGTCGGCGGGCGAAGACGTCCGAGAAAGGGCCGAGACGGTCCGAGTCCTTCAGGACCTCCGCCGCCCGCTCCCTCCACACGGCCTCGGGAGCCAGCCGGCCGGTGATGACGGCGCCGCCGACGACCACGGTCAGCGACATCTGATTGCTTCCCTCGGACTCCACCGCGGTGGAGATGGCGACGAGCAGCTCATCAGGGTTCGACATGACAGCAGTCGCGGGACAGAAGTGGTTGCGCGGGAGGCGGCTTCGCCAACCGGTGAGGGCCGATCAGGGCAGGATTCTTCCTCCTCCAGAAGAGTGAAACCTGCTCTCGCTGGAGTAGATTTTCGCTGCTGACATGGATACGCTTCTTCTCGTAGACACGGTCAACGAGACCCGCCAGACACGAACTGGCGGGTGGCTGAATACGAAGTACGCAGGTCAGTGCGGCTCTCGAGCCTCGAAGCCAGAGTGTTCCCAGAACGGTGACGGGACTGAGAGCCGCACTGGGCGGCTCGCATGTCGAGGAGCTGCCAACAGCAGTACCGGTTCACTCAGTGGTTGGCTCAGAGAGGAACGGAGGAGCAGGCGCCATCAGGATCGCCCGGACCCGAGAAGCACTCGGCCCGGGTACCGCAAGACCCCGGAATGGATGGTGGTCCCCGGTCAAGCAGCTGCGATCCCCCGCTCCGCCCTGCCGGGCCGGGTAGCGGAAACAGAAGGTCGGCACAGCAGTAGGGCCGACAGATGGTGTTGAATTTCCTTCGGGGCCCTGGTGCCGTACGGCACCAGGGCCCCTCGACGCGTTGCACAGCGAGGTGACATGACATCGGACAACCCCCTCAATGATCGTCTGGACGACGACGACTACCCCGCGTACACGATGGGCCGGGCAGCCGAGATGCTCGGCGCCACCCCGGCCTTCCTCCGAGCCATCGGTGAGGCTCGTCTGATCACTCCGCTCCGCTCGGAGGGAGGACATCGCCGGTACTCCCGCTACCAACTGCGGATCGCCGCGCGCGCCCGGGAGCTCGTCGACAAGGGGACTCCGATCGAGGCCGCGTGCCGCATCGTCATCCTCGAGGACCAGCTCGAGGAAGCGCAGCGGATCAACGCCGAGTACCGCCGTGCCGCCACCGAATCGGCGGGCCGTGCCGGCTCCGACTCCGCCTGAACACGCGGGCGCGTGCCGTGTCCGGAACGCCGTCTTGCGGTCGACGGAGACAGCGGCGCCAAGCGCAGAGCCCGTTCACGCAAGCGCTTCGGCCGGCGTCCTTCGACGCCGTGCCCACAGCGTGCCCATAAGAGCGGACAACCAGGGCCACCAGCGGTACCAACCGGCCCGTGCAACGGCGCAGGCGTATCCCATCCCCGCAGGTCAGCCGCCATGCGACGGTCCAAGCGCGGTCGCTTCCCAAGCTGAGAGCGCGAGTTCGATTCTCGTCACCCGCCCCCTCACGAACGGTCCAGCGAGCGGGCGAGGACCGGGGCCAGGGCCTCGGCGTAGGACTCGGAGAGGTGGCTGTCGTCGCGGTAGACGGCTGTGTTGCCGACGATCACCGGGCAGGCGCCGGTGCTGCGGGCGCAGACCCAGGGTTCGGGGTCGATGACCGTGGCGCCGGTCGCGGCGGCGGCCTTGCGGACGGCGGTGTGGCGGGTCGGGTCGTGGATCGCGTCCGGCAGGTGGTTCGCGCAGGCGCCCAGGTACAGGGAGTTGTCGGCGGCGCAGTCGACGGGGTCACCCTTGGGCCATGGAGTGTCGAGTACGGCGGCTACGTGGGTGCCGGAAGTGGTGAGGGACCGGAAGGTGTGCTCGAAGCCGACCCTCCACTGGTGGAGGGGGGCGCCGGCCGGGTGGGCGGGGTCGCCCGCGTCCGAGGACGAGACGACGACCAGGGCCGGGTGCAGGGCTTTGATCTTCGCGACGGCGTGGGAGCGCCAGGTGTCGCAGGCCTTGTACGGCTTGTGGTCGTGGACGGTCGTCACGTCGGCGGCCTTGCAGGAGGCCTTCGTCAGCGAGACCAGCTTCCAGCCGCGCGCGGTCGCGAGCCGCTGCAGGGGCGGGAACCACTGGGCCGCGTGGGAGTCGCCGAAGAGGACGACGGTACGGGAGGACGCGCGGTCGCCGTAGACGCAGGGTGGGGTCGCGGTGCTGTCGTAGTCGACGTGGCAGCCGTCCCGGTAGACCGCGGACTGGGTGGCCTTCACCTTCGGCAGGGCCGGGGCGAGGTTGCTCGGAAGGCTGGTGGGGGACGACGCCAGGAGGCCGGCCAGCCGTGCCTGCGGGGCGGGCGCGTCGGCCAGCGTCTTCGCCAGGGCGGGCGCCGGGCCGCCGACCTCGATCGTCGGCGGGACCGCCGCCGCCGTCAGCGACAGCACGGTGACCCCCGCCGACAGCCCGAGCCCGAGCGCCAGAGCCCGGCGCGGCCGCCTCCGGAACGCCCGGTGGAAACGGACCGGGTTCTCGACAAGGCGCAGCGTCAGCCACGCCAGACCCAGCGCCACCGCGCACAGCCCGAGCGCGAGCGGTACCTCGGCGGTGCCGTCCGTACGGCCCAGCGCCACCGGGGCTATGACCAGCAGCGGCCAGTGCCACAGGTACCAGCCGTACGAGAGCCCGCCCAGCCACACCAGCGGGCGCCGCCCGAGCAGCCGTCCCGCCCCGTGCGGGGCCGGCACGCAGCCGCCGGCCAGGACGAGCGCGGTGCCGAGGACCGGCAGGAGGGCGCGGTAGCCCGGGAAGGGTGTTTGGTCGTCGTACCAGACTGCCGCCAGGGTGACGCAGGCCAGACCGAGCCAGGTCAGCGGGCCCGCGAGGGTGGCGGGCAGCCGCAGTTCCAGCTGGGGCGCGGCCAGCGCCAGCAGCGCTCCGGCGCCGAGTTCCCAGCCGCGGGTGGGCGAGCCGAAGTACGCCCAGGGTGCCGAGTGGTTCGTGACGACGACGCTGACCGCGAGCGACCCGAGGCACAGCACCGCGAGCGGCAGCGCGATCAGGAGACGCCGGCCGCGGGTGGCCCGCCAGGTGAGCAGCAGGAGCAGCGGCCACACCAGGTAGAACTGCTCCTCCACGGCGAGCGACCAGAAGTGCTGGAACGGCGATGGCGGGCTGTTCTGGGCGAGATAGTCCGTGCCGGTCGCCGCCAGGCGGAAATTGACGGCGTACAACGCACTCGAGAGGGCATCGCCCGCGTACTCGGCGAGCCGTGCCTTCGACAGGAACAACCACGACCCGGCCAGCGTGACGGCGATGACCAGGGACGACGCGGGCAGCAGCCGCAACGCCCGGCGGGCGTAGAAGGCGCGGACCGACACGCGGCCGGTGGTGGCGAGTTCGCGCAGCAGCAGGGACGTGATGAGGAAGCCGGAGATCACGAAGAAGACGTCGACGCCGACGTAACCGCCGCTGACCTGCGTCACTCCGGCGTGGGAGAGCACGACGAGCCCCACGGCCACCGCGCGCAGCCCCTGGATGTCGAGCCGCAGGGAGTGGCCGCCTCCGCGGTCTTCGCGGCCTCCGCGGCCTTCGCTCGATGCGGATCCGCCGCTCGATGCGGATCCACCCTCCGGCGCGGTTGTCCCGCCTGCTGGGGCGGTGCGGACCTCGGCGGGCGCGGTCGCGGTGCTCGGCATCGGGGAGGAACTCCTTGCGGGGCTGACATGGATCGCGCCTGTACTGTCGGACCGCTGCTCGGAGTTCAGGTGACCATCGCCTCAACACCGCGCGAATTCCCAGCGTTTACCTGTGTCCCAGGCGGCACGAAGACGTCCGGCGCCCCCTGACGGGTTCCGGGAGGCCCGGAACGAGTCGTAGCTGCCAACGAGTGAATCCGGGCCTTCGGTCAGTGGCGGGCGACGCGACAGCGGGAAGGCCATTCCCCGTACATTCTCCGCATATCGAACAAACGACGGTCAGGGAGCGCCCCCATGCCCAAGTTCCTCATCCAGGCCACCTACACAGCCGAGGGCACCAAAGGTCTGCTCAAGGAAGGCGCGAGTGGCCGTCGCGCCGCCGTCGAGCAGGTCGTCACCGGCCTCGGCGGGAAGGTCGAGGCCATGTACTTCGCCTTCGGGGAGGACGACACCGTGCTCATCGTCGACCTCCCCGACCCGGCCTCCATGGCCGCCGTCAGCCTCGCCGTCAAGGCCAGCGGTTCCCTTCACACCCGGGCCACCCCTCTCCTCAGCATCGACGAGATCGACGAGGCCGCCCGCCGGGAGGTCGCCTTCCGCGCCCCCGGCGCATAGGTCCGCATAGGCCAAAGGGCGGGACTGCCCGTCACGGCGCCGGATTGAGCGGGTCGCCGACGAGGCCGGCCAGACGGTCGGCCTCGGTCGACGGGTCAAAGGCACCGTCGAGATCGACGGTCTGCGCCGCGGCGGTCAGGGCCCTGAGGGCCGGGACGAGGCCGGCGCGCTCTCGGGCGGGGAGGCGCTCGACCAACGTACGGATCGCCGTGCGCCGGTGACTGAGGACCTGGTCGACCAGGTCCTGGCCCGTGGGCGTCAGCCGCAGGACGACCTCGCGGCGGTTGTCCGGGTTGGCGCGGCGGTCGATGAGCCCGATGGACTCGAGGCGCTCCACCATGCGCAGGGCCGTCGAAGGGTTGACCCCCAAGGTGGCGGCCATCGCGGCGAGCTTGATCGGGCCGCAGGCGTGCAGGGCCACGAGCGAGCGCAGCTGAGGCAGCGTCAGGGGGACGTCGACCGCGGCCAGGGCGCGGGCGGACAGGGCGACGATCAGCCGGGACGCGGCCATCACCGCGCGGGTGACGTCCTCGGCCTCGCGGTCCGGGCCCTCCTCGCCCGCCCGAAGGCCCGAGGCGGACCACTCCTGGTCGCCGCCCTCGTGCGGTCGGCCCTTGGACATCTCGTTCCTCTTCCCCTCTCCCTCGCTCCGGTCCGTTCCCGTCCGGCAAACCTGGAGTCGTGCGGGCGCGGAGGTTCCGGCGCCGAGGTGATGGTCATGGAGAACGAGCCGATACGCGAAGCCTATTCGGTTCGCTCCCTCCCATCCCGAACCTCTCTGACGGCACCTCGGCACCGGCCCGTCGTCGTCACCGGCGGACGCGCATACGGATGCCGGGATACCGAGATGCCGTACACAACCATTGCAAAGCGCAAGGAAAGCTCCGGACAAGCAACATCAACCCCCTGACGTGTCAGGACTTCGTAGCGTGACGGTGCTCGACGCTGGCTGAAGCGGAACGTCGACCCGGTGGCCGCACCTCGCCATCGGGCCGGCGTGCTTTGCCGACGGCACAGGGAGTGAGCACAGTGGGACGGCGTGGCGCCCGGCGGGAAGCGGAACGAGTGGCGGCGCTGGCCGCCGATCAACTGCTGCGCGCGGGACGGATACTGCGCCGGACCACGACCACGCCCGACCTGCGGGCGGTCTTCCGTGCCGACCAGGGGGTCAACGACGCGCCCTACCGGGAGCGTTGGGCACACGACAAGGTGGTGCGGTCCACCCATGGCGTCAACTGCACGGGCTCGTGCTCGTGGAAGGTGTACGTCAAGGACGGGCTGATCACCTGGGAGACCCAGGAGACGGACTATCCGTCCACCGGGCCCGACCGGCCGGAGTACGAGCCGCGCGGCTGCCCTCGGGGCGCGTCCTTCTCCTGGTACACCTACTCACCGACCCGCGTGCGCCACCCCCATGTGCGCGGCGTCCTCCTGGAGATGTACCGCGAGGCCCGCGCACGGCTCGGCGATCCCGTGGCCGCGTGGGCCGACGTCACCGGCGACCCCGGCCGGCGCCGGCGCTACCAGTCCGTGCGGGGCAAGGGCGGTCTCGTGCGCGTCGGTTGGGACGAGGCCCTGGAGATCGCGGCCGCCGCGCATGTGCACACCATCGCCGTCCACGGGCCGGACCGGCTGGCCGGGTTCTCGCCGATCCCGGCGATGTCGATGGCCTCGCACGCGGTGGGCGCCCTCGACCTGCTGGCCCAGGGTCTCGCCGCCCATCACAGCCCCTACGCCGACGTCGTCGACGCCGTCCGGGCCACCCTCCCCGCCGCACCGCCGGCGGCCGCAACCCCGCACGCGCCCCCCGGCCCGGTGCCGTACCCCCTGCGGCACGCACCGGACGAGGAAGGAGTCCGCCGCTGATGACGCATCTGCACATCGCGCTGTGGGGCGTGCTGCCTCCTCGGCGCGCCGGTCCGGCCGTTCTAGAATCCGATCTCCGCCGTACGCCGTGCGCACCGTCGGGCGCTCGTTCGGTGGGTCCTGTGGGGGGACCTTTCGATGACTGCTTCGCTGCGTGCCGTGCGCGCCCTCCTGCTGCTGGGCGGCTTCTACCTGCTCGGTGTGCTGCTGCTGACGGCCGTCCTCGTGGCCGACTGGCTCCTGCTCACGAACCCTCTGGTGACGTGGTCCGGCTATCTGATGCTCGGCGTGGTGTTCGCCTCCGTCATGCTGGCGATCCCGGTGCTGCGGGGCATGGTCGCGTTCCTGCGGGCCGGACGGCGGCTCCTGGGGCCTGACGGACACCCGGCCGCTCCGGAGGAGCAGCCGGCGCTGTGGGCCGAGGTGCGCAAGGCCGCGGAGACGGCCGGCACGCGTGCCCCGGACGAGCTGTTCCTCGACGCCGACGTCAACGCGGCGGTCGCCGAACAGGCCCGCCTGCTGGGACTGCGGCCCGGGCGACGACGCCTGTACCTGGGCGTTCCGCTGCTGGCCGGGCTCACCGTGCCGGAGCTGCGCGCCGTACTGGCGCACGAGTTCGGCCACTTCGGCAACCATGACACCCGTCTCGCCGGTGTCGTCATGCGCGGGCGGGTGGCGGTCCTGCACACCGTGGACGCCTTCCGCGTGCACAGCAGCGGGGCCCATGTCGCCATCGGAAACCTCTACGTGCGCTACGCCCGCTTCCTCCTGTCGGCCACCCGGTCCGTCGGCCGCCGCCAGGAACTGGCGGCCGACGAACTGTCGGCCCGGCACGCCGGCCGGGACACGACGGCGGCCGTGCTGCGGCGGTTCCCCGTGCTCGACGCCGCGCACGACCACTACGTCGAGGCGTACGCCAGGCTGGGCGTGCCCGCGAAGGCGCTTCCGCCGGTCGGTGAGCTCCACGGCGGCTTCCTGCGCCTGCTGGCCGCGCGGAGCCCGGAGGCTCTGACCGCGCTCGCCGCGGCCCGGCGACCGCGGCGACCGTCTCCCTACGACTCCCACCCGCCGATGTCCGAGCGGGTGGCTCTGGTCGAGGCGCTGCCGGACGACGGCATGCCCCATGACCCGGGGGCAGCGCCCGCCTGGTCCCTCCTCCGGGACCCGGACGGCGTGCTGGCCGCGCTGGAGTCGTCCACGCTGCCGGCGGTGGTGGCGGGGATGCGCCGGCTGGACTGGCCGGAGCTCGTCATGGCGCGGTCCGTGGCCGACGCGGCGAGGTGGGCCGAGCCCCTGCGCACGGCGGTCCGCAGGGCGCTGCGCGCCGCCGCCCCGCCCTCCGCGCCCGGCGGCCCGGACGGGGAGGGCGGCCGGTCCGACCCGCCGGAGCTGGGCGACGTGCTGGACGCGATCGACGCGGGACTGCTGTGGATGGAGGTGGCGGACCGGATGCCCAAACCCGCGCAGGCCTCCCGGCTGACCGGGCTGTCGGCCCGTAACTTCATCCGGCCCGCGGTGTGGGACGGGCTGGCCGGGCTGGTGTACCTGCACCTTGTGGCAGGGAACCTGGCCCGGCCGGACATCGCCTGGTCGGGGACGGCCGGGCTCGCGCTGCCCGAGGAATGGGAGACGGGGATGGACGCCGCGATCGACGCCGCGGTCGACGACACCCCCGACACCGCGGCCCTGCGGCGTCTGCTGGCAGGGAGCTGCCGAAGCGGCCGGGCCGTCGGCTGATCTCCCGCTCTCCCCGACCCCGGCGTCACGCCACGGGGCCGCTGCGGACGTCCTTGCGTGAGAAGGCCAGGTAGCCGACGAAGCCGAGGATCGCGAGCGTCCAGGACAGGGTGACCGGGCCGAGGCCCAGGCCCAGGCCGCCCCGGCTCGTGCCGACGGCCATCCAGTCGGCGACGGAGGCGCCGAGGGGGCGGGTGATGACGTACGCGGACCAGAAGGCGGTGACCGCGTTCAGTCCGATCCAGCGGTGGGCGACGGCCGGGACGGCGATCGCGGCGGCGTACAGGGCGATGGAGCCGAGGTAGCCGAGGCCGATCGTGGCGGTGAGGTCGCCGGCGGCGGTGCCGAGGGCGAACGTGGCCAGGACCGCGGACCAGTAGAAGGCCTCGCGGCGGCGGGTGCGGATGCTGTGGATGGACAGGGTCCCCTCGACCCGGAACCAGAGCGCGAACACGGCGGCCAGCACGGCCAGGAAGCACGGGGCCGAGACGGCGTACGTCACACCGAGGCCGACGTGGAGTACGTCGGCGGCCATCGTGCCGAACACGCTGACCGCGACGATCGCCGTCCAGTAGATCCAGGCGACGTACCGGCGGACGGCGAACTGCACCACCAGGGCGACCACCAGCACGACACCGCCGAGGACGACCGCGGGGACCGGACCGAACACGTGGGCCAGGAAGTCGGAGGCGGCCTCACCCATGCCGGTGGTCAGCACCTTGATGATCCAGAAGTAGACGGTGACCTCGGGCACCTTGCTCGCCGCGCTCCGTACGGGCGCCGTATGTCGAATGGGGGTGAGTAGATCTGTCGTCATGCCATGCACGATTGCATGATCAAAACCGCCTACCACAGGCCTCTTTGCCAGAGTTTTGGCGCCTCTGGTGCTGACGTTGCCCAAAACCCGTCCGGGTCTGAACACAACCTGAACACGGCGCCTTTGCGCTGGTCAGTGGCCTGTTGGTCGTGGTACGGCGGCCGAAGCGGGCCTGTCCTAGCCTGGGAGTAAAGGCGGGAGAAATGACATGACTTGGCACCTGAACGGGACATACCTGGAAAGTTGTAACTGCGACACCGTGTGTCCGTGCACCACCTCGGGCCTCACCGCGCCGGCCGACGACGAGCGCTGCCAGGTGACCTTCGCGTTCCATGTCGACAGCGGCGAGGTCGACGGCGTGGACGTGTCGGACCGCAGTGTCGTCATCTTCGCCGACGCGCCCCGCGTGATGGCGGAGGGCGACTGGAAGGTGGCGCTGTACGTCGACGGGTCGGCCGACGACGCACAGGCGGACGCGCTGGGAAAGGTCTTCTCCGGGCAGGCAGGCGGCCCGATGGCCGTGCTCACACCCCTCATCGGCGAGGTCCTCGGCGTCGAACGCACCCCCATCGACTACCACGACGACGGACGCCGCCACGCGGTGCGGGTGGGGGACGTCATCGACATCGAGGTCGAGGACCAAGTGGCCCCGCAGTTCGGCGCGGACGGCCCGGTGATGGAGGTGACGGGCGTGTTCCACCCGGCCAACAGCACGCTCACGGTCGCCCGGTCGAACCGGGCCACGGGCCGGGACGTCCACGGCCGCACCTGGGACTTCACCGGCCACAACGGGCATTCGGCACCGTTCTCGTGGTCGGCGTGAGTAAAACGCCGAGAACATCGGGAACCTCGGCATCGGTCGCCGTCCGCCACACGGCGCTCTGCACCGGGCTGTTGCTGGTCGCGGCGGCCGCCGCATGGGCCTGGGTGGTGCTGCGGTGGGGCGGCACGGGATCCGGGGCGATGGTCGAGCCCCCGCTTCCCTTCCTCGGCACCTGGACGGTGATGATGGCGGCGATGATGCTGCCCGGCACGGCACCCGTCGCCTCGCTGTACGCCCGGACGGTCACCGTCCACCGGGCGCCGCGCACGCTCGCGTTCGCCGTCGGCTACGTGCTGGTGTGGGCCGCGGCCGGGATCCCGGCGTACGCCCTGGCCGTCGGCACGGCAGAGGTCGCGACCCGGCATCCCGCGGCGGGAACCACGGTGGCCGCCGCCATCTTCGCGATCAACGGCGTCTACCAGCTCACCCCGCTCAAGGACCGCTGCCTCACCACGTGCCGCTCACCGATCGGGCATCTGCTCCGTTACGCCTCCTACCGCGGCCCCTTGCGCGATCTGCGGGCGGGGGCGCACCACGGTGCGTACTGCCTGGGGTGCTGCTGGTCGCTGATGCTGCTGCTCGCCGCGTTCGGCGTGATGAACGTGTGGGCCATGGTGGGCCTGGCCCTCGTCGTCGTCGCCGAGAAGCAGCTGCCAGGGGGGCTCCGCATCGCCCGAGTCGTCGGCATCGTCTCGCTCGCGCTCGCGGTCGCGGTGTTCTGGATGCCCGCGCTGGCGCCCGGCCTCACCGGCGGTGGCGACATGACCGAGATGTGACAGCGGGCATTTAGCGATATAAGCAGCTCTTGGTGACATAGTTCCGCCATGGAGATCACGACCGTCGGCAGCCGCGTCGGTCGCGCAGGGGCGCGGCGCGTGGCGCTCCTGGGCTGTCAGGTGCGCTTGGGCCGCAAGGTGGCCCGCCGGGTCCGCACGGGCCGGGAGATGCGCGAAGTCCGCCGGGCCCACAGGGGCCGCAACGCTCGCCGGTCCCCACGGTGAAGGCCGCGCCCGCGCGCCGCCCCCCGCGCCCCACCGCCCGCCTGGCCCTCACCCTCGCCGCTGCCGCGGCCGTCGGCGTCGTCGGCACCCTGACCCACGAACGGCACCGCACGCCCCCCGGCCCCGCCCGCCCCGGCCCCTCCGCCGCCGCTCCGGTGCACGCCACCCCCGGCTCCCCGGGCATCGGTGACCCGCTCATGCCGCTCGACGGCAACGGGGGTTACACGGTCCGCCACTACACGCTGGACTTCGACTGGCGGGCGCCGCGCACGGCCTTCGACGCCGGAGTCACCATCAGCGCCACCGCCACCCAGGCCCTGTCCCGGTTCGACCTCGACTTCGCGGGCAACACGCTGCGCACGGTCACCGTCGACGGCGTACCCGCGAAGGCCGTACGCGAGGGGGACGAACTCGTCGTCACTCCGGCGAAGCCGATCCCGCACGGCGCCGCGTTCACCGTGCGGGTCGCCTACCTCGCCGACCCGACGCAACACCGGCACCGCGACGACGCGATCCAGGACTACGGCTGGATGCCCACGGCCGACGGCACCGTGCTCAGTCCGCAGCCCGACGGCGCCAAGATGATCTTCCCGGTGGACGACCACCCCAGCCTGCGGGCTCCGATCACCTTCCATGTCACCACGCCACCCGGCCTCAGCGCGGTGGCCAACGGCCGGCTCGTCGAGCGGAGGCGGCGCCCCGACGGACGGGTGCGGTGGACGTACGACTCCGAGCAGCCGATCGCGGCCCAGCTGGTCCAGCTGGCCATCGGAAGGTTCACGTTCGTCGACAGCACCGGCCCGCGCGGGCTGCCCGTACGGGACGTGGTGCCGACGGGTGATCTGGTCGGCGACACCGAGGCGTACCGTGCGCTCACCTCCGAGCATCTGGCGTGGCTCGAACGGCGGCTCGGCCCCTACCCGTTCCACCGCTACGGCGTCCTGGTCGGCGACACCGACCTGTCGGTCGCGCTGGAGACGCAGTCGCTGTCCGTCGTACCGAGCGCCGACCTGCTGGGCGACCGGGTCGACGCCGAACGCAACCTCGTGCACGAGCTCACCCACCACTGGACCGGCGACAGCGTCGCCATCCGGCGCTGGTCCGACCTGTGGCTGAGTGAGGGTCACGCCCGGTTCTACGAAAGGCTCTATTCCGACGAGCACGGCGGCAGAAGCATCGAGGACGCGATGCGGTCGGCGTACGCACAGCACGAGCAGTGGCGCCGCGACGACGGGGCGCCCGCCGAGCCCGCCGAGGACACCCTGTTCCGGCAGATGCGCTACGACGGCTCGGCCCTGGTGCTCTACGCCCTGCGGGAGAAGGTGGGCGAGCAGGCCTTCGAGCGCATCGAGCGGGCCTGGGTGACGACGTATCAGGGCCGTGTCGCCGGCACCCGGGACTTCATCGCGCTCGCCTCGAAGGTCGCCGGCCGGGACCTGACGCCGTTTCTGACGCCATGGCTGTACGGGGCACACACCCCGCCGATGCCGGGTCACCCCGACTGGCAAGTGGACCCCGTCGTGAACTGAAAGCCAGCCGACACGCCGTCAGAGGGCATGCACTGCGGCCGACCGGGTGGCCTGTGCCGGACCACTGGTCCACGCCGGTGACGGTTGGCGCGACGTGGCGCCCGGGGCACGGAAACGTACGAGGGGTGGGCGTGACGCGAGGGGCAACCCTTCTCCGCTGGTTGAACCCTGTCCGAGCCCTGGCTGGATCCCGGCCGAATCCTGGTTCCGACGAGCATGGTTGGAGACGCCCGCGATGAGAAGACCTGTCGCCCCCCGTATCCGCAGCGCCGTACGCGGGCACCGCTGGATGATCGGCGTAACGGCGTCGGCGGCGCTGCTGCTGCCCCTGCTGCTCGGACCGTCCGACGACGACGTGGCGCCCGACGAGCGCCTGGAGCACGACTTCACCTCCGCCGCGGACGAGTACCACGTCCCGCACAGCGTGCTCATGGCCGTCGCCTACCAGCAGTCGCGCTGGGACTCCCACATCGGCGTCCCGAGCGTCAGCGGCGGCTACGGCCCGATGCACCTGGTGGACACGCGCGCGGCCGGAATCCGGGACGACGGCGCCCAGGCGCTCGCGGGAGCGCCCGCGGGAGCGCCCACGGCGAACGGGGGCAAGGCCGCGCTCCCCCCGGCCGAGCGGCCGACCGACCTGCGCCGGGCCGCCCGTCTGATCGGCACCCCGGCGGCACGCCTGCGCACCGACACCACCGCCAACGTGCGCGGCGGCGCGGCCCTGCTGGCGGCGACACAAAGACAGCTCGGCAAGCAGCTCAGCGCGGACCCGGCGGACTGGTGGGAGACGGTGGCGCGGTTCGCCGGCGCGGAGGACAACGAGTCGGCGGCGACGTACGCGAACGACGTCTTCACGACGATCCGTCAGGGTGCCACGCGCACCACCGACACGGGCCAGCACATCACCCTCACCGCCAGCCCGGGCGTGCGCCCGCACACCGTGATGCTGCGGGACACCCAGCGGCCGAAGCAGGTCGAGTGCCCCCCGGAGCTCACCTGCTCCTGGCTCAGCTCGCCGCACGTCAAGATCGACGACGAGGCGTACGGCAACCACGACCTGGCCGACCGGCCCAGGGACCAGAAGATCGAGTACATCGTCATCCACGACACCGAGGCGACCCTGAGCTCCATGCTCCAGACCATCCAGGTGCCGACGGAGCCGTCCTGGCACTACTCGATCCGCTCCAAGGACGGCCACGTCACCCAGCACGTCAGGACCAAGGACGAGGCCTGGCACTCCGGCAGCCAGTTCGTGAACGACCGCTCGATCGGCGTCGAGCATGAAGGTTTCCTCAAGCAGCCCGACGCCTGGTACTCGGAGCGGATGTACCGCGCCTCGGCCCGCCTGGTGCGCTACCTGGCGAAGAAGTACGACATCCCGCTCGACCGGCAGCACATCATCGGCCACGACAACGTGCCCGCCCCGACCGCCTCCACCATCCCCGGGATGCACGAGGACCCCGGCCCCTTCTGGGACTGGCGGCACTACTTCGACCTCCTCGGCGCGCCCCTGCGCGCCACGGCCGGCGCGGACAGCGACATGGTGACCGTGCTGCCGGACTACAAGACCCACAGCCCGGTGTTCACCGGCTGCGTCAAGGAGGGTGAGCGGTGTGCGACGCACGGCTCCAGCGCCGTCCGCCTGCACACCGAGCCGGCCGACGACGCCCCGCTGATCCAGGACCCGGGCAGGCATCCGGAAGGCGACGACTCCACGGACGGCGTGAGCGACCTGGGATCGCGGGTCTCCGCGGGCCAGCAGTTCGCGGTGGCCGACCGCAGCGGCGACTGGACGGCCATCTGGTTCCAGGGCGAGAAGGCCTGGTTCAAGAACCCGAAGAACCGTCCGACGGCCGTCGGCGCCTCCGGCCGGATGGTGACGCCGAAGGAGGGCCTGGACGAGATCCCGGTGTTCGGGCGTCCGCTGCCGGAGGAGAGCGCCTACCCGGAGGGCATCGCGGTGCAGTACGAGTCACCGCTGCCGTACGAACTCGGCGAGGGCCAGCGGTACGTGACGGGCGGCAGCCTGGTCGGCTCCTACACCGACCGGTCGGCCTTCGACACCACACCGAGCCCGGTGGTGGACGGCACGGAGGAGTACTACGAGATCCAGCTCGGCCACCGGCTCGCCTACGTCCGGGCGAGCGACGTGGACGTGGTGAACTCCCAGGGCTCCCCGGTCGCGGCGGCGCCCACGAAGACCGGGCGGACCGCACGGCCCTGATCTCCGGCCCGAAGATCCGGACCTGAGCCGGCCCCCCTGCTCCTCCTGTCCCTCCTGCCCCTCCTGTTCCCCCTATTCCTCCTGAGTGGTCGTCACCGGCCTGGTCCGGCCGGGCTCCGGGAGTTCGCCCTGGCGGGCGCGGACGTACAGGACGTCGCCGATGAACAGGTCGTACACCAGCACCCCGACCACCCCGCCGATCAGCGGGCCGACGAGGGGGATCCAGAAGTAGTTGCTGAACGACCCGGGTTCGGTGCCCGGAAAGGCCAGTGACTTCCAGCCGACGAGCCAGGTGACCAGGCGCGGACCGAAGTCACGGGCCGGGTTGATGGCGTATCCCGCGTTCGCCCCGAAGGACATGCCGATGGCGGCGACCGCGAACCCGATCAGCAGCGGGCCGAGGTTCGACTGCACCGCCAGGTTGTGCAGGTCGATGAGGGCCACGACGAACATGACCAGGAAGGCGGTGCCGACGATCTGGTCGATCAGCGGCCCCCAGATGCCACCGTGGAAGTACGACGCCGGGAAGGTGGCGAAGATCGAGAACGTGGCCAGCGTGTGCCCGCCCGTCTTCGGCGCCTTCACGGCCTGCTCGTACGCGTTGATCGCGTCGTGGTAGACGCCGTAGACCAGCGCCGCTCCGACGAAGGCACCCGCGAACTGCGCCACCCAGTACGGCAGGACCTTGGCCCAGGGGAACTTGCGCCGCACGGCGAACGCCAGCGTCACCGCCGGGTTGATGTGCGCGCCGCTGACCCCGCCGGCCACGTAGATACCGAAGACCACGGCCAGGGCCCAGCCCCAGGTGATCAGCAGCCAGTCGCCGGCGGCGAGGAAGATCGTCGTGGGCCCCTCGGTACGGCCCGAACCCGGCAGCGCCACGACCGCGGTCGCGACCACACCGCAGCCGAAGGAGGTCAGGACGAACGTCCCGAGGAACTCGGCCAGGCATTCGCCGAGCAGACCCCCACGGCTTCTGAGCCGTGAGGGCGAGATCAGGGGAGCGATTTCCACTGCCATCGTGACCCCCTTGAGGGTGCAGACCGGTGAACTTCACCATCCCGGTGAACATCACCATCGTGTGGCGCACAAATGAGGTTCCGCCACCGCAGTCACGGCAGGCAGATCTGTTGACCGCAGGCACAGCTGTCAACAGCAGCCCCTGCGGTCACCGGCGCGGCTGTCACGCCGCCTCGGGCCCCTGGAGGTCGGGTGCCGGGGCCGTCCAGGTCGCCGCCCGCTCCTGCTGCGCCGCGGTGACGGCGCGGACGACGAAGACCGCGGCCACGGCGGCGCCCACGACGGCCGCGTCGTACGCGAGCAGCAGCCACACGCCCGAGTAGGCACGCGCGACGAGTTCGTCGGGGGAGTCGGTGTGCCCGGCTCCGATCCCGACGCCGACCCCGCTCCCCAGGCCGACCAGCCACAGGGCCCACCACACGTTCAGCGCGGTCGGCAGCCGCCTGCCCGGCGCGCTCGCCCGGTAGGCGTCCGCGACGAGCCCGCGCGGCACCCACAGGTTCGCGATCGGCAGGACCCAGCCCAGGTAGACCCAGAACCCCGGGTACCGCGGCCGCTCGCGCGACAGGGCCACCCCGTTGTCCCGGACCCGCCACAGCCACGCCACGAACACGAAGCCGCACAGCAGCACGACGCCATGGCTGACGGCCGTGACGACGTGGTACGCGTTCTCGAGCGCGGTCAGCGGGCGGTGCCAGCCGCCGCCCTGGTCCGGCGGCCCCGACGCCGGCTGTCCCGCCATGGCCAGCCGGACCTCCCACACCGCCCGGGCCGCCCAGGCGGCACCGGCGAGGATCAGGGCGGCGACCGAGCAGTCGGCGGCTCGCCGCACCGGTCGCAGGAGAGGATGGCGCGCTATGTGATCGTCCACGCGGGCATCCTGCCCCAACCGGCGCCGGAGGAAGGGCGGGAGGCGGAAGAAGAGCGGGAAAGGGTATTGCGGGCGCCTGGGCGGCCCCGGATGCTGACCCGATGCTGACTTCCTTCGCCGCGTTCGTCGGAGCGGCCTTCCTGATCGCGATGGTTCCGGGGCCGAGTACGGCCGTGATCCTGCGCCGGGCGGTGGTGAACGGCCGCGGCACCGGCATGGCCACGGTCCTCGGCAACGAGTGCGGGGTCCTGCTGTGGGGCCTCGCCGCGGCCTTCGGGCTCTCCGCCGTGCTGCTGGCCTCCCAGGTCGCCTACGACGCGATGCGCATCTTCGGCGCCGCGGTGCTGGTGTGGATGGGGGCACGCGCACTGTGGCAGGCGCGGCGGAGCGGCGGTACTGGCACGGACGAGGAGGCGGAGGAGGCTCCCGCCGTGTCCCGCCGCCGGGCCTGCCGGCAAGGTCTGGTCACCAACTTCGCGAACCCCAAGGCGGGTGTGTTCGCGGTGTCCTTCCTGCCGCAGTTCGTGCCCCACGGCGCCCCGGTCCTGCCGATGCTGATCGCCTTCTCGGTGATCTGGGCCGTCGTCGACCTGATCTGGTACGTGCCGCTGGTGTGGCTCGCCGGGCGGGCCCGGGGCCTGCTGCGCCGGCAGTCCGTCAGGCGCCGTATGGAGCAGATATCCGGGACGGTCCTGGTCGCCCTGGGGCTGCGCCTGGCCCTCCAGCCGTAGGGAGGGCCTTCGGCCGGAGGGCGGCGCCTGCGCGGGGGACCGGCTTTGCGCGCCTTACGCGCTTTACACGGTGGATCCGGGCGCGGGCCGGTACACCGCCAGGGCCCAGATGATGAAGACGTCGATGGCGATCATGATGAACGACCAGATCGGCGCGTACGGCAGGAACAGGAACTGGGCGATGAGGCTCAGGGACGCGAGGACGATGCCGAGGACCCGTGCCCAGTCGAAGCCCTTGAGGATGCCCGCGCCGACGACGACGGCGATGACGCCCACGATCAGCACGATGATGCCCCAGCCGGTGAGGCTGACCTTGTAGACGTAGATGCCGATGCGGGCCCACACATCGTCCGCGGCGATCGCGGATATGCCCTGGAAGATGTGGAGAATGCCGTTGACCAGCAGGAGGACGCCGGCGAAGACGGCCCCGCCGGTCGCCCAGTCGTTGCGGTGGTCATGCGGCTGGATCGGTTGCGTCTGCTGTGCCATGGCGTGCCTCCGCGGGTCCCGTGCGCGGACCGTGCCGCGCCGTGCCGGTCAGTGACGTGTCGCGTTTACGACGATCCGGCTCGGGCCGGGCCCGCACCACGGGGATTAGGCCATTCGGGTGATGTCGGCATGCGGCCTCGCGGCTTCGGCTCTTGACTGGGGCGAGGACCGAAGCGTGGGACCGCGGTGCACGACGGACGCGCACGGCGGACGCGCGGAACGTGGAGGCGGAGCGGAATGGCCGGTTACCGAATGCGCGCGGCGACGGCCGCGACCGTGGCCGCGCTCGCGGCACTCCTGGGGCTGAGCGGCTGCTCCGACAACAACACCCCGTCGTCCTCCGCCGCCAGCAAGGCGGCGTCGGCGGCGTCGGCCGCCTCCTCGCTCGCCTCGAAGGCCGGAGAATCGGCCGCGTCGGCGAGCGCGGAGGCGCGGCGGCGCCTCGACGAGGTGAAGAACGGCGTCAACGCCAAGGGCGAGGTCGCGCTGGGCACACCGGGCACCGGCTCCGGCGGACATGCCACCGTCGAGGTCACGGCCCACAACACGGCACGCTCGACCAAGTCCTTCGCCGTACAGGTCGATTTCACGGACGCGAGCGGCAACCTCCTCGACGCGACCGTCGTCACGGTCAAGGACGTACCGGCCGGCGGCAAGGCCAAGGCCACCGCCAGCAGCACGCGCAAGCTGTCGGGCGAGGTGAAGACGGACGTGGCGCGGGCGCTCCGGTACTGATCCCGACTCCCGGGTGTCGCACGGGGGTTTACGCCCTCAGGCCATCCAGAAGAAGACCGCCGTCATCCGCTTCTCCTCCAGTGTCCGGCCGGAGTAACCGGTCGCGCTGTGCACCAGGTTGGCGTTGTAGAGCAGCAGGCGGTTGCACTTGTGCGGGACCCGTACGTCCTCCTCGAACGCGTCCGGCGCCACGAAACGCGTCCCCAGGGCCTCGACGAGGTTGTTGTGCGGGGCCTGGACGACATTGCCGCCGAGGCGCCCGCCGGGCAGCGACTGCCGGAAGAAGCTCGTCCCGCAGTCCTTGGGCACGCCGGGGTTGAGATAGAGCACGGCGGCGTACCGGCACAGGGCGCGCGAGTCGGTGTGCGGGCGCGGCTCGCTCTCCCCCTCGCCCACGACCTGGACGCAGTTGTGGTTGAGGGTGCCGCCGCCGGGCGCCCGCTGCACCCACAGCTCCTTGGCTCCCGTCGCCTTCTTCACCAGCCGCTCGACACGGGCGAGTTCACCCGGCTCCAGCCCCGGCATGGCCCGCAGCCCCGGCCAGCTCTCCTGCGTGTACGGGTACCCCTCGACCCAGTCGTCCTTGGCGAGACACCGCTCGCGTACGGCGTCCACGTCGGACAGAGCGTCGTCCAGGACCCAGTAGTCGCGGCCCTTGGTGGGCTTGCGGTAGGGCAGGACGGGAAGCGCGGTGGGGACCCTGGGGGGCGGCTGTGGGGGCATGTGACCCAACGTAGGTCGGGGCTTCATCTGCTCTCGCCCACCAACTGGTCAACATTTCATCAACCGTTGTACGGGACCTGCGGCACGCCCTGGGATGCCGGTCTGCCCGGACCTTCGGCCGCTCGCGCCGGGCTCACGTTCGCCGCCGTGATCAGGGCGACCGCGGCCACCACGGCTGCGATCAGGCCCCTGGCGGTGGGGGTCCCCCCGAGGGAACGGAGTCGGGAGCGGGGAACTGCGGCGGTCCGTCCGTAGCGTGCGGCGGTGCGTCCGAGCACGGCAACCTCGCAACAACAGCGACGTGTTCAGCATGCCTTGATGCGCCGCTCAACCTAGGGGCTCCGCAAGCCCACCGGCAAGGGGAACAGGGGGCGTCGGAGGCGGCCGAGGGCGGAATCAGGCCTGGGCCCGGCCCGTCTCCCGGACCTGGGTCAGGCGCCGGATGCCGAGTTCGAGGGCCTGGCGGGGGACGTCCGCGGGCGGTGTGCCGAGGGCGCCGTCGGTCAGGACGATCGTGTCGTCACCGACGCGCACGGCCGCGACGTCCAGCGTGAGCGTGACGGGTGCGCCGTCCTCGGTCATGTCCTCCAGACCCTTCACCGTGACCCGCAGGGCCTCGCGCGCGTCCCCGAACCGCGGCAGCGCGATCTCGGTGACCTGGACGTCCTGCCGGCCCACGGCGGTCGTGGCCGCCGTGAACTGGGCGCACGTCTGCGGCAGCGTCTTCAGCCAGGCCAGCGTGCGGTCCACGTCCGCCGGGCGCCGGGTGGCGACCTGGTAGCGGAGCTGGGCTTGGTCGTCGCCGTCGTCGAGCGCGGTCACGGCGTACGTCCCGGGCGGCTCGCCGAACAGCTCGTCGGCGTACAGCCCGTCGAGGAGCTGCTGGCAGGCGGGGGCGTCGGTGGACGCCTTGAGCAGCGTGTCCCGCCAGGTCGCGGCCCCGCCGGTCGGCCCCCACGGCACCCCGAGATCGGCCTCGGTGATCAGCGCGGCCCGTGCCTGTGCCTCGGTGAGGGCGGCGGAGTGCCCCGTGGTCTCGGGAGCCGCGGAGACCGCGCCCGCCGGACGGTCCGGCCCAGAGCCCAGACACCCGGAGACACCGAGCAGGACGGCGAAGGCACCGGCGGAAACGGTGAGGAGGCGGGCCTGGGGGAGGGACATGGCGGGAGGCCTCCTGATGCGGTGCCGACGGCGGTGGCGGTGGCGGTGGCGATCTACGCCCTTACAGCATCACCGCGCGGGCCAGGCCACCAGCGCGGCGGGCCGTCCGGGTGAGAGACACCGGGAGCCGCCGAAACCGCCCTCCGCGGCGGGCCGCCGCATAAGGTCGGCCGGGGGACACCAGGGGAGAGAAGACCAGGGAAGAGTCGCAAGGGACCGAGGGACCGGAGCTAAGGAGCCCCGCAGTGACCGACCGGACGAGCATCCCCGTGATCATCGACTGCGACACCGGCGTCGACGACGCCCTGGCGCTGCTCCTCGCCGTACGCCACCCCGCACTGGACCTGCGCGCCGTCACCTGTGTCGCCGGGAACACGGACGTGGACGGGGTGGTCCGCAACACCCTCACCGTGCTGGAACAGGCGGGCGCGCCTGCCATCCCCGTCGCCCGCGGTGCCGAACGGCCGCTGGTCGAACCGCCCCGCTCCGCCCGGCACGTGCACGGCGAGGACGGGATGGGCGACCTCGGCCTGCCCGCGCCGAACCGCGCACCGGCCGACGTGGACGCGGTCACCCTGCTGCGCCGCGAGATCCTCGCCTCGCCGCGACCGGTCACCCTGATCCCGACCGCCCCGCCCACCAACATCGCGCTGCTGCTGCGCACCCACCCCGAGATCACCCGCAACATCGAGCGGATCGTGTTCATGGGCGGCGCGGCGGCCACCGGGAACGCCACACCGGTCGCCGAGTTCAACGTCTGGCACGATCCGGAGGCGGCCGCGATCCTGCTCACCGCGGGGGTGCCGATCACCATGTACGGGCTCGACGTGTTCACGCGGGTCGCCGTGCCGGGAGCGGACGTACGACGGCTGCGCGCGAGCACGGAACCGGGCGCCCGGCTGGCCGGCGAGCTGCTGGCCCACCGCCCTGCCTCCCCCGAACCCGACGGAGACGACCAGGCCGGCGGACTCGGCGACGCCGGTGCCGTGTGCGCGGTCGCCGACCCGGCCGGACTCACGACCCGTCCGCTGCCCGTCGAGGTCTGCCTCGCCCCCGGCCCGGCGCGCGGCCAGACGATCGTCGACCGGCGGCCGCGCCCCGGCGAGTCGGAGATCCACGAGGGCGGACGCGAACGGCCGCTCGTCGACGTGGCGTTGGACGTCGACGTGGAGCGGTACGTGAGGCTCTATCTGGAGACGGTGGCTGGACAGCGGGGCCACGAGGGGTAGGTGTCCGTCTGTCCTGCGGGGCGTGTCCTCGAAGTCGTTGAAAAGGAGTGCGCGTGACCGACCTCTCGTCCAGGAACCCCGACTGGTGGCGGCAGGCCGTCGTCTACCAGGTCTATCCGCGCAGCTTCGCCGACGCCGACGGCGACGGGCTGGGCGACATCAAGGGCATCACCGAACGCCTGACGCACCTGAGCACGCTCGGCGTCGACGCCCTGTGGCTCAGCCCGTTCTACCCCTCCGCGCTCGCCGACGGCGGCTACGACGTGGCCGACCACCGCGACGTCGACCCGCGCCTGGGCACCCTGGACGACTTCGACGCGATGGTCGCCGAGGCGCACCGCCTGGGCCTGAAGGTGATCGTCGACATCGTGCCCAACCACACCTCGGACCAGCACCCCTGGTTCCAGGAGGCGCTGCGGGCGGGGCCCGGCTCACCGGCCCGCGACCGCTACGTCTTCCACGCGGGGCGGGGCGTGAACGGTGAACTCCCGCCCACCGACTGGCCGTCGGTGTTCGGCGGCAGCGCCTGGCGCCGGGTCCCGGACGGCGACTGGTACCTGCACCTGTTCGCCGCCGAGCAGCCCGACCTCGACTGGGACAACGAGGAGGTCCGCGCCGACTTCCGCACCACGCTGCGCTTCTGGTCCGACCGGGGCGTCGACGGCTTCCGCGTCGACGTGGCGCACGGCCTGGCCAAGGACCTCACCGAGCCGCTCCGGGACATCGGCGACCTGGCCGCCACCGGCGAGGACGCGCTCGACCACGTGGCGCCCGGCACGCATCCGTACTGGGACCGCGACGAGGTTCACGAGATCTACCGCGACTGGCGCAAGGTCTTCGACGCCTACTCCCCGCCGCGCACCGCGGTCGCCGAGGCCTGGGTGCCCGGAGCCCGCACCGCGCTGTACGCCCGCCCGGACGAACTGGCCCAGGCCTTCAACTTCCCCTATCTGCAAGCACACTGGGACGCGGACGAGCTGCGCGGGACGATCACCGACGCCCTGTCCGCGGCCCGCACCGCCGGGGCCTCCGCCACCTGGGTGCTCTCCAACCACGACGTCATCCGCCACGCATCCCGCCTCATGCTGCCGCCCGGCACGGACGACAACGCCTGGCTGCTGTCCGAAGGCCGCGTGCCGCGGATCGACGAGGAGGCCGGCCTGCGCCGGGCGCGGGCGGCGACGCTGCTCATGCTGGCGCTGCCCGGATCGTCGTACCTCTACCAGGGCGAGGAGCTGGGCCTCCCCGAGGTCGTCGACCTGCCCGCCGCCGCCCTGCAGGACCCGGTCTGGGCGCAGACGGGCCACACCCGCAAGGGGCGCGACGGCTGCCGGGTGCCGCTGCCGTGGACGACGAGCGGTCCGTCGTACGGCTTCGGGGCGGGCGGCGCGTGGCTGCCGCAGCCGGCGCCCTTCGCGTCGTACGCCGTCGAGGCCCAGGCGGGTACGGTGGGCTCGACCCTGGAGCTCTACCGCACGGCCCTGCGCCTGCGCCGCAAGCTGCTGGAGGGCGAGCGGCTGACGTGGGCCGAGGACGGCCTGCCCGGCATCCTGCACTTCGCGCGCTCGGAGGGCTGGCGGTGCGTCACGAACCTGTCGGACGCGCCGGTGCCGCTCCCGTCGGGCGAGGTGCTCCTGAGCAGCGCGCCGCTGCCGGAGCCGGGCGGCAGCCTGCCGGCGGACACGACCGTGTGGCTGGGAGCCTGACCGCGCGGCCGCCGTCCGCGGCCCTCACCCCACCGTCGGGGTGGGCGAGGTCCCCGAGCCCGCCGGCGGGGTGAGGACCACCTCTGGCTGGCCCGGGGGCGGCGGGGGCGGGGTCAGGTCCGAGGTCGGCAGTTTCGGCGGGGTGGTCTGCTGGAACAGGGTCTGGTCGAAATCGACCAGACCCGTCTTCTCCATGACCGAGATGTGGTCGAGAACCGTGTTGTTGGCCTGGTCCGCCAACGCCCGCACCAGTGTGTTCTTGGTGGTGGACCGGATCTTCGCGACCGTGTTGAAGATCGAACCGTGCGTCATGCGCAGGATGTTGGCGAAGTCCTTGTCGAACTGCTTGCCCTGGTCCGCGGCCAGCGTCCTGACGAAGCCCTGCTGCTGCGGGCTCGCCACGTTGGGGAGGGTGACGTTGAGCATGGGGGCGATCCGGCGGCAGGTGGCGTCCAGCGCCGCGTGCCCGGCGATCAGATGCCGTCCCGCGGTGAGGACGGCCTTGGAGGTCCCCTTCTTCAGCGCCATCTGCCCCACGGGGTACTCCCACAGCCCCGCCGCCCGCACCTTGACCACGAAGTCCCGGTCCCCCTCGGTCAGCGGTCCCCACTGGGTCTGGGCGATGACCCGCGACTGGTCCGTCGACACGGTGGTCAGGCCGAGCATGCTCGGGTAGGCGAGTGCCGCGAGGGTCACGGTCAACGCACCGCCCACGAACAGAGTCCCCAACGCGTTCCGCGAAAAGCGCACCGTGCCTCCTGCCCGGTCGTGAATCCCGCCCACGGGCGGTTCGGCCACACACCAGTACGGATACGGCAGCCGGATCACTCAGGTGATCCGGTAAAGAGTCGGCCGGGTCGAGTGCCGGCGGCCGGACTCAGCTCTGCGTGTGGAGCTGGCGCAGCTGCCGCTGGACATGACCCAGGGCGCCCTGCTTCCGCCCCGGCACCCGCAGCCTCAACTCCGCGAGCGCGGAGCCGAGTTCGCGGGCGCTCGCCGTGTCCTGGATGAGCCCCCACTGGTGGTGGGCCCGGTCCACGGCCGACTCCACGGGGGGCGCGTCCGCGGCCTGCCCCGCGGCCAGCCGGGCCCCGGCCACCGTCAGCCAGGTGCGGCAGCTGCGCACCGGATCACCTGCGAACATCGCGAGATCCGCCCGGACTTCGGCCCAGTGCAGCGCGTCCTCGGAGCCCGGTCCGTGCGCGCGCACCGCGGCCTGCTCCCACTGCGCGGCCAGCGAGTCGGCCTCGGCGTGCCGCCCGGCCTGCACGGCACCGGCGATCACCGCGTGCGGGTCACCGGCGCCCGGCGCCCGCGCGGCCAGCAGGATGTTCGTGGCCGCCTCGGCCGCGATCCGGCCGAGCACCTGCTGGTGCAGCTCCTCCGGCGGCGGCCGGTGCCCGCTGCGCAGCATCGTCGCCACCGTCTTCATGTACGACGGCACGGCGGGGCCGCGGCGGGCGGGAGGCGGCGGCGCGATCCGGCCGTAGACGGCGTTGTCGCGGCCCGAGTCGAGGGGATGCGCCCGCAGATGGTCCCAGGCCTCGGCGTCGGCATGCAGGTCGACCACGAGCGTGGTCGCGCCGGCCGGGCGCAGCCGCAGCTCCTCGCGGATCCAGTGCCAGGGGAACGCCGTGTAGCGGACGGTCGCCGGGGTGGTGCGGGCCAGCGCCAGATGGGGAAGACGCTGTCTGCGGTCGAGCTGGAGCTGCCCGGTGACGAAGACGGTGAGCGGTCCGGGCACGGCCGCGGCGGCACGCAGCCGGGTGAGGACGGCCTGCGGCTCGACGGGGTCGGCGAGTTCGACCACGTTGGCGGTGTCGGTGCCGGAGAGCACGGCCGGGGAGACGGCCGCGAGGACGGGAAGCACGGAGGCCGCGTCCACCAGTCGCCCCCGGCCCGCCGGCGACGCGGCCAGCAGCAGCACGGTCCCGGGCATCGGCCCTCCCCCTGTCGGTCCTGTGGATCCGGTGGATCCCGTCGGATCGGCCGGTCGCAGGGGTCCCTCCGGTCTCCCGTCGGCCCCGTCGATCACGTCGATCCCGTACGGCAGCACCGTAACCGCTGCCGTCGCCGACGTGGGCGTCAGGCCTGGGAACGGCCACGTACGGGGTCGTCGGCCATCAGCCGCCGTACCGCGAAGACCGTGGTGTCGTCGGTGAGACGACCGCCGCAGTGGGCGAGCGTGCCGTCCCGTACGAAGGTCACGAGCCGCCGGGGCTCGGCCGTGCGCGGGTCCGCCGCGACCGCCCGCGCCACCTCGCGAGCCAGCGGATAGAAGTCCCCGGCCGCGTTCCGGGACTCCGTCACCCCGTCGGTCACCAGGAGCAGGGTCTCGGCGGCGGCCAGCGGCAGGCGGTGCGCCGCCGGGCAGGCGCTGTCCGTGAGCTCGCCGAGGCCGAGCGGGAGACCCTCGCCGACCGGCAGCGGGCGCACACCGCAGGGGGCGACCGCGAGCGGCGGTTCATGGCCGAAGTTGACGATCTCGACCGTGGCCCGGTCGTCGGGGCGGAAGCCGACCAGGACGGCCGTGGCGAAGCGGTCGCAGTCGTCGTCGCCGACGAGGGCGACGAGGTCGCGGTGGCGCAGCATGCGGATCTCCAGGCGGCGCGCGACGGTCGTCAGGTCCGGCTCGTGATAGCCGGCCTCCCGGAAGGTGCTGAGCAGCGCGGCCGCGGCCTCCACCGCGCCCAGGCCCTTGCCCTGGACGTCGCCCAGGAGAACGCGGGTGCCGTGCGGGCCGGGCTGGACGTCGTAGAAGTCGCCGCCCATGCGGGCCTCGGTGTCCGCGGCGAGATAGACGGCCGCCTGGTCCAGGCCGCCCCCGCGCGCCGGCAGCGGACGCAGGACGGTACGGCGGGTGGTGTCGGCGATGTCCCGCATGTGCAGCATGCGGCGCTCACGGCGCAGCCGCAGCGCGCAGGCCAGCACGGCCAGGACCCCGCCGACGGCGACCAGGATGAAGTCGGGCAGCCCGGCCCGGTACTGGTGGGGCCAGATGGTGTCCACGGCGACGTACATGACGATCGAGAGCACACAGAACGCGGTCGTCGTCCCCACCCCGCAGAGCGCGGCGGCGAGTGCGGGCACGACGACGATCCAGGAGACGATCCGGAACTTCTCGCTGGTGTTGATGTCGACCAGACCGATCCCGACGAGCAGCAGCAGCGGAAACACCCACGCGACGCTGTGCCCCCGCACCCGCAGCAGCGGACCGTACCGCCACGGGGAGTCGTCGTCGGTCACGCACCCCAGCGAAGCACGGCGTGACCCGGCCCGCATCCGGGCACCCGACTTGCCAGGCCCCCGCCCCAGGTGTGCTCTGGAGGCGGGGAGAGTCGAGGAGAGAGGAGTGCTCTCATGGCTCAAGCGGCACCCGCGACGGGTGGTGGTGCGACCCGGCGCGGCCCTCTGCCCGACGTCTTCAGCGAGCGCACCCACGCCGTCGCCCGGGTGGTGTGGCCCGTCTTCCTCGGGCTCGTCTACGGCTACTGGGCCGCGGCCAACAGCCGCGACGGCGGCCCCATCACCGGCTGGAACCTGCTGCTCGGCTTCGTGTCCGCGTTCGTGTTCGCGGCCCTGTACATGGTCCTCCAGGCGCTGGGCCCCCACATGAGGCGCGAGGTGCACGCGGTGGTGTGGTCCGCCTTCGCGGGCATCGCCTTCGGCTTCCTGTTCAGCCAGACCGGCGCCGCCGTGCTGCGCTGCGCGGGCACGGCGCTGGCCGTCGCGGTGGGCTTCTTCCTTGTGCTGTTCTACCGCTACTACACGCACGAGGACGCGGAGGGCCACCGGGTCGAGTGACGCGGGCGCACGCGTGGGCCCCGGCACGCATGCCGGGGCCCACGCGCTCCCCTGTTCCCTCCTTCACCAACCGCCGAGCCCGCTCCACAGACTCGACGGCGTTCACACGCCCCTCGAAGCCCACAAGAACCTTCAGAACCAGGAAACACCCGTTCGGGTGAACCCTCCACCGGAGAGCGAACGGCCCGGCTGTCGAGGCGAGGCCCAGGAGACCGACCGGGTGACACCCGTCCGGCTGGTTTTCCGCCGTATCTCGCCCCGAATGCAGTCGTGCCGCTCGCACGCCCCGCGCCGAGCCCCTTGGCTGGAAGAGTGCCCTCACGCCTCCGGAGCGCCGCCGCCGCGGCGCTGATCGCCCTGTCCTGCCTCCTCGTGCCGTTCGGCGCACTGGCGGCCTGGGCGGCGTACGGGCTCGCCGACACCGGGCGGTACGTCACGACGATGGCGCCGCTCGCCGCCGACCCGGACGTACGCAACGCCGTCGCGGACACCGTCGGCGCCGACATCATGCGCGAGGTCGGCCACCGGGTCGACACCGGCCCGATGCGGGGCACCATGGGCCCCTTCGTGCACGACGCGGTGCACTCCTTCACCCAGACCCGGGCCTTCCGACTCGCCTGGGACGCGGGCAACCGGATCACGCACGACGCCGTACTGCGCGCGCTGCGCGCCGAGGACGCCGCGGACGCGCTTCACGAGCAGCCGGTCACCGTCGACCTCGCCCCCGTCGCCGCCCAGGTCAAGGCCCAACTCACCCAGGACCATGTGCCGCTCGCGGCCCGCATCCCGGTCGAGCACACCGCCGTCGCCGTGCTTCCGGCCCGGGAGCTGGCCCTGCTCCGGAAGGGGTTCGACGTGCTCGAGATCGCCGGTTTCTGGCTTCCCGTGGCGTCCGTCGTCTTCGCCGTCGCCGGGATCGCCCTCGCCGTCCAGCGCCGCCGCGCGGTTACCGCGACCGCCCTCGGCACCGCCCTGGGCGGCGCGCTGCTCGGCCTCTTCGTCGCCGTCGGCCGCCGCCTCACTCTCGCCGGCCTGCCCGCCGGCGTCCCCCACCCGGCCGCGGGCGTGGTCTACGACGCCCTCACGGCCACCCTGCGCACGGTCTCCTGGCTGCTGCTGGGCCTCGGCCTCACCGTCGCCCTGATCACCTGGCTCACCCGGTACGTCCGCGTCCTGCGCCTGGCCCGGCGCCGCCGCGCGTCCGCGCCCCCGCCCCCGCGCGCAGGGGTGTGAGCGGGCGCGGACGTCGTGAACGGATACGGAAGTACGGCATCCCGGACGGTCCCGTACGCCCCTGCACTTCCGTACCCTCGTGCCCGTGACCTACCAGCCCGTCCGGGGTTCGGGACCGTCAAAGACGCCCGGGCCATGGCCGTACGACCCGAGCGGGTACCCGGGCGGCGTCGGCCCCGCACGACCCAGGCGAACCGGACGCGGACTCGGCATCGGGTGCGCCGCGCTGCTGCTCGCCGGGGTCAGTGTCATCGTCGGCTGCCGGGCGGCCGGCACCGACGGCAGCACACCCGTCCCTCAGTTGCTCGCCTTCCTGCCCTGGCTGCTGGTGCCGACCGGCGCGGCCCTGCTGTGCGCGCTGCTGGCCCGCTGGTGGACGGGGCTGGTGTGGGGCGTGGCCGCCCTCGGGCTGCTCGCCTGGTTCATCGAGCCGTACGGCAGGATCTCGGAGCCCACCGGCGCCGGCCTGGCCGACGTGCGGGTGCTGACCTCCAACATGGAGTTCGGGCGCGCGACCGCCTCCCTCGTGCCGGAGATCCGGCGCCACCGGCCCGACGTGGTGTTCGTGGAGGAGTGCGCGTACGCCTGCCAGGCCACGCTGGAACGGGACTTCACCGGTACCTATCCGCATCGGCAGGCGGTCAGGGCGGGCGGTTCGCGGGGCTCGCTCATCCTCAGCCGCCATCCGCTCCACGGCACCGCCGGAGTCCCCGGCACCATGGGCATGCCCGGCGCCGTCGCCGACGTGCGCGGACACGACGTACGGTTCCAACTCGCGCACCCCGTGCCCCCGCTGCCCGGTCAGCTCGGCCTCTGGCGCCGGGAACTGGGCCGGCTGCGCGACTTCGCCGCCGCCGACCGGCGGACCCCGACGGTCCTGGCCGGGGACTTCAACGCCTCGCAGGACCACGCCGCCTTCCGCCGCGTCCTCGACACCGGGCTGTACGACGCCGCCCGCCTCGCCGGACGCGACCGCACCCCGAGCTGGCCGGCCCGCACCGCCCGCGTCATCGGCGCCCAGATCGACCACGTCCTGGTGTCCCCGGACTTCTCCGCGCGGCACGCCCGCTTTCTGCGCCTCGCCGACACCGACCACCGCGCGCTGCTCGTCGATCTCACGCTCCACCAGCGCACATGACATCTCCACGCCCGAAGCCGTTCACCAGGGACCAGTCATAATGGGCGTATGCCCCGCGAGTTCCCCATCGGCCTCACTCCTCCCGACTGGCTGATCCGGAACCTCCAGCCCCAGCCGGCGCCGCCGCCCAACTGGTCCGCCATGGTCCGCGCGGGCATCGCCATGGCACTGCCGCTCGCCATCGGACTCGCGGTGGGACAGCCGGCGTACGGCGCGCTGGCCTCCATGGGCGCCATGAGCGGCGTCATCAGCGACACCGCCGACGCCTACCGGCTGCGCCTGCTCCACATCGCGATCCCGCAGATCTTCGGCGCCGTCGGCGTCACCCTCGGGTATCTCGTCTACGGCCACGGCTGGTTCGCGGTCGCCGTCGTCACCGGCGTCGCGCTCGTCTCCGGGATGATCTCGACGATCGGCGCGGTGGCCTCCGTGTCGGGGCTGGTCCTGCTCCTGAACTGCGTGGTGGGCGCGGGACTTCCGCTGCCCGGCCCCTGGTGGCTGGCCATGGCGCTACTGACCGGCGGCGGCCTCCTCGTCCTGCTGCTCGCCCTGCTCGCCTGGCCCTTGCGGTCCGGGGTGCCGGAGCGGGTGGCGGTCGCGAACACGTACCGGACGGTGGCCGCGCTGCTCGCCGCGTCCGGTCCCGGCCGGGCGGAGGAGTACGACACCGCCCGCCGCGCCGTCACCCAGTCCCTGAACCGCTCGTACGACCTCATCTTCGGCCGGCGCACCCGCCACCACGGTCGCAGCCCCGAACTGACGCGTCTGCTGGCTCAGTTGAACGTGATCACCCATGTCGTCGAGGCGGCCCCCGTCGCCCACCTCGCCGGCACGACGCTCCCGCGGGAGATCCCCGAGGCGGTCCTGCGGCTCGCCGATGCCGTGGCGACCGGCTCCACGGTCCCGGTACAACCGGACCTCCCGGTCCCCACCACCGAGACGGGCCGGGCCGTCGACCACGCCCTGCGTCACGCCGCCGAGGTCGTCGCCGCTCCCGACGTCGACCCCCACGGTGTCGACGACCGCCTGGGCACCCCGGCCGCGCTGAGCATCCGCACCGCGCGCGCGGCCCGCGCCGTCATGCTCTCCGCCAACTCCTGGCGCTACGGCGTACGGCTGGCCCTGTGCATCGGCCTGGCCCAGGTGCTCGTCTCGATCGCCCCGGTCCAACGCTCCTACTGGGTCGCCCTCACCATCACCTTCGTCCTCAAGCCCGACTTCGGCTCGGTCTTCTCCCGGGCCCTGATGCGGGCCCTGGGCACGGTGGCCGGCCTGGCGATCGCGGCGGCGGTCCTCACGGAGGTGCCGCGGGGCTGGTGGGACGTACCGATGATGATGGTCCTCGCCGCGCTGATCCCGGCGTTGACGCCGCGGGGCTACGGCTTCCAGACGGCCGCGATCACCCCGGCGATCCTGCTCCTCGCGGACATCATCAACCACCAGGGCATAGGACTGCTGCTGCCCCGCCTGGTGGACTCGCTCATCGGCTGCGCGATCGCGCTCGTCGCGGGCTATCTGCTGTGGCCGGAGAGCTGGCACACCCGCGTCGGCGACCGGCTGGCGGACGCGGTGGACGACAGCGCGGACTACGTCGAGTCCGCGTTCAAGGAGGAAGGAGAAGGCACCGACCCGGCGACCCGCGCCCAGATGCGCCGGCGCCTCTACCGCGACCTCTCCGTCATCCGCACCGAGTTCCAGCGCGCCCTGACCGAACCCCCGCCCACCGGCCGCCGCGCGACCGCCTGGTGGCCCCTCGTCGTCGCCGTGGAACGCATCGTCGACGCGACGACGGCGGCCGGGGTCCGGGTACGCCACGGCGCCCCGCCCCCGTCCCCGTCGGAGATCACCCACCTGGTGCGCCAGCTAAGGGAGTTGTCGGACGGCGTACGCCAGTCCACGACCCTGACCCCCCTCCGCACCGACCTCACCGGCCCCGCGGACAGCGTCCTGGAACCCGTCCGCCAGGAGGTCGCAGCGGCCCGCGCGATCGCGTTGCCGCACTGACCTGGACGACGGACACGTACGGCCCCCGCCCCCGCTCCCCTTCCCAAGATCGCCACTTGGGGCGGCTAACCTTACGTGTCCGCCCTGGCCAGGGTTTGACGGGCATCAACTCACGCGAAGGGTTGCGCACATGGGCATTCTCACTCTCCTGCGGAACGCGTTCGGCCGATCACGCAGAGCGCGCACCGCCGCCGAAGCCGAGGGTGCGGAACAAGTTCCTTCGCAGGACACCCCCACCCCAACACCCCCTGCGGACAAGGCCGCCCAGTCGGCCTCTCCACACGGGCCGAGAGTCCCTTCACAGGAGACTTCGCACGAGCCGAGGGTCGCTTCGCGGGAGACTTCGCGGGAAGCGGAGCCGCGGGTTCCTTCACAGGAGGCGTCGCGGGAAGCGGAGCCGCGCGTTCCTTCACAGGAGGCGTCCCGGGAGGCTGAGCCGCAGGTCCCCTCGCAGGAGACGGAGTCGTCGGACCCGTCCCAGGAGGAGGAGCCGACGGCCCCGTCCCGGGAAGCCGAACCGACGATCCCCACGCCGTCCCCGGAACCGAAGCCGACGCCGACCGCTCAGGTCCCCGAGCCCCGAAACGAGCACGAGCTGGTCTCGGCAGCCTTCGGCAACGTGACGGTGCCGAAGCCGGCTGCGCCGGTGGAGCAGACGGAGTCGGCCGGCGCTGCGCTGACCGAGCCGGCTGCGTCGGTCGAGGCAACGTCGGTCGAGCAGGAGCCGGTCGTCGAGACGCCCGCCGAGCAGGAAGCGGCGGTGACGGAGCCCGGGCTGGAGACGGTGGCCGAGGCGACGCCGGAGACGGTGGATGCCGCTGCCGAGCCGGAGGCTGAAGTCGCCCCGGAGGCCGTCGACACCTCCGCCGAGCCGGAGACCGACGCCACCTCGGAGGCAGTGGACGCCCCTGCCGACCCGGAGACGGCTGCCGAAACGACGCCGGAGGCGCTCGACGCCCTGGCCGAGCCGGAGACCGATGCCACCCCCGAGGGCACGGAAACGCCGGTCGCGGCGGAGCCGGAAGCGGTGGAAACGCCTGTCGCGACGGAGCCCGTCATCGAGCCGACGTCTGAGCCCGAGCCCGCCGCCGAGCCCGCTGCTGAACAGGAGCCGGTCACCGAGGAGCCCGGCGAGCGGGAAGCGGCGACCGAGACCGCCACGGAAACCAAGCCCGAGCCCGAGCTCCTCGCCGAACCCGAGCCGGAACTTGTCACCGAGCCGACCGCTGTGACTCCGGCAGATGCCGAACCGGCCGACGAGACGCAGCCGGAGCCGGAGGCACCCGAGGCAGCCGCCGAGATCGTCACGGAAACCGAGCCCGAGCCGCAGCCGGAACCGGTCGTCGAGCCGGAGCCCGAGGCGGAGCCGACGGCGGAAATCGACACCGCCCCCGAGCCGGAGCCGCAGCCCGCGCTGATCGACGAGCCCGAGCCGGACACGGCCAACGCCGCAGACGCGACGGACACGACCGACGCGGCGGACGCGGCGGACGCCGAAGCCCACCCCCAGCCGGCAGCCGCCCAGGCGAACGCACCGGAGGCCGCCGACGGCGAGGCAGCCCCACAAGAGGCACCCGCAGCCGACGACGCAGGCCGCACGGGTGGTGCGGGTGGGGACGCGGCCGCCGAAGGCGAAGCCGAGGCGGCTCAGCCCGCCGTCCCCGCCTCCCTCCGTACCGCCTACAGCGCCGCCACCCCCGCCCTCGCCCAGGCCGACCTCACCGGCACCCGAGCGAAGCTCTACCTCGTGCTCGACCGCTCCGCGAGCATGCGCCCGTACTACAAGGACGGCTCCGCGCAGGCCCTCGCCGAGCAGACGCTCGCCCTCGCCGCGCACCTCGACACCGAGGCCACGGTCCACGTCGTCTTCTTCTCCACGGAAGTGGACGGCACCGCCGACCTCACCCTCACCGATCACGAGAACAAGATCGACGAGGTCCACGCCACCCTCGGCCGTATGGGCCGTACGAGCTACCACGCCGCCGTGGAAGCCGTACTCGCCCACCACGACAAGACCACGGAGGGCACGGCCCCCGTCCTCGTCGTCTTCCAGACCGACGGCGCCCCCGACGCCAAGACCCCCGCCACCCAGGCCCTCACCGAGGCCGCGAAGACCCACCCCTCCGTCTTCTTCTCCTTCGTCGCCTTCGGGGAGTACGACAACAAGGCCTTCGACTACCTCCGCAAGCTGAAGACGGACAACACGTCCTTCTTCCACGCGGGCCCGACCCCCCGCGAGCTCACGGACGCGGAGCTCTACGAAGGCGTCCTGGCGGCCTGGCGCCCGTAACGACGCCACAGCACGACGAGACGCAACCACACGGGGGCGGGCGGAACCTCCGCCCGCCCCCGTCCGTCGCTCCGTCCATCACCCCGTCCACCCCCCGAAACGCATGTGAGTCGATCTCCGCGGGACCAGTAGGATTTCGACCTATGGCGGCCACTGGATCCGAGAAGCAGGGTGAGAAGGCGTACTACGTCTCCACCCCCATTTACTACGTCAACGACGCTCCTCACCTGGGCCACGCCTATACGACCGTCGCAGGCGACGTGCTCTCCCGCTGGCACCGTCAGCGCGGCGAGAAGGTGTGGTACCTCACCGGCACGGACGAGCACGGTCAGAAGATCATGCGCACGGCCGAAGCGAACGGGGTCACCCCCCAGGAGTGGGCCGACAAGCTCGTCGACGAGGCCTGGCGCCCCCTCTGGGAGCACCTGGAGATCGCGAACGACGACTTCATCCGCACCACGCAGAAGCGCCACACGGACCGCGTCCAGGAGTTCGTGCAGGACCTGTACGACAAGGGCGAGATCTACAAGGGCGGCTACGAGGGCCCGTACTGCGTCGGCTGCGAGGAGTACAAGCTCCCGGGCGAGCTGGTCGACGGCGAAGGCGAATTCGCAGGTCAGAAGCTGTGCCCGATCCACAAGAAGCCGGTGGAGATCCTCAGCGAGGAGAACTACTTCTTCAAGCTGAGCGAGTACGGCGAGAAGCTCCTCGCCCACTACGAGGCCAACCCCGGCTTCATCCAGCCGGAGTCCGCGCGCAACGAGGTCGTGAACTTCGTCCGCCGGGGCCTGCAGGACCTCTCCATCTCCCGCTCGACCTTCGACTGGGGCATCCCGATCCCGTGGGACGCCAAGCACGTGATCTACGTGTGGGTCGACGCGCTCCTGAACTACGCCACGGCGGTCGGCTACAACGAGAACCAGGAGAAGTTCGACTCGACCTTCCCGGCCAATGTCCACCTGGTCGGCAAGGACATCCTCCGCTTCCACGCGGTGATCTGGCCGGCGATGCTGATGGCGCAGGGCCTGCCCCTGCCCGGCAAGATCGCCGCGAACGGCTGGCTGATGGTCGGCGGCGAGAAGATGTCGAAGTCGAACCTCACCGGCATCAAGCCGCAGGACCTCACCTCCCACTTCGGTGTGGACGCGTACCGCTGGTACTTCCTGCGCGCGATCGCCTTCGGCCAGGACGGCTCGTTCTCCTGGGAGGACTTCTCCGCCCGCTACACGAGCGAGCTGGCGAACGACTACGGCAACCTGGCGTCCCGCGTCGCGGCGATGGTCGGCAAGTACTTCGGCGGCGCGCTGCCCGAGGCCACGGCCGACGGCGAGGCCGAGAAGGCGATCCACGACGGCCTGGCGAAGGCGACCGCGGAGGCGGACCGCCGCATCGGCGACGAGCTCGACTTCCAGGGCGGCATCCTGGCCGTCTTCGACTTCGTCAAGCAGGTCAACGGCTACATCACGGAGCAGGAGCCGTGGAAGGTCGCCAAGGACGACAGCCCGGAGGGCAAGGCCCGCCTGGCGACGATCCTCTACACGGCGGCCGAGTCCCTCCGCGCGGTGGCCGTACTGCTGAACCCGGTCATGCCGGAGACCTCCCAGAAGCTCTGGGACTCCCTGGGTGCGGAGGCGTCCCTCGGCTCCCTGGCCGACCAGAGGGTCCAGGAGGCCGGCGAGTGGGGCAGGCTCCCGGCCGGCTCGACGGTGACGAAGGGCGCGGTCCTCTTCCCGCGTCTCGAGGAGAAGCCGAGCGCGTAACGCGTCCGCGTATACACGCACGCCGAGGCCCGGAACCGCCTGCGACAGGCCGGTTCCGGGCCTCGGCCGTTGTGTCGTGTCGGCAGATGCTCAGCCCGCCACCGCCCCGAGGACAAGCGCGGCGACTACCGGAACGGCATAGACGAGCGGGGCCGGAATGTGCGCGTAGTACCGAGCCCGCGCCACGGTGATGACAGCACCGGCGAAGTAGAGCACCAGCCCCACCCCCGCCATCACCCCGATCAACGGCACGAACAGCCCGGCCACCAGCCCGACGGCACCCGCGACCTTGGCCAGCCCGAGCCAGGTCCACCACGAGCGCGGTACCCGGTAGTCGCTGAGCCCCTGGACGATCCACGGGACGCGCAGAAGCAGGACGATGCCCGAGAAACCGGCCATCAGAGCGGCGAGGACGGTGACGACGACGTAGGCGGTGTGCATGCGAGGCTCCCCACGGGTTCGGTGCCGGACACACCACTGACGCCTCAAACCGAGCGCGTGTGACAGAAGGCCCGGAAAATGCGCCGAGTGAACCTCCCCGAACCCCACCGCCGCCTCCTCACCGACGTCCTCGCCGCGGCCGCCCCGCTGTCCCTGGCCGGCGGCTACGCCCTCCAGGCCCACGGACTGCTCGAACGCCCGCACGCGAACGTGGACTTCGCGACGGAGAGCGCCGAGCCGATGCCCCACCTCGCGGCAGCCCTGCGCGACGCGCTCATCTCCCGGGGCCGCGAGGTGACCCTCCGGGACGCGGACCCCCTCTCCGCCCACCTGTCGGTCACGGACCCGGAATCCGGCACGGCGTCCCTCCTCGGCCTCCACAAGGAGACCCTCTGGAGCCCGCCCGTCCTGACCCCGTACGGCCCGACGCTCTGCCTGGAGGACGCGGTGGGCACGAAGATCCGCGCCCTGTACGACCGCGGCCTGCCGGTCGACCTGATCGACGCAAGGGCGGCCTCGTCCCGCTTCACCCACCAGGACCTTGAGGAACTGGGCCGCCGCCACGCCAGGGACGACTTCGACCTCCCCACCCTCCAGACCCGCCTGGAGGGCACGGACACCTACGCGGACGCGGCCTTCACGACGTACGGCCTGACGAACGAGGAGACCACCGCTCTACGGGCCTGGGCCCAGACCTGGTCGACGGACATCGCGGAGCGCTTGCTGGAGGAGGGGACGTCTCCGGCGGAGGACTGACGGTCCTCATGCGTCCTCGCACAGCCGCTGGGGGCCAACTCGGGCACATGCGCCGTCCGGCCAGGCCCTCAGGGCCTGGCCGGACGTGGTGCTTGGTGCGTGGTGCTACGGGCCGGGGTTCAGAGTGCCGCGCACTGGCCCGAGCGGCCTCCGGTCACCGTGTTGGGAACACCGCGGTTGGTCGGCGGGGGGACGTTGCCCGAGCAGAACAGCGTGCCCTGGATCGTGTTGCCCACGATGCCGACGCTGCTGTCCACCGGGAACGGCCCGGCGCCTGTCGTGCCGATCACCTGAAGCGCACCGCCGATGACATTGACGACGACCTCGGCGCCGGCACGGTTGTTGGTGAGGTGAACGCTGCCCGTGATGTGGTTGCCCGAGCAGTGATCATCACCGGGGTCCCCGATGACGACGAAGCCCGTGGCTCCGATGACGTGCACCTCTCCGGCGAGCCGGCTGCCACAGAGGCCGAACAGCGTGCCGTTCAGGGACTGGACACTGCCTCCGATGGTCGAGTTGCTGATGAACATCGCGCCGCCCGAAACACCGAGAACCGAGCCATCGACCTGGGCATTGATGACGCAGGTGCTCCCAGGGGTCGCGGTGACGGAGTCGACCCGGCCGGTGATGGTCCGCGTACAGGTGACCCTCTGGGTGAAGTGCTCGGTGGCGGCTGCCTTGTAGTTGGCGTCGCCGCCGTAGTCGGCGGTGATGGCGTGGGTGCCGGGCAGCAGGTTGGACGAGGAGACGTGCACCTGGCTGCAGTGGGTGCCGCCGCCCGGGGTCAGGGTCGGTGTGCCGAGCACGGTGGTGCCGTCCTTGATGGTGACGGTTCCGGTCGGCGGTGAGTTCGGGTTGGTGCTGGCGGGACCCGGGCAGACGGTGTCGGTGAAGGTCACGGGGTGACCGAACCCGGACGAACTCCCGCTGGAGGAGAGGGTCGTGACCACCGGGGCCTTGTTGACCTGTTGGATCAGCGAGGAGGCCGTACTCCCCTTGAAGTTGGCGTTGCCGCTGTAGGCGGCATCCACGGTGTGTGGTCCCGGACTCAGCGTGGAGATCGCGCTGGATGTCGCCTTGCCGGTGGTCGTGTCGACCGCGACGGGGGCGCCGAGGGCATTGCCGTCCACCTTGAAGCTCACCGTGCCGCCGTCGGGCACGGGCTTGACGGTCGCGGTGAAGGTCACCGGCTGGCCGTACACCGACGGGTTGGCGGAGGAGGCCAGGGTCGTCCGGGTGCCCTGCGGGACGCTGAAGAACATCGCGTGGATCGGCGGTGTCGAGGTCGGGTTCGCGCCGTTGGTGTTGCCCGGAAACGTGCCGTAGAAGGTGTTGCCGACCGACTTGAGCTGCTGGTAGTCGCCGAGCACGCGCTGCCGGGCACAGGTCAGGTTGGGCGGGTTGGGGTTGGGCGGCTGCGGCCTGGTGTCGCAGCCGGTCCGGTCCTGCTCCGGCGAGGAGAACGTCTGGAGCACGGTGTCGGTGAACGTGGCGCCGTGGTCCGTACTGCGGGCGAGGTGCGCGCTGAAGACGGGGAAGCCGGCGGTGTTGTTGCCGTCGGAGGTGGTGTAGAGGACGCCGATGGTTCCGTCGTCGAGCACCGCGACCGACGGCAGTGCGGCGTTCGTCGACGTGGAGACGTTGGTGGCCGTGCCGACGTTGAGGCCGCCGGATCCGTTGGCCGTGAGGCGGCTGATCTTGAGCTGGTTGTTGCCCGAGACGTTCTGGCCGTAGACGACGTACACGTCACCGTTGCTGGGGTCGACGGCCGCGTGGTCCACGCCGCCGAGCAGCGCGTTCACACTGCCGAACTTGTACCCGAGGCCCTGGTCGCTGTCGACCTTGGCCACGACGATGCCGTCGTTGTCGCCGGTGCCGGTGCCGCCCAGCCTCCAGTGCGCCCCGCCGTCGGTCGACCGGTTGAGCCGGTACGTGACGTTGACCGGCTGGTTCTTCAGGACGCTGTTGGTCTGGTTGGTTCCGGTCGACTGCTGGTACAGCGCGTACATGGTGCCGTTGCGCGGGTCCTTGGCCAGCCGCAGGCCCCCGTTGGTGGCGAGCGGGCTCATCGTGCCCGCCTTGCTGTCCGCGGAGACGTTGGCCGTGTTCGCACCGCGGTAGACGGCCACGCGCGCGTCCGGGGAGCCGCCGAAGTCCTGGAAGGCGGTATAGGTGTTGTCCTGGCTCGCCGTGGTGTTGTCACGGTTGACCAGCAGCCACGGCTGGTCGACGTTGGTGCGGGCGCCGCTGCTGGCACCGCCCGGGCTGTCCTTCCAGGTCCAGGCCGAGGTGTTGGTGGGGTCGGTCGTCGAACCGGTCGCCACGCGCAGCGAGTTGCACTCCGGAACAGGGGGTGGGCCCGCGGAGGGGGCGTTGCACACGAGGAACGCGCCGTAGAGCCTGCCGTCCCGCCCGTAGTCGATGGTCTGGTCGTACGGGCCGTTCGGCGCACCCGTCACAGCCGGCGTCGGGATGGTGGTCCGCTCCGACCAACTGATGCCGCCGTCGGTGGAGTAGAGCAGATCCGCGTTGCCGTTCTGCCAGAACTGGCCGTTGAACCGGGTGATCGCGATCTGGTCGGGGTTGGCGGGGTTGATCGCGATGGACGGTTCGTTGCCGCCCCCGCTGCTCGCCGAGGCCGACGCGTCGATGACGAACGCCCCGGACAGGCCCGGCACCCGCCGCGATTTCGCGGGCGCCCGGCGCCCGCTTCCCTCGCGGACGGTGAGATCCGGCGGGCTGCTGTTGAGGTCCTGATGCCGGCGCACCGGCGCCGGAGGTGGAGTCGCGGCCCAGGCCTGGGCCGGCACGCTCACAGGAGCGGCCAGTCCCAACGCGACGGCGGCGGTGAGTAGTCGTCTGAGCGCTGAAGATGATCGCCCGGGTACGGGCGACGGCGGAACGCTGTCCACGAGCGAATCCCCTCATCGAGAGATACGAGCCGCTCAGCAGCGTGGCTGCCCCCGGGAACAGGGCATGGTCAGACGCGACGACAGCCATTCCTTTGCCCGGACAATTCCACCCCATGGTCGAACGGAGCCCGCCGCTCGGACCGTCCGACGTCAGTGCGCGCTGGGGATGGTGAGCGTCACCGACACCGTCGCACCCGCGCGTACCTCGACCTGGCGGCCGATGCCGAAGATGTCCTCGGTGATCCGGTAGCCCCCGGGCGACAGACTGAAGGAGAACGCCCCGTCCGGCGGCGCGGTCACCGTGCTCGCCACTACCTGTCCGCGCAGGTCACGAGCCCGTACCGGATCCCCGTTCACCGGCACCGACGCGTTGTCCGCGACAGGCGCCGCACCGGATCGCGGATCCCGCCCGGGCGGCCGTACGACCACACCCCGCACCTCGCCGTGCACCCGCTGCGGCCCATACGCCGGTGACACCGACGCCGCCACAACCACCACCGCCGCCGTACCGCACAACGCCAGGGCAGCGCGCCTGCACAGCCCACCCGCCATCTCTCGTACACCTCCGCCTCCAGCGTGACTCCGAAGGGGCGGGCGCGCGCGGGCGGGCGGGCGGGAAACGAACGCGCCCGGAACCCCGCAGTCGGGGTTCCGGGCCCGTCGGCCGGACAGCCGTCGAACTACTTCGGCTGCGGCTTCCGCACGTTCAGGTGCAGCTCGCGCAGGCGCGTCTCGTCCAGCTCCGTCGGGGCGCCCATCATCAGGTCCTGGGCGTTGCCGTTGAGCGGGAAGGCGATGGTCTCGCGGATGTTGGGCTCGTCGGCGAGGAGCATCACGATGCGGTCGACGCCCGGGGCGATGCCGCCGTGCGGCGGGGCGCCGAAGCGGAAGGCGCGGAGCATGCCCGCGAACTTCTCCTCCACCGTGTCACGGTCGTAGCCGGCGATCTCGAAGGCCTTGAGCATGATCTCGGGCTCGTGGTTCCGGATCGCGCCGGAGGACAGCTCGACGCCGTTGCAGACGATGTCGTACTGCCAGCCCAGGATGTCCAGCGGGTCCTGGGTCTCCAGGGCCTCCAGGCCGCCCTGCGGCATGGAGAACGGGTTGTGCGAGAAGTCGATCTTGCCGGTCTCCTCGTCCCGCTCGTACATCGGGAAGTCGACGATCCAGCAGAAGCGGAAGACGCCCTCCTCGAAGTGGCCGGCACGGCGAGCGGCCTCGACGCGGACCGCACCCATGATCTTCGAGACCTCGTCGAAGTCGCCCGCGCCGAAGAAGACCGCGTGGCCGGGGGCCAGCGACAGGCGCTTGGTCAGCTCGGCGACGTTCTCCTCGGTGAGGAACTTCGCGATCGGGCCGGTGAGGGAACCGTCCTCGCCCACGCGGACCCAGGCCAGGCCCTTCGCGCCCTGCGCGACCGCGAAGTCACCGAGCTGGTCGAAGAACTTGCGCGGCTGGGACGCGACGTCCGGCACCGGCAGGGCGCGCACGTGCTTGCCCGCGAACGCCTTGAACTCCGAGCCCTCGAAGATGTCGGTGATGTCGACCAGTTCGAGCTTGGCGCGCAGATCCGGCTTGTCGGAGCCGTACTTGAGCATCGCCTCGCGGAACGGGATGCGGGGGAAGGGAGAGGTGACGTGGCGGCCGCCGCCGAACTCCTCGAAGAGTTCGGTCATCAGCTTCTCGATCGGCTGGAAGACGTCCTCCTGCTCGACGAAGCTCATCTCGACGTCGAGCTGGTAGAACTCGCCCGGCGAGCGGTCGGCGCGGGCGTCCTCGTCGCGGAAGCAGGGCGCGATCTGGAAGTAGCGGTCGAAGCCGGAGATCATCAGCAGCTGCTTGAACTGCTGCGGCGCCTGCGGCAGGGCATAGAACTTGCCGGGGTGGACGCGCGAGGGGACGACGTAGTCGCGCGCGCCCTCGGGGGAGGTGGCGGACAGGATCGGCGTCGCCATCTCGTTGAAGCCCATCACGGACATCTTCTGGCGCATCGCGGAGATGACCGCCGTACGCAGCATGATGTTGCGGTGCATGCGCTCGCGGCGCAGGTCCAGGAAGCGGTACTCCAGGCGCCGCTCCTCGTTGACGCCGTCCTCGGCGTTGATCGTGAAGGGGAGGGGGGCGGCCGCGCCCAGCACCTCGACCTCGCCGACCTCGACCTCGATCTCGCCGGTGGGCAGCTCCGCGTTGACATTGTCCGTGCCGCGGGAGACGACCTTGCCGTCGATGCGGACGACCGTCTCCTTGGACAGCTTGTCCAGCGCCTCGTACGCGGGCGTGCCCGGGCGGGCGACGAGCTGCGTGATGCCGTGGTGATCGCGCAGATCGATGAAGAGGATGCCGCCCAGGTCGCGCCGATTGTGCAGCCAGCCACTCAGCCGGACGTCGGTGTCGACGTCAGAGGCGCGGAGCTCGCCGCAGGTGTGGGACCTGTACCGATGCATCGTCGTTCATCCAGTCTTCGCGGATCGGGGGCTGTTTCACGTGAAACTCCCCCCAGCGTACCGGGCACCCCACGCTCGGCTCCCCACCATTAACGCCGTGGTACGTACGGCGGCGGTCACCGGGCCGCGTACCGGGCCCTCAGCTCGTGCGCGATCCCGAAGGCGGCCGCCGTCAGCGGGACCGAGAGCAGCATGCCCACGATGCCGGCGACCGACGCCCCCGCGGTGATCGCCAGCATCACGACCGCCGGGTGCATCTGCACCGTCCGGCTCTGGATCATCGGCTGGAGCACATGCCCCTCCAGCAACTGCACGGCGATCACCACCCCGAGCACCCACAGCGCGATCACGAAGCCCCGGTCGGCCAGCGCGACCAGCACGGACACCGAACCGGAGAGGAAGGCGCCGAGGTAGGGGATGTAGGCGGCGACGAAGACGAGCGCGCCGAGGCCGACCGCGCCGGGCACCCGCAGGATGAGCAGGCCGATGGTGATGCAGATGGCGTCGATGAGCGCGATGAGGGTGGTCCCGCGCATGAACCCCTCGACGGCCGCGAAGGCCCGCCGTCCCATGGCCTCCACGGTGTCGGCGGTACCGGGCGGCGCGACGGATCTGAGCGCCTGCGCGGCGCCGTCGGAGTCGCGCAGGAAGAAGAAGACGAGCAGCAGCGCCAGTACGGCCATGGCGATGCCCTCGCCGACCACGCTCACCCCGGAGATGACGTTGGAGGCGGCGGTCCCGCCGAACTTGCCGAGCAGATCCTTGGAATGGGTCGCGAGGTCGTCGAGCGAGGTACCGGCCGCCCCGAAGCGCTCGGCGACCGACTTCGCGGCCTGCCGCAGCGAGGAGAGGATCTGGTCCCCGGTGTCGATCAGCGCGGCGACGACGATGTAGACGGCCCCGCCGACCACGGCGACGACCGCGACACAGGTGAGCCCGGCGGCCAGCGACCGGTTCACCCCGGCCTGGACCAGCCGCCGGTGCAGGGGCCCGAGCAGCGCCGTCCCGAGGAGGGCGAGCAGCACGGGGATCACCGCCGTACGCAACTCCACGCACAGCCGGACCCCGACGTACACGACCCCGGCGACGAGCAGGATCACCACGCACCAGGCGGCGAGCCGGCGGACGGGGTCGGGGAGCAGCTGCACCCGTCCAGCGGATCACAGGCGGGGCGGGCTGTCCTGCGCGGAAGCCCGCCCGGGTGACGCGACGTCAGATACGGCAGCCGAGCACCGAGCGCCGGGCTCCGACTGCCGTGTGTGTGGGGTGGCGGTGGTGTCGTCGTCGACCTGCCGCCACCCCACGTCTTCAGGGCCCGGGTCAGGCCGCCGGGCCGCCCTCGGTCATCCCGTGCACCGCGGGGATGCTGCCGAGCCGGCCCTTCTGGAAGTCCTCGAAGGCCTGCTGGAGCTCCTCGCGGGTGTTCATCACGAAGGGGCCGTAGTGGGCCATGGGCTCGCGGATGGGGCGTCCGCCGAGCAGGACGACCTCCATGTCCGGCGTGTGGGAGTCCTGCTTCTCGTCCGCGCGGACGGTCAACGAGGAGCCGTTGCCGAAGACGGCGGTCTGGCCCAGGTGGATCGGGCGGCGCTCGGTGCCGACGGAGCCGCGGCCCGCCAGGACGTACGCGAGGCCGTTGAAGTCCTCGCGCCAGGGCAGGGTGAGCTCCGCGCCCGGCGCCAGCGTCGCGTGGATCATCGTGATCGGCGTGTGCGTGATGCCGGGACCGGCGTGGCCGTCCAGCTCACCGGCGATGACCCGCAGGAGCGCGCCGCCGTCGGGGGTGGTCAGCAGCTGCACGTTGCCGCCGCGGATGTCCTGATAGCGCGGGGCCATCATCTTGTCCTTGGCCGGCAGGTTCACCCACAGCTGCAGGCCGTGGAAGAGGCCGCCGGACATCACCAGGGACTCCGGCGGGGCCTCGATGTGCAGCAGGCCCGAACCGGCGGTCATCCACTGGGTGTCACCGTTGGTGATGGTGCCACCGCCGCCGTTGCTGTCCTGGTGGTCGAAGGTCCCGTCGATGATGTAGGTGACGGTCTCGAAGCCACGGTGCGGGTGCCAGGGGGTGCCCTTGGGCTCGCCCGGGGCGTACTCCACCTCACCCATCTGGTCCATCATGATGAACGGGTCGAGGTAGCGGTAGTTGATCCCGGCGAACGCCCGGCGCACCGGAAAGCCCTCGCCCTCGAAACCGCTCGGGGCGGTCGTCACGGTGAGCACGGGGCGCGCCACGGCGTCGGCCGACGCGGCCACGCGGGGCAGGGTCAGCGGGTTCTCGACAGTCACTGCAGGCATGGTCGGTACCTCCTTGTGGACCGAGTTTAGTTGACTGTTGAACTTTCTGCCACCCGTAACAGAAAGAGCCCGGAGGGAATTCCCTCCGGGCCCACGGGCCGCCGTCACGCACGGACCGTCATCGGAACAGGGGCGCCACGGCTCCCCAGGCCACCACCGCCGCGACCCCCAGTACCGCCACTCCGAGCAGGAAGAACACCAGGCTCCCGATGAGCTGCACCGTGGTGCCACGGCCCACCTTGTTGACCTCGTCCGGGCCCTCGGGGTCGTACACGATCTCGACCCGTTCCGCGCCGCCCTCCGAGCCGGTGCGCTCACGTGTCTCGCCCCGCGCGTCGACGTAGGTGTAGACGTGCTGCATCACGGTCCCGTTTTGGCCAGTGGACGGAAACGACGACGTCAACCGCCCTTCCACCGTGATCCCCCGGGTGCGCAGCACCCAGGTGTCGCGCAGGAACTCCCAGCCGCCCCGCGCGGCCAAGAACCCGGCGAATCCCACCGGGAGACTGAACAGCCAGTACAGGAGAGGATTCACGCCCACGCCGACCAGCAGCACGCAGGCCATCAGCAGACAGCCGATCCATGCGGTCCGCCGCAGCCGGCCTTTCCGGTCCGGCTTCGGCGTCGGCCGCTCCAGCGGCTCCTCCGACACCAGACCCGCCCCGTCGCGCCGCGCCTCGCCGGCGTCCCGTACGGGCAGCGCCCGGCGCACGGCCTCGGCGAACTCGCGCACGGCCGGTGCGCTGCGGGAGACGAGGGTGTACGTCACCGGGTCCGAGCCCACCGCCGTCAGCACGACGGTCAGCTCACGCCCCTTGGCGCCGCCCGCCTCCGCCCGCTCGATCGCCGCCACCGGTATCCGGCGGCGCACTCCCGCCGCGTCCAGCAGCAGCTCGCCGGAACGCAGCCGGGCAACGGAACGCAGCCGGCCGTGCAGGACCAACGGCGAGGTGTCGGTCGGGGCCACGCGGACACCGTAGGGGGCCCGGTGGCCGGAGGGAACCGGTCAGCCGCCGTACATCCGGCGCATCGCGAACTCGACCATCTGCTCGACCGCCTTGGCGTCGAAGACCATGCGGTGCTCGCCCTCCATGTCGAGGACGAAGCCGTACCCGGTCGGCAGCAGGTCGATCACCTCGGCGCCGGTGATCACGAAGTACTTGGACTCCTTGCCCGCGTACCGGCGCAGCTCCTTGAGCGAGGTGAACATCGGGATCACCGGCTGCTGGGTGTTGTGCAGGGCGAGGAAGCCCGGGTTGTCACCGCGGGGGCAGTAGACCTTGGACGTGGCGAACACCTGCTGGAAGTCCTCGGGCGTCACCTGGCCGGTGGTGAAGGCGCGCACCGCGTCCGCGAGCGACGGCGCGGACGGCTCCGGGTAGAGCGGCGACTGCTGGCCGTACCCACCGGGACCGCCGGCCGGCTGCTGCTGCGAGGCGTACTGCTGCTGAGCGCTCTGGTCGTAGCCGTACATGCGCGCAAGCGTACCGAGACCGGGCCGCCCGCCGGCGCCCGTATACAGAGGCCGCCCGCACCACCCGAATCACCCGTGTCCGGAGGCCGCCCGCACCCCGCCCGAGTAGAGCCCGCTCACACTTGCGGGCCCGGGGTTGCGTCTTATTACCGACGGGTAGCATCATCCCAATAGCTACTTGTTGGTACGTGAACCAGTTGCGAGGAGTCAGTGCCTCGCCGAGTCCTAAACGGAGCCGTCACCATGGGGCACTACAAGTCCAACCTCCGCGACATCGAGTTCAACCTCTTCGAAGTGCTCGGGCGCGACACGCTGTACGGCACCGGCCCGTTCGCCGACATGGACGTGGACACCGCCAAGAGCGTCCTCGAAGAGCTGAAGCGTCTGGCGGAGAACGAGCTGGCCGAGTCCTTCGCGGACGCCGACCGCAACCCGCCCGTCTTCGACCCCGAGACGAACACCGCGCCGATCCCCGAATCCTTCAAGAAGAGCTACAAGGCCTTCATGGACTCGGAGTACTGGCGCCTGGGCATGCCCGAGGAGATCGGCGGTACGACGGCTCCCCCGTCGCTGATCTGGGCGTACGCGGAGCTGGTCCTCGGCTCGAACCCGGCCGTGTGGATGTACTCCTCCGGCCCGGCGTTCGCCCGCATCCTCTTCGACGAGGGCACCGAGGAGCAGAAGAAGATCGCCCAGATCGCGGTCGAGAAGACCTGGGGCTCCACCATGGTGCTCACCGAGCCCGACGCGGGTTCGGACGTCGGCGCCGGCCGCACCAAGGCCGTCCAGCAGGAGGACGGCTCCTGGCACATCGAGGGCGTCAAGCGCTTCATCACGTCCGGTGAGCACGACATGGAGGAGAACATCCTCCACTATGTGCTGGCGCGTCCCGAGGGTGCCGGTCCGGGCACCAAGGGCCTGTCCCTCTTCCTCGTCCCGAAGTACCTCTTCGACTTCGAGACCGGCGAGCTGGGCGAGCGCAACGGCGTCTACGCCACCAACGTCGAGCACAAGATGGGCCTCAAGGCCTCCAACACCTGCGAGATGACCTTCGGCGACCGCCACCCGGCCAAGGGCTGGCTGATCGGTGACAAGCACGAGGGCATCCGCCAGATGTTCCGCATCATCGAGTTCGCCCGCATGATGGTCGGCACGAAGGCGATCTCGACCCTGTCGACCGGCTACCTCAACGCGCTTGAGTACGCCAAGGAGCGCGTCCAGGGTCCGGACCTCGCGCAGTTCATGGACAAGGCCGCGCCCAAGGTCACCATCACGCACCACCCCGACGTGCGCCGCTCGCTGATGACGCAGAAGGCGTACGCGGAGGGCATGCGCTCCCTCGTCCTCTACACCGCCTCGGTCCAGGACGCGATCGCGGTCAAGGAGGCGAACGGCGAGGACTCCTCCACCGAGCACGCGCTGAACGACCTGCTCCTGCCGATCGTCAAGGGCTACGGCTCCGAGAAGGGCTACGAGCAGCTCGCCCAGTCGCTGCAGACCTTCGGCGGCTCCGGCTTCCTGCAGGAGTACCCGATCGAGCAGTACATCCGCGACGCCAAGATCGACACCCTCTACGAGGGCACCACGGCGATCCAGGGCCAGGACTACTTCTTCCGGAAGATCGTCCGCAACCAGGGCGCCGCGCTGAACTCCCTCGCCGAGGACATCAAGAAGTTCCTGGCGCTCGGCACCGGCGGCGAGGAGCTGGCGGGCGCCCGCGAGCACCTGGCCAAGGCGGCCGTGGAGCTGGAGGCGATCGTCGGCCTGATGCTGACCGACCTCGCGGCCACCGAGCAGGACGTCAAGAACATCTACAAGGTGGGCCTCAACACCACCGGCCTGCTGCTGGCCTCCGGTGACGTGATCGTCGGCTACCTGCTGCTCAAGGGTGCCGCCGTGGCCGCCGAGAAGCTCCCGACGGCCTCCACCAAGGACAAGGCGTTCTACACCGGCAAGATAGCGGCGGCGAAGTTCTTCGCGGCCAACGTCCTGCCCGGCGTCACCCTGGCCCGCAAGCTCTCGGAGAACGTCGACCTGGACCTGATGGAGATCGACGAGGCCGCCTTCTAGCAGGCGTCCCGCTCGGCCCGAGCGATGTGTACGCGGGCCCGCTTCCCGGCAGGGGGAGCGGGCCCGCGTACGTCGTTAAGGTGAAACCCATGAGCGCACCCTCCCGCTTCGACCGCGGGCACACCGACGACCTGATGTCCTTCCTCGCGGCCAGCCCGACCCCGTACCACGCCGTGGCGAACGCCGCCGAACGGCTGGAGAAGGCCGGCTTCCGGCAGGTCGCGGAGACGGACGCCTGGGACGGGACCAGCGGCGGCAAGTACGTCCTGCGCGGCGGCGCGATCGTGGCCTGGTACGTCCCGGAGGGCGCCGCGCCGCACACCCCGTTCCGGATCGTCGGCGCGCACACCGACTCCCCCAACCTGCGGGTCAAGCCGCTGCCGGACAGCGGGGCGCACGGCTGGCGCCAGGTCGCCGTGGAGATCTACGGCGGACCGCTGCTCAACTCCTGGCTCGACCGCGACCTCGGCCTCGCGGGCCGCCTGACCCTGCGTGGGGGCACCTCCCAGGCTTTCGGCACTGGGGGAGGCTCGACCCGCCTGGTGAACATCGACCGGCCCCTGCTCCGGATTCCGCAGCTCGCCATCCACCTCGACCGGTCGGTGACCGCGGACGGCCTCAAGCTCGACAAGCAGCGGCACATGCAGCCGGTCTGGGGCCTGGGTGACGACGTGCGCGACGGCGACCTGATCGCGTTCCTGGAGGAGGAGTGCGGGCTCCCGGCGGGCGAGGTCGCCGGCTGGGACCTGATGGCGCACTCGGTGGAGGCACCGGCCTACCTCGGCCGGGACCGCGAACTGGTCGCGGGCCCGCGCATGGACAACCTGCTGTCGGTGCACGCGGGCACGGCGGCCCTCGCGGCGGTCGCGACCTCCGGCACCGCGCTGCCGTACATTCCGGTCCTCGCCGCCTTCGACCACGAGGAGAACGGCTCCCAGTCGGACACCGGCGCGGACGGTCCGCTGCTCGGCTCGGTCATGGAGCGCTCGGTGTTCGCGCGGGGCGGGTCGTACGAGGACCGGGCGAGGGCCTTCGCTGGCACCGTCTGCCTGTCCTCCGACACGGGCCACGCCGTCCACCCCAACTACGCCGAGCGGCACGACCCGACACACCACCCGCGCGTCAACGGCGGTCCGATCCTGAAGGTCAACGTCAACAACCGCTACGCGACGGACGGTTCGGGCCGCGCGGTCTTCGCCGCCGCCTGCGAGAGGGCCGACGTCCCCTTCCAGTCCTTCGTCTCCAACAACTCCATGCCGTGCGGCACGACGATCGGCCCCATCACGGCGGCCCGGCACGGCATCAGGACCGTAGACATCGGTGTCGCGATCCTGTCGATGCACAGCGCGCGTGAGCTGTGCGGCGCGGACGACCCCTATCTGCTGGCGAACGCCCTGACGGCGTTCCTGGAGGGCTGAGCGCGCCGAGTCCCCCGCATGCCCGCCACCGTCCGGGGTACCCGGTCACGACCGGAACCAGCGAAGCCGACAGAACCACCGGACGGGGAGGCGAAATTCATGGGGCTCGGCGGATGCATCCTTCTCATGGCCGCGGGAGCCATCCTCGCGTTCGCAACCGACTGGCACATGCCAGGTGTCAACGTCCACCTGGTGGGCGTCATCCTGATGCTGGTCGGGCTGATCGGTGTCGCCGCCTTCAGCGGCATCGCCCGGCGCAGGCGAGTGGTGGTGCCGCCGCCCACGACCGTGGTCGAGGACGAGCGGCACCACCGTCACCACCACGGCGGTGACGGCTACAGCGACGGCTACGGCGTCTGAGCGTCGTCCATGCCGGCGAGGACCAGCGGCAGCCGGATCACACCGCCCTCCGTGATCCGCACCGGAACACCCCAGTCCTGCTGGTGGACATGGCATGCGGGGTACTCGTTGGCCGGGTCGTCGTCGCACGACGCCGCCATGGCCGACACGTGCAGGACCCCTTCCGTCAGCGCCGGGTCGAGCTCCAGGGTGCGGGAGAGGTCCGTGTCGGCGCCCTCGCCCTTCAGGAGCAGCTCGGGCGGCGTGGAGGAGACCAGCAGACGGGTCGAGGGGCCGTACCGCGTGTCCAGCTTCTGGCCGGCCGGCGCCTGGAAGATGACGTCCAACCGGAGGGAGCCGGGGGCGACTTCGGTCGCGGCGCGCTGGGTGCGGTGGGCGACCGACTCGACGCGTACGGCCTCCTCCGGCAGGCGCAGCCGGGTCAGACGATGACGGGCCGACTCGACGACCACGATGTCGCCGCCGACCAGTACGGCGTCGCTGGGCTCCCGCAAGTCCGTGGCGAGGGTGGTCACTTCGCCGGTCGCGGGGTCGTAGCGGCGCAGGGCGTGGTTGTAGGTGTCGGCGACCGCGACCGAGCCGTCCGGGAGCGCCGTCACCCCCAACGGGTGCTGGAACAGCGCCTGTTCGGCCGCGCCGTCGCGGTGGCCGAAGTCGAACAGCCCCGTGCCGACGGCGGTGTGGACGTGACCGTCGAGGTCCACCCAGCGCAGCGCGGAGGTCTCGGAGTCGGCGAGCCAGAGCCGGTCGGCACTCGCCGCGAGCCCGGACGGCTGCGCGAACCAGGCCTCGCCGCCGGGTCCGTCGACGAGCCCCTCGTTGGTCGTACCGGCCGCGACACCGACGGTGCCCGCCTCCGGGTCGTACGCCCACAGCTGGTGCACACCGGCCATGGCGATCCACACCTTGCCGCCGAAGACGGCCACGTCCCACGGCGAGGACAGGTCGATCTCGCGGGCCGGACCGTCGGTCGGGGATCCCTGCCACCACTGCCGGCCGGTGCCCGCGAGGGTGGTCACCGCACCGGTTTCGAGGTCGAGCCGCCGGAGGGCGTGGTTCACGGTGTCGGCGACGACCACGGAGGAGTCGTCGAGGACGGCGAGGCCCTGCGGCTCGTTGAAGGAGGCCTCCTCGGCATCTCCGTCGGCGAAGCCGCGCGCGCCGGAGCCGATGCGCCGTACGACGCTCTCCCCGTCCTCGGCGAGCTCGACCAGCTGGTGCCGGGTGGTGTCGCTGACCAGGAAGTTCCCGCTGGGCAGCATGAGGGCCTTGCCCGGGAAGCGCAGGGCGGTCGGCTCGGGCTCCGGCGCCACGTACGGCCCGTCGCCGCGGCGCAGCGTGCCCTTCGCCTCGTGCTCGGCCTCCAGCTCCTCCACGAGCCGCTCGATGGCGTGCGCATGCCCCTCACCGGCGTGCTGTGCGACGACGTACCCCTCCGGGTCGATCACGACGAGCGTCGGCCAGGCGCGGACGGCGTACTGCTTCCAGGTCGCGAGCTCGGGGTCGTCCAGCACCGGGTGCTCGACGTTGTACCGCTCGACCGCGTCGACCACGGCCTGGTGCTCGGCCTCGTGCACGAACTTCGGCGAGTGCACGCCGATGACGACGACCGTGTCCCGGTGCTTCTCCTCCAGCTCGCGCAGCTCGTCGAGGACGTGGAGGCAGTTGATGCAGCAAAACGTCCAGAAATCGACGATAACGATGCGTCCCCGCAGGTCGGCAAGGGTGTACTGCTTGCCACCCGTGTTCAGCCAGCCGCCCTTGCCGATCAGCTCGGGGGCACGGACGCGGGTACGGCGGGGAGCCGGGGCCGGGGAAGTGTCGCTCATGGATCAAGGGTGCCACTCGTCGCCGACATCCCGATATCGGCCCTTGCCGGGGCGTGACGGCCACCCCGCCCCGGGGAACGGGTAACCCCATGAGATTCCTCGTACGCGACCGGCTCCTCGGCTTCGGTGACGACTACTGGATCGAGGACGAGCACGGCACCAAGGTCTTCCTCGTCGACGGCAAGGCCATGCGGCTGCGGGACACCTTCGAGCTCAAGGACACGCGCGGGCGCGTCCTGATCGACATCCACCAGAAGATGTTCGCCCTGCGGGACACCATGGTGATCGAGCGGGACGGCGAAGCCCTGGCGACCATCAGGCGCAAGCGGCTGTCCCTGCTGCGCAACCACTACCGGGTGTCCCTGGCGGACGGCACCGAGCTGGACGTCAGCGGCAAGATCCTCGACCGCGAGTTCGCCATCGAGTACGACGGGGAGCTGCTGGCCGTGATCTCGCGGCGCTGGCTGCACGTGCGCGAGACGTACGGCCTCGATGTCGTACGGGACGACGCCGATCCGGCGCTGCTGATCGCGGTGGCCGTGTGCGTGATCCATCTCGCGGAGAAGGAGCACGAGGAGGACTGACGCCTGCCCCCCTCCTCGCTACCGCCGGGGCGGCTCCAGGCCCAGCATCCGGTCCTTCAGCGCCGGGAACTGCTCCCGGGTCGCGGCGACCTTCGACGGATCGAAGTCGACCGTGAGGATCTGCTCGGCGGGGCCCGCCTCGGCCAGCACCTCGCCCCAGGGATCGACCACGATCGAGTGACCCGCCTGGGGAACTCCCGCGTGCGTCCCGGCCGTTCCACACGCGAGCACGAACGCCTGGTTCTCGACCGCCCGCGCCTGGGCCAGGAGCGTCCAGTGCGCGCGGCGGCGCTCGGGCCAGCCCGCCGGGACCACCAGGGTCTCGGCGCCGACGTCGACGAGTGAGCGGAAGAGTTCAGGGAAGCGGAGGTCGTAGCAGGTGGCCACGCCGAGGGTCGTCTCGGGCAGCGGGACCGTCACCAGGTCCTGGCCCGCGCCCATCAGCACGGCCTCGCCCTTGTCGAAGCCGAAGCGGTGGATCTTGCGGTAGGCCGCGGCCAGATCGCCGGAGGGGGAGAAGATGAGAGACGTGTTGTAGAGGGGACCGTCCGGGTCCCGCTCGGGGATGGAGCCCGCGTGCAACCACACGCCCGCGTCGCTCGCCGCCTTCGCCATCGCCTCGTACGTCGGACCGTCGAGGGGCTCGGCCTCGCTCGCGAACTCCCGGTAAGCGAAGGCCCCGGTCGTCCACAGCTCGGGCAGCACGACGAGATCGGCGTCACCGGCCTGCTCCCGCACCAGCGACGCCACGCGCCGCCGACGGGATTCGACCGATTCGCCCTCGTCTACGGCGATCTGGATCAGCGAGGCGCGCACACTACCACCGTCCTGGCATTCGAACTGCCCATACGGGCCTACGATCGTCACACGAAAGCACTGCCGGGGTGACACACAGCGGCGTAGCTTGGGGGTCTCCCTTGCTCGAGCGTAGTCGAGAGCGTGGGGGAGTTTCGAGACGCCCGCCGACCGCCATCGCCTCCCGCTGACAACACCGTCACAACCTGCCCGAGTTTCGACCGCCGAGGGGTCCCGTTCCGTGAGTCTGCATCCCACCCTCCAGCCCTACGCCGACGCCTGGACCCACTCCATCGAAGCGATATCCGAACTGGTGCAGCCGCTGGCGGAGGGCGAGTGGAACCAGCGGACCCCCTGCCCGGGCTGGTCCGTCCGTGACGTCGTCTCGCACGTCATCGGCCTCGACTGCGAGATGCTCGGCGACCCGCGTCCCATCCACACGCTGCCGCGCGACCTCTACCACGTCACCAACGACCACCAGCGCTACATGGAGATGCAGGTCGACGTGCGCCGCCACCACACGGCGCCGGAGATGACGGCCGAGCTGGAGTACACGGTCATCCGCCGCAACCGCCAGTTGCGCAATGAGTCCCGCGATCCCGGCACCAAGGTGCGCGGCTCGCTCGGCGCCGAGCTCACGCTCGAGGAGGCGATGCGTATGCGCGCCTTCGACGTGTGGGTGCACGAGCAGGATCTGCGCGCAGCCCTGGGCCGGCCCGGCAACCTCGACTCGCCGGGTGCGCACGTCGTCCGGGACATGCTGCTCGACGCGCTGCCGCGCATCGTCGCCAAGGAGGGGAACGCTCCGCGCAGTTCGGCGATCGTCTTCGACGTGCACGGGCCCGTGGAGTTCCTGCGCACCATCCGCGTCGACATCCAGGGCCGCGGCACGCTGGAGACCGCCCCCGCCCTCGGCCCGGCGGCCTCCTTCACCCTCGACTGGGAGACGTACGTCCGCCTGGCCTGCGGGCGGGTGGCGCCGGAGGCCGTCGCGGACCGCGTGAAGGCGGAGGGCGACCCGGACGTGACGGCGGCGATCCTGCGGAACTTCACCGTGACGCCGTAGGGGCAGGGCGTGCCCGGTGACGCGACAGCCGCTTCCGGGCATGCGCGCGGCGCCGGTTCACGCGGGAACGTGCACCGTCTCCACCCGGCTGGCGACCAGCCGTTCCCGCTCCCGCCGGGCCGCGCGCCGGCGCAGCCGCAGGATCTGGCTCACGCCCAGCGCCTCCACGACGAACACCGTCGAGAAGGCGACGGTGTAGTTGTCGCCGGTGGCGTCCAGCAGGACGCCGATCGCGAACAGGGTCGTCATCGAGGCGATGAACCCACCCATGTTGGTGATGCCGGACGCCGTGCCCTGCCGCTCCGGCGGGTTGGCCGGGCGGGCGAAGTCGAAGCCGAGCATGGAGGCGGGGCCGCACGCGCCCAGCACCGTGCACAGCACCACCAGCAGCCACATCGGTGCGTGGTCGCCGGGGTAGAAGAGGGCCGCCGCCCACGCGGTGGCGGTCGTCGCGACCGTGGCGAGCGCCAGCGGGAGCCGGGCCGCGTGGTGCCGGGCGACGATCTGGCCGTACACCAGGCCGACGACCATGTTGGACAGCACGACGAGGGTGAGCAGTTCGCCGGCCGTGGCGCGGCTGAGGCCCTGCGCCTCGACCAGGAACGGCAGGCCCCACAGCAGCAGGAACACCATCGCCGGGAACTGGGTGCTGAAGTGCACCCACAGGCCCAGCCGTGTCCCCGGCTCCCGCCAGGCGGCGGCGATCTGCCGGCGGACGTAGGCCGCGCCCTGGTGCGGGAACGGCTCCGGTTCGTAGCCCTCGGGGTGGTCCTTGAGGAAGAGGAACACGAGGACGAGCACCAGCACTCCGGCGAGCGCGCTGCCGCCGAACGCCGCGGTCCAGCCGACGCCGTGCAGCATCCGGGCCAGCACCAGCGTGGAGATGAGGTTGCCCGCCATGCCGACCAGGCCGGCGAGCTGTCCGACCAGCGGGCCGCGCCGCGCCGGGAACCAGCGCGTGCCCAGCCGCAGCACGCTGATGAACGTCATCGCGTCCCCGCACCCGAGCAGCGCGCGCGAGGCGAGCGCCGTGCCGTACGACGGCGAGAAGGCGAAGCCGAGCTGACCGGCCGTGAAGAGCACGGCCCCCATGGTCAGCACCTTCTTGGTGCCGAGCCGGTCGACCAGCAGGCCGACGGGTATCTGCATGCCCGCGTAGACGAGGAGCTGGAGGATCGAGAAGGTCGACAGGGCCGAGGCGTTGATGTGGAAGCGCTCCACCGCGTCGAGCCCGGCGACGCCCAGGGACGTACGGAAGATGACGGCGACGAAGTAGACGGCGACGCCTGTGCTCCAGACCGCGACGGCGCGCCGGCCGCCCGGGGGGTCGCCGGGAAGGCTCGTGTTGTTCATCGGATCTCGCCCCGCGCCAGGTTGGAGAACCAGCTCACGTGCCGGTGCACGATGGCGACGGCCGCCTCCGTGTCCCCGGAGCGCAGCGCCTGGAGGATCTCCTCGTGCTCGCTGAGCGTCTTGGCGATCCGGTCGGGGTGGGAGTGCATGATGGCGACGCCCATCCGCAGCTGGCGGTCGCGGAGCTGGTCGTAGAGGCGGGAGAGGATCTCGTTGCCGCCGCTGCGCACGATCTCGGCGTGGAAGCGGCGGTCGGTGACCGCGGCCGCGGCGAAGTCCCCCGCGGCGGCCTGCTCCTTCTGCCGGGCGAGCAGTTCCGCGAGGCGCTCGAGAAGCCCCGGCGGCGCGGGTACTGCCTTGCGCGCGGCGTGCTCCTCCACCAGCAGCCGGGTCTCCACGACGTCGGCGATCTCCTGCGCCGAGACGGGCAGCACCAGGGCGCCCTTCTTCGGGTAGAGCCGGATCAGCCCTTCCACCTCGAGCCGGAGCAGCGCCTCGCGCACCGGGGTGCGGGAGACCCCGACGGCCTCGGCCAGTTCGCCCTCGGTGAGGAGCGTGCCGCCCTCGTAACGGCGGCTCAGGACGCCCTGTTTGACGTGGTCGTAGACGCGGTCGGCGGCGGGGGGCTGCTTGGTGGGATGGGGACGGGCCGTCTCCACGGGAGTGGCCGGAGCGGGCGGCGCTGAAGGCATGTGCACATCATAGATACAACACGTACGCATGACGGGGAGCCGTCCACGATCCGGACCGGGCCCCGACTGCCCCTCGCAGCCCGCCTGTAGCACACATCACACCCGCGCCCGGTGAACCAGTTGGAAATTCACTGCAACCTTCCACACCCCTTGTGTGTCTCACACGTGCGGCCCCATTCGCTTGCTTCACTCAACTCGGCCGCATCCCAGAGGCATTCAACGTATTCGGGGTACCTCACTTGAAAACCGGCATCAAGGGCATCCGCATCCGCCGAGCCATCGCCGTCGCCGCCACGTCCGGCGCGGTGCTCGCGACCGGAGCCCTCACCGCGGCGCCCGCGCAGGCCCTCACCTCGCCGTCGATCGTGGCCGCGGGCGGCTACGTCATGAACAACGCGACCGGCACGTCGCTGTACACCAAGGCAGCGGACACCCGTCGTTCCACCGGCTCCACCACGAAGATCATGACCGCCAAGGTCGTGCTGGCCCAGCCGAACCTCAACCTGGACGCCAAGGTCACGATCCCTAAGGGCGCCAGCGACTACATCGTCGCCAACAACGCCTCCACGGCTCACCTGATCGTCGGCGACAAGGTCACCGTCCGCCAGTTGCTGTACGGCCTGATGCTGCCGTCCGGCTGCGACGCCGCCTACGTCCTCGCGGACAAGTTCGGCACGGGCACCACCCGTTCCGCCCGCCAGAAGTCGTTCATCGGCAAGATGAACTCCGCCGCCGCGGCCCTGAAGCTGCCGAACACGCACTTCGACTCGTTCGACGGCATCGGCCACGGCACCAACTACTCGACGCCGCGCGACCTGACGAAGATCGCCAGCAGCGCGATGAAGAACACCATGTTCCGCACGATCGTCAAGACGAAGTCCTACACGGCGAAGACGATCACCTCGAGCGGCAGCACCCGCACGATGTCGCCGTGGACCAACACGAACACGCTGCTCAGCAGCTACAGCGGCACCATCGGCGTGAAGACCGGCTCGGGCCCCGAGGCCAAGTACTGCCTGGTCTTCGCCGCGACCCGCAACAGCAAGACGGTCATCGGCACCGTCCTCGCCTCGACGTCCGTCTCCCAGCGCAGCACGGACGCGACGAAGCTCCTGAACTACGGTTTCGCGAAGCTGGGCTGACCTCCGCGCGCCCGCACTCGCTGACGTGAAAGGGGGCCCGCCGCTCGAAGCGGCCGGGCCCCCATTTCTGTGCCGTCAGGCTCCTACGCCCAGGTGATCAGCCGCTTCGGCTGCTCCAGGATCGCCGCCACGTCGGCCAGCACCTTGGAGCCCAGCTCGCCGTCGACCAGGCGGTGGTCGAAGCTCAGGGCCAGGGTGGTGACCTGGCGCGGCTTCACCTTGCCCTTGTGGACCCACGGCTGGAGCCTGATCGCGCCGACCGCGAGGATCGCGGACTCGCCGGGGGGAAGGATCGGCGTGCCGGTGTCGACGCCGAAGACGCCGACGTTGGTGATGGTGACCGTGCCGCCCTGCATCGCGGCGGGGCTCGTCTTGCCCTCGCGTGCCGTGGCCACCAACTCACCGAGCGATTCCGCGAGTTGCGGCAGCGTCTTGGCGTGCGCGTCCTTGATGTTCGGGACGATCAGGCCACGCGGGGTGGCGGCGGCGATGCCCAGGTTGACGTAGTGCTTGAGCACGATCTCCTGGTTCGCCTCGTCCCAGGACGCGTTGATGTCCGGGTTGCGCTTGATGGCGACCAGCAGGGCCTTGGCGATCAGCAGCAGCGGGTTCACCCGCAGCCCCTGCATCTCCTTGTCCTGCTTGAGCTCCTCCACGAGCTTCATCGTGCGCGTCACGTCCACGGTCACGAACTCCGTGACGTGCGGCGCCGTGAACGCCGAGCCGATCATGGCCTGGGCGGTCGCCTTGCGGACGCCCTTGACCGGGATGCGGGTCTCCCGTGCGGCGTCGTACGTCGCCACCGGCGCGGCCGGGACCGCGGCGGTCGCGGGCGCCGCTGCCACCGGCTCGGGGGCGGCCTCGGCCGGGGCGACCGCCGCGTGCACGTCCTCGCGCGTGATGATGCCGTCCGGGCCCGACGGGGTCACCGCCGCCAGGTCGACACCGAGGTCCTTCGCCAGCTTGCGCACCGGCGGCTTGGCCAGCGGGCGCGGGCCCGCGGCGGTGGCGCCGTGGCCGTTCAGCTCGCTCTGGACCGCCTGGGTGGCCTCCGGGGCGGCGGCCTCGGCGCTCTTGCGCGGGCGGCGCTTGGTCGCGGACGTGGACACGCCGTAGCCGACCAGGACCGGCTGACGGCCCTCCTTCTTCGGCTCCTCCGGCTCGGCCTGCTCGGCGGCCGGCTGGGCCTCGGCGGGCGCCGGCGCGGCCGCGCCGCCCGACACGTCCACCGCGATGATGGACGTGCCCACGTCCACCGTGGTGCCCTCGGGGAAGTGCAGCTCGCGGACCACGCCGTCGTACGGGATGGGCAGTTCGACGGCCGCCTTGGCGGTCTCGACCTCGCACACCACCTGGCCGTCGGTGACCGTGTCACCGGGCTGGACGTACCACTTGAGGATCTCGGCCTCGGTGAGTCCCTCGCCCACGTCGGGCATCTTGAACTCGCGCACGGACGCTTCCGTCATCGTCGTCACGAACCTCTCCTCAGTACGCCAGCGAGCGGTCGACGGCGTCGAGCACGCGGTCCAGGTCCGGCAGATACTCCTCCTCCAGGCGCGCCGGCGGGTACGGCGCGTGGTAGCCGCCGACGCGCAGCACCGGGGCCTCCAGGTGGTAGAAGCAGCGCTCCGTGATCCGGGCGGCGATCTCCGCGCCCGAGCCGAAGAACACCGGCGCCTCGTGCACCACGACCAGGCGGCCGGTCTTCTCGACCGAGGCCTGGACGGCGTCGAAGTCGAGCGGCGAGACCGAACGCAGGTCGAGGACCTCCAGCGACTTGCCCTCCTCGGCGGCCGCGGCGGCGACCTCCTGGCAGAGCTTCACCATCGGGCCGTACGCGGCGAGGGTCAGGTCGGTGCCCTCGCGCACCACACGCGCCTTGTGCAGCGGGTCCGGGATGGCCTCGGTGTTGACCTCGCCCTTGTCCCAGTAGCGCCGCTTGGGCTCGAAGTAGATCACCGGGTCGTCGCTCTGGATGGCCTGCTGCATCATCCAGTACGCGTCGGACGCGTTGGACGGAGAGACGACCTTCAGGCCCGCCACGTGCGCGAACAGGGCCTCGGGGGACTCGGAGTGGTGCTCGACCGCACCGATGCCGCCGCCGTAGGGGATGCGGATGACGACCGGCATCTTGACCTTGCCCAGCGAGCGCGCGTGCATCTTCGCGAGCTGGGTGACGATCTGGTCGTACGCCGGGAAGACGAAGCCGTCGAACTGGATCTCCACCACCGGGCGGTAGCCGCGCAAGGCCAGGCCGATCGCGGTGCCGACGATGCCCGACTCGGCGAGCGGGGTGTCGATGACGCGGCTGTCGCCGAAGTCCTTCTGCAGGCCGTCGGTGACCCGGAAGACGCCGCCGAGCTTGCCGACGTCCTCACCCATGACGAGGACCTTGGGGTCCGACTCCAGCGCGCGCCGCAGCGACTCGTTGATCGCCTTGGCCAGCGGCATGTTCTTCGATGTCGCAGCCTTGATGGTCGCGGTCTCCGTTGTCATGATCAGACCCCCTCGGAGTCCGCGAACGACGCCTGGTAGGCGGCGAACTGGGCTCGCTCCTCGTCGACGAGCGCATGCCCGTCCGCGTACACGTTCTCGAAGATGGCGAAGTCGTCCGGGTCCGGCATGGCGCGGACCACTTCGCGCACTCGTTTGCCCAACGCCTCGGACTCGGCCTCGAGTTCCTCGAAGAATCCCTCGTCCGCGTGGTTCGAGGCCTCGAGGAACCGGCGAAGGCGCAGGATCGGGTCCTTCGCCTCCCAGGCGGCCCTCTCGTCGTCGTGGCGGTAACGGGTGGGGTCGTCGGAGGTGGTGTGGGCGCCCATGCGGTAGGTGTACGCCTCGACCAGCGTCGGGCCCTCGCCGCGGCGGGCGCGCTCCAGCGCCCACTTGGTGACCGCGAGGCAGGCCAGCACGTCGTTGCCGTCCACGCGCACGCCGGGGAAGCCGAAGCCCTGGGCGCGCTGGTAGAGCGGCACGCGGGTCTGCTTCTCGGTCGGCTCGGAGATCGCCCACTGGTTGTTCTGGCAGAAGAACACCACGGGGGCGTTGTAGACCGCGGAGAACGTGAACGCCTCGGCCACGTCGCCCTGGCTGGAGGCGCCGTCGCCGAAGTAGGCGATGACCGCCGAGTCCGCGCCGTCCTTGGCCACGCCCATCGCGTAGCCCGTCGCGTGCAGCGCCTGGGAGCCGATGACGATCGTGTAGAGGTGGAAGTTGTTGCTGTTGGGGTCCCAGCCGCCGTTGTTCACACCGCGGAACATGCCGAGCAGGTTGGTCGGGTCGACCCCGCGGCACCAGGCGACGCCGTGCTCGCGGTAGGTCGGGAAGACGTAGTCGTCCTCGCGCGTGGCCCGTCCTGAGCCGATCTGCGCGGCCTCCTGGCCCAGCAGCGAGGCCCACAGGCCCAGCTCGCCCTGGCGCTGCAGCGCGGTGGCCTCGGCGTCGAAGCGCCGGGTGAGCACCATGTCGCGGTACAGGCCGCGGAGGTCTTCGGGGGTGATCCCGGCGACGTACTCGGCGTACTCCGCGTACTCGGGGTGCTCGACGCGCTCGCCCTCGGGCGTCAGCAGCTGGACGAGCTCGGGATCGGCGTTCTTCTTCTGAGGGGTGCGGGTGGTGCGCTTGGTGCCGGTGGTGCCGGCCTTGCCTGCGGCGCTGCGTCGCGGCTTGCGCGCGGCACTGCTGTCCACGGTCACGTGTGCTCCTCCGTCGGTCCGGCCCCCGGGGTTGCCGGGTGGCCAGTGCGGCTCACCTGTTCCGACACCCGTGCACGGGGTGGGTGCCACTAGGCCGGGAACAGGCGTGACAGGTGCCCCGGCGAGCGCCCTGCAATCACGTTACCCAGTGCTCCACATTTCTGTGAAACCCCGCCTGACCTGGGTTTTTGCTTGGATTTCCAAGTAAATCGCCGCGATCCGGAAGGTTCCTGGTCACAGCCTCGCAGGAGGCCGGAGCTACGGCACGTTATCCCGGGCACCCAGGTCACGGGAAGAGTTCCGTGTGAGACAGCCCTCATTCATGAGGGCTGAAAAATCACCGTATTCCGGTGGTGCGAATTCCGGCCACGGGTCGAAGAGTACGAACATCGCGACAGAGTTCGCGATCGGGCGGTGCGTGACCGAAAGCGACCACTGGCGACGTAGTGTGACAACCCCCAGCTCACGGGGCCTTCCGCGTGCCCTACGATCTGGCGCGTGCCGCGCTCCTGTTTACCGCCCGTCGTGCTCCACACGCCCCCTCTGCGCTCCCTGCTCAGCCTGTACGCCGCCGGTTCCGCCCTCACGTGCGAGCCCGTCGAGCAGGGCCTCCTCAACCGCGGCTACCACCTGCGCACCACCCGCGGCCACTACTTCCTCAAGCACCACTTCGACCCGGACACCGCCGACCCCGCCGCGATCGAACGCCGGCACCGGGCCACCCGGCGCCTGGCCGACCTCGGCGTCCCGGTGGCCCCGCCGCTCGCGCGCCGCGACGGCCGCACGGTCGCCGTCGTCGGCGGCCACGCCTATGCCCTGCACCCCTGGATCGACGGCCGGCACCGGCACGGCGGACAGCTCACGCCGGGGCAGTGCGCGCGGCTGGGGGCGCTGCTGGGCGCCGTCCACGCCTGCCTGGAGCACGTGATGCCGCCCAAGGGGCGCACGCGCCCCGCGACGAGCCCCCACCCCGTGGAGAGCGCCGACCCCGCCGACACCTTCGCCCTCATCGACGACCTGCTCGCCCACGTACGCCGCCACCGCCCGCCCGACGTCTTCGACGAACTGGCGCGCCACCGCCTGCTGGAGCGGCGCACGCTCCTCGAACAGCACGCCCACCGCAGGCCGCCGCGCGGCGGCTCGGTGGGCTGGGTGCACGGGGACTTCCACCCGTTCAACCTGCTCTACCGGGGCGATGCGCCCGCCGCGATCGTCGACTGGGACCGGCTCGGTGTGCAGCCGCGCGCGGAAGAGGCCGTACGCGCCGCCGCGATCTTCTTCGTACGGCCCACGGGAGCGCTCGACCTGCCGAAGGTACGGGCGTACGCGCGCGCGTACCGGCGCGCGGCGGGCACCCCGCCCTCGGAGCTCACGGCGGCCGTGCACCGGGTGTGGTGGGAGCGGCTCAACGACTTCTGGATGCTGCGCTGGCACTACGAGCGCCGCGACACCCGCGCGGACTCACAGTTCCCGGCTGCCTCGGCCCTCGCGGTGTGGTGGACGCGGGAGTACGACGCCGTGTGTGAGGCCTTCGCGCGATGAGCCGGGAACAGTACATGCCGATGCCGGTGCCCCGGAATCGGCGCGTGGCGGTGCGCCGCGAAGGGTCAGGAAACACCACGCGCGCGTGGAGCACCACAGTGCTCTCACGCGCGCGGGAAGGGCGTTTCGGTCGGGGCGGGTCACCCGATGCCCGGAACTCCCGAGGTGCCCCCATTCGTGCCGGTCGGCGGCTGGGACGCCGGGTTCGAGGGCTGCGGCTGCGACGAGGACCCCGGATCGGTCGGCTGCTGGGTGGTCGCCGGATCGGTCGGCTGGTCGGTCGGCTGGCTGGGCGCCGTCTCGGAGGGGGTGTACGACGGAGTGGGATCCGGCGTGTAGTCGGAGCCGGAGCCCGTGCCCGAGGTGTCCTCCGTGGCCGTGTCGGTGGCCTCGTCGGTCGCCTCGTCGGTCGGGCTCTCGGTGGCCGTCTTGTCCTTCGCGGGCTTCGTGTGGGCCGGCGGCTTCTTGGGACCGTTGTGGTGGTTGCCGCCACCGGTGTTGTTCAGCGCCAGCGCCACACCCGCCACGACGGCGACCACCGCGAGGACGGCGAGGATCCACAGCTTGCCGCGACCGCTGCCCCTGTTGCCGTGCCCCTCGAAGCCGCCGTTGTCGCCGTACCGGTCGGGCAGGATCGGCTGCGGGATCTGCGTGGTGCCTGAGGCGCCCATGGGGTGCTGCATGGCGGTCGTCCCCGCGAAACCGGCCGCCGGGGTGTGCCGGCCGCCGTGCGCGTCGACCGGGCCGGTGTTCCAGGTGCCGGTGTGGCCACCCTGGTCGTACAGCATCTGCAGGCCGTACTGGATCAGGCCGCGCATCTCCTCGGCCGTCTGGAAGCGGTCGTCCGGCTCCTTGGCCAGCGAGCGCATGACAAGCCCGTCGAGCTCCGGCGGCGCGGCGTCCGCGACCTGCGACGGCGGCACCGGCATGTCCTGGACGTGCTGGTAGACCACCGACAGCGGGGTCTCACCGGTGAACGGGGGCCGCAACGCGAGGAGTTCGTAGAGCAGGCAGCCGGTCGCGTACAGGTCGGAGCGGTGGTCGACGGCCTTGCCGAGCGCCTGCTCGGGCGACAGGTACTGCGGGGTACCCATGACCATGCCGGTCTGCGTCATGGTCGACTGCACGCCGTGCAGGGCGCGGGCGATGCCGAAGTCCATCACCTTGACGGCGCCGTGGTCGGTGATGATGACGTTGGCCGGCTTGATGTCGCGGTGCACGATGCCGTGCTGGTGCGAGTACGCGAGCGCCTCGAGCACGCCGGAGACGATGATCAGGGCCTGCTCGGGCCCGGGCGCCTCGGCGTCGATCAGCAGATCACGGATGGTGCGGCCCTCGACGAGCTCCATCACGATGTACGGCACCGACTGGCCGTTGATGTGGTCCTCGCCGGAGTCGTACACGGCGACGATGGCATGGTGGTTCAGACCGGCCACCGACTGGGCCTCACGCGTGAAGCGCGCCTTGGAGACAGGGTCCTCGGCCAGGTCGGAGCGGAGCAGCTTGACCGCCACCGTGCGGCCGAGCCGCACGTCCTCGGCCGCGAACACCTCGGCCATGCCACCCCGGCCGAGCTTCCGGGTCAACCGGTACCGGCCGTCGCCGACGAGCCCTCCGTTACCCCACATCTCCGGCGTGTCTGACATACCGCCGCCAGCCGCCTCGGGGTCGGACGGGCCCTGGGCGCGCTGCGTCTGTGCCATCGGTCCTCGCCGTCGTTTCTGCCCGCGGTGAGCGCGGTGTTGTCACGGTCTCCGTCGGCCACGCTACAGCCTCCGCGCAAGCCCCCGGTCCGGTATCCGTATCGGAACCGGCCTCGGACGGACCGGCCATAAAACCCGGAGCGCATGCCGTCGTGCAAGTTATGTGGAGCAGGCGTACGCCCTCTGTAACGCTTCCGCGCTACTTCTTTCGCGTACGGTCACGGAACGGGCACCGGGCTTGACGTGTCCGTGCCCTCGGGCAGACTGGGCCGCGGCAGCGAATTCGATCAAGGTGAATGCCCGACGACCAGGCGGACAACGCGGGAAATCGCGTGCCGCGCGTCGTGGCGAAGCTCACGCGCACCGACCTCGCCGCGACCTTCGACGCCCTTGTGCGCCGACCCCGTCCCGGAACACGGCCAGGGCTCGGCAGCCGCTGCTGCCGAGCCCTGGATACTGACGGGATTCATCCCCGGGTACGGGGGTCTTACAGATACGGCCCGCCCGTGCGGCCCGCCTTGTGACCGTCGGCGTCCTCGTGACTCACGCCCGGCGGGAGGGCGCGGCGCATCTGCTCCAGCTGGGCCCGGGCGGCCATCTGCTGGGCGAACAGCGTCGTCTGGATCCCGTGGAAGAGACCCTCCAGCCAGCCCACCAACTGGGCCTGCGCGATCCTCAGTTCGGCATCGCTCGGAGTGGCCCCGTCCGTGAAGGGGAGGGAGAGCCGCTCCAGCTCCTCGACGAGCTCCGGGGCAAGACCGTCCTCCAGCTCCTTCACCGAGCTGCGATGGATCTCCTTGAGCCGGGCCCGGCTCGCCTCGTCCAGGGGAGCGGCGCGCACCTCCTCCAGCAGTTGCTTGATCATGCTGCCGATCCGCATGACCTTGGCGGGCTGCTCCACCTGCTCCGTCACCGGGATCTCGCGGGAGTCGTCGTCTCCGCCGCCGAGCGCCATGCCGTCCTGGCCCACGACCAGAACCTGGGGGTTCTCGGGCGACCTCTCGTTCCTCGGCATCTCCATGCCGCCATTCTCTCGCACACCTCCACCTCATCATCGGGGCGCCCCCGACGGGGGCCGTTCCACCGATGACGACAAGGTTCGACCCGTCGGGGGAATCCGGAATGCCGGAACCGTGGCCGAATGTGAACCTGGTGTGCATTGGTCTTGGCAAGTGGGCTCCGGGAAGGGGTCGGCAACGTGACTCCATGGCTGCGCTTCACGACTCCATGGCAACGCTTCGCACTCCGCGGGACGGGACTGCTGATCGTCCTGACGGCCGGCCTTCCGGCGTCCGGCGCCGCCGCCGCGCCGGGCGCCCCTTCGACACCGCCCGGTTCCGCAACCCCCTCCGGCACCCCTGCCTCCCCCTCGGCCTCGGACTCGCCCGCCACCTCTGGCTCTGGCTCCTCCGCCGCCCCGGGCTCCATGGCCGCCGCGTCGACCTCCCCCTCCGCCTCGGACTCGCCCGCCGAGGCTCCCTCGGGTTCCGCCGCCGCCTCGGCCGCCGCCGACCCCTCCCGGGCCGGAAGCCGGGCGGGAGAGGGGCGGGAGCGACCGGGCCGACCGGACGGCCCCGCGGCCGTGGTCGAGGGCGAGGACGACGACACGTCTCAGGAAGGCACCGACCACGGCGACGAAGAGGACAGCGGCGCCGGAACCGGCGAGGGCGACCGAAGCCCGGCCGCCTCCCTGCCGCCCCCGGAGGCGACCCCGCTTCCCTCCATGGGCCCCGCGGGCCGGGATGTCGCGCGGGACGGCGACACCTCCGCCGAGCCGGTCCTGCGCATCCTGCCGGTGGGCAGCGGCCTGGTCCTCGTCGGCCTGGGCCTCGGGCTGGCCTTCATCGGGCTACGGGTGCGCAGGGGTTAGGACCTCCCTACGGCGGAACGGGGTGAGGACCTCCTACGGCGCGACCAGCAGCACCTTGCCCTTGTGGCCGCTCGCCTCCAGCACCCGGTGCGCCTCCGCCGCCTCCGTCATCGGCAGTTCGCGGTCGACGACCGGGTGTACGTGACCGGCGTCGATCAGCGGCCACACATGCTCGCGTACGGCCGCGACGATGGCCGCCTTCTCGGCGAGCGGACGGGCACGCAGCGAGGTCGCGGTGATGGCGCCGCGCTTACCGAGGAGCATGCCGAGATTCAGCTCCCCCTTGGCCCCGCCCTGCAGGCCGATGATCGCGAGGCGCCCGTTGACGGCGAGGGCCTGCACATTGCGGTCCAGGTACTTGGCACCCATGTTGTCGAGGATGACGTCGGCGCCCGCACCGTCCGTGGCCCGCATGATCTCGGTGACGAAGTCCTGCTCCCGGTAGTTGATCAGGATGTCCGCGCCCAGTTCGGCGCAGTAGTCGAGCTTCTCCTGGGTGCCGGCCGTGACGGCGACCTTCGCGCCGATCGCCTTGGCGAGCTGGATCGCCATGGTGCCGATACCGCTGGAGCCGCCGTGCACCAGCAGCGTCTCGCCGGGACGCAGGTGGGCGATCATGAAGACGTTCGACCAGACCGTGCACACCACCTCGGGCAGCGCCGCGGCCTGCACAAGGCTGACGCCCTTGGGCACGGGCAGCAGTTGGCCCGCCGGAACGACGACCTTCTCGCCGTATCCGCCGCCCGCCAGCAGCGCGCACACCTCGTCGCCCACGGCCCAGCCCGAGACCCCGGGACCGATCGCGGCGATGCGGCCGGAGCACTCCAGGCCGGGGTAGGGAGAGGCGCCGGGCGGTGGGTCGTAGAAGCCCTGACGCTGCATGATGTCGGCGCGGTTGACGGCGCTGGCCACCACGTCGACCAGCACCTCCCCCTCGCCGGGCACGGGATCGGGGACCTCGTCCCACGTCAGTACCTCGGGCCCACCAGGTTCGGAAATCGTGATCGCATGCATGACGGCGACGCTACTCCGGGCCATGAGTCATGGCTCGGACGTTTCACGTGAAACACACCCCAATTCCGGCAGCCGCCCACGGAAGATCGATCAGCTCCGCCTCCGCACCCTGCCGGGTTCCGCCCGGCGGTACGACGGCGAGCGCGTCCGCAGCGGCAATGCCGCGCAGCATCGCCGGACCGTTGTAGTGCAGCGGGACCGCATGGTCGCCGCGCAGCACGACGGGGGCCAGCCGGGTGTCGTGCGGATGCCCGTGCACCTCGTCCCGCAGGGGCAGCGTGTACGGCTCGGGGGCCGGCCGGGCCGCCAGGGTGCGCAGCAGCGGCTCGGCGAGCGTGAACAGGCCGGAGACGGCCGCGAGCGGGTTACCGGGCAGGCCGACGAGGTGCTGGTTCTCCTTCAGGCGGGCCAGCAGCATGGGGTGGCCCGGGCGCACCTGGACGCCGTCGACGAGGAGTTCGGCGCCGACGCGCTGCAGGGTGGGGTGGACGTGGTCGACCGGTCCGGCCGCGGTGCCTCCGGTGGTGACGATGAGGTCGGCGCCGGACGACGTGACGGCCTTGTGCAGCGCCTTGGCGTCGTCTCCGAGCCGCCGCACCGCGATGACCTCGGCGCCGAGCGCGCGCAGCCAGGACGGCAGCATCGGGCCGAGCGCATCGCGGATCAGCCCGTCGCGCGGCAGCCCCTCGGTGAGCAACTCGTCGCCGAGGACGAGGACTTCGACGCGGGGCCGGGGGATGACGGTGACGGTGTCGTATCCGGCGGCCGCGGCGAGGCCCAGCACCGCGGGGGTGACGAGGGTGCCGACGGGCAGCAGTTGGTCCCCGGTACGGCACTCCTGGCCGCGTGGGCGGATGTCCTGACCGTGGCGCACTTCGCTGGTCGGGTGCAGGCGCCCCTTGTCGTCGATGTGCCCGTGCTCGCTGCGCAGGACGGCGGTCGTGTCGCCCGGGATACGGGCGCCGGTCGCGATGCGCACCGCCTCGCCGTCGGTCAGCGGCTCGGGCTGCGCGTGCCCGGCCAGGGCTCCCTGGTCGCGTACGTCCCAGGGCGCGGGACCGCCGACCGCCCAGCCGTCCATCGCGGACGTGTCGAAGGAGGGCAGGTCGGTGAGGGCGTCGAGGGGAGAGGCCAGGACCAGGCCGAGGGCGTCGTCCAGGGGCACGGTGACCGGGGCGCGCCGGGCACCGGAGCGGGCGGCACGCGCGGCGATCTCGCGGGCCCGCGGCCAGGGGGTGGCCTGGTGCCGCTCGGGCGTGGGGCCGCCCGCGGGGGCGGGCGCGTGGCCGCGGGAGTCGCTGTGACTCTTCGGTTCCCTCACGAGGGCGAGTGCCTCCTCGACATCGAGGTCCTCGGTGTCCTCGGCGGGCGCGTCGGTCCGGATGCCGCGGGGGGTCATCCGGCGTCCGGGCCCGGGGCGGGCTGGTCGGCGGTCCGGGGGGAGCTGTCCTCTTCCTCCCAGCGCAGCGCCAGCGCGGCGGTCTTGCCGGAGGCCTCGGTGACGGCCTCGGGGCCTCCCTTGCCCTGCGCGGCCGCGTAGCCGACCAGGAAGGTGGTCAGCGGGGCGGCGGGCCGGGCGACGTTGTGGGCGACATCGCGCGCGACGTCGAGCAGGACGCCCGTGTCGACGTCCAGGTCGATGCCGAGCTCGTTCTTGACTGCGGAGATCCATTCATCCAACACATGCCCATGCTCCCTGATGCGTGCCCTTGCGGCCGCGATGTCGTCCCAGGTGTCGCAGTCGAAGGACGCGAGTGCGTCCGGGAGGCGGGTGAGGCCGAGCGCGCCGGTCAGCCGGCGCAGGGGCAGTCCGGTGAGCCCCCCGTGCTCCTGGGCGAGCGCCGCCAGCTCGCGGCGCAGCGCGGTCGTGCGGTACGCGGCCACCAGCGGCTGGTCGCGGCCGTCCGGGTCGGAGAGCAGCACGCCCTCGGCGCCGGTCGTGTCGAGGGCGGTCAACAGCCGCTCCACCGTGGTCCGGTCGAGGAACGGCAGGTCGGCGGAGAGTACGACGGCGTACTCCGCCGTGGTGTGCCGCAGCCCGGCGTCGAGCGCCGCGACCGGTCCGGCGCCGGGCGGGTCCTCACGCGCCCACAGCACCGGCCGGGCGGTGGGCCGGGGGGCGGCCACGACCACCGTGGTGCGGGCATCGGAACAGGCCGCCAGCACCCGGTCGAGCAGCGGCCGCCCGCCGACCCGCACACCCGGTTTGTCGACCCCGCCGAGCCGGCGGGCCGCACCGCCGGCCAGGACGATGGCGTCGTACGGCACAGGTTCTTGCGAGGTGGCGGAGTCGTAGGCAGTCACCCTCCGAGTATCGCCCCGGAGGGATCAGTGCCGTACGTCACAGCGTCCGCAGCAGCACCGCCGGCTGTTCCACGCAGTCCGCCACATACCGCAGGAAGCCCCCTGCCGTGCCGCCGTCGCACACCCGGTGGTCGAAGGTGAGCGACAGCTGGACGACCTGCCGCACGGCCAGCTCGCCCTCGTGCACCCAGGGCTTGGGGACGATGCGGCCGACGCCGAGCATGGCCGCCTCGGGGTGGTTGATGATCGGCGTGGAGCCGTCGACACCGAACACGCCGTAGTTGTTCAACGTGAAGGTGCCGCCGGTGAGTTCGCCCGGCGTGAGCGTTCCGGCCCGCGCGGCCTCGGTCAGCCGCGCGAACTCCGCCGTCAGCCCCTCGGCGCCCTGCGCGTGCGCGTCGCGGACGACCGGTACGACCAGGCCGCGCTCGGTCTGGGCGGCGAACCCGAGGTGGACGTGGTCGAGCTGGACGACCTCACGGGCCTCCATGTCGACGGTGGAGTTGAGCTCGGGGAAGCGGGCGAGGGCGGCCGTGCAGATCCGGGCGAGCAGCGCGAGGAGGGACACCTTGGGGCCGCCCGCCGCGTTCATCGCCGCCCGCGCGCGCATGAGCTCGGTCGCGTCGGCGTCCACCCAGCAGGTCGCGTCCGGGATCTCCCGGCGGCTGCGGGAGAGCTTGTCGGCGACGGCACCGCGGATGCCCTTGAGCGGGGTGCGGACGCCGGCGGGCGCGGCCGCCGTCATGCTCACGGCCGTCGTTCGGCCGGAACCGGCCGTCTCCACCCGCATCGCACCCTCGACGTCCGCCCGCAGGATCAGCCCGTCGGGGCCCGAGCCGGTGAGGCGGCGCAGGTCCACGCCGTTCTCGCGGGCGAGACGGCGGACGAGGGGGGAGATCACGGGAACAGGGCCGTCGTGGGCCGCCTCCGCGCGCGCGGGGGCGTTGCCGACCGCCGTCGCCGCGCCACCCGGTCCGGTGGCCACGGCCGCCCAGGACTCGTTGTTCCGCGCGGGCGCCGTGTCCGCGCCCGTCGTCCCGTTCGCCGTCGGCGGCGCGAGCGGCGTCGGGCGTACGCGGCGCCTGCGCGCCGGTGCTTCCGATGTGCCGTATCCGACCAGTACGTTCCCCGAGCCCCCGGCCTCGCCGTCGGTGGCCGCCGGGCCCACCGCCACGGTCAGCAGGGGCGCGCCGACGGGCAGTTCCGTGCCCTCCTCGCCGAAGCGGGCGGTGACCACGCCGCCGTACGGGCAGGGGACCTCGACCATCGCCTTGGCCGTCTCGACCTCGACGACAGGCTGGTCGACGGCGACCACGTCACCGACCCGCACCAGCCAGCGGACGATCTCCGCCTCCGTGAGCCCCTCGCCGAGGTCGGGAAGCCTGAACTCCAGCACCTGTGCCATCAGCTCTCGGCCTCCCACTGCAGACGCGCGACGGCGTCCAGGATCCGGTCGACGCCGGGCAGATGGTGGCGCTCCAGCATCGGCGGCGGATAGGGGATGTCGAACGCGGCCACGCGCAGCACCGGCGCCTCCAGGTGATGGAAGCAGCGCTCCGTGACGCGGGCGGCGATCTCCCCGCCCGGGCCGCCGAAGCCGCCCGACTCGTGCACGACGACCGCGCGTCCGGTCCGCCGCACCGAGGCGCAGACCGTCTCGTCGTCGAACGGCACCAGCGAGCGCAGGTCGACGACTTCGAGGTCCCAGCCCTCCGCCTGGGCCGCCTCGGCGGCTTCGAGGCAGACCGGCACGGACGGCCCGTACGTGATGAGCGTGGCGCTGCGGCCCGTGCGCCGCACCACCGCGCGGCCTATCGGCTCGACGGTGGTCGGGTGCTCGGGGTTCCAGGAGTCCTTCGACCAGTACAGCCGCTTGGGTTCGAGGAAGACGACCGGGTCGTCGGAGGCGATGGACGCGCGCAGCAGCCCGTAGGCGTCGGCGATCGTCGCGGGCGTGACGACATGGAGCCCCGGAGTCGCCATGTAGTACGCCTCGGACGAGTCGCTGTGGTGCTCGACGCCGCCGATGCCGCCGCCGTAGGGCACGCGGATGGTGATCGGCAGGGACACCGCGCCGCGCGTGCGGTTGCGCATGCGGGAGACATGGCTGATCAACTGCTCGAACGCGGGGTACGCGAAGGCGTCGAACTGCATCTCCACGACGGGGCGCAGCCCGTACATCGCCATGCCCACGGCCGCGCCGAGGATGCCGGCCTCGGCCAGCGGGGTGTCCGTGCAGCGGTCCTCGCCGAACTCCTCGGCGAGGCCGTCGGTGACCCGGAAGACGCCACCGAGGGTGCCGACGTCCTCGCCCATGACGTGCACGGCGGGGTCGTCGGCCATCGCGTCGCGCAGCGCACGCGTGAGGGCCTGCGCCATGGTGGCGGGCTTGACGGCCACGGTGGTCATCGGTGGCCGCCTTCCTGCTCGGCCTCCAGCTCGGCCCGCAACAGGGCGCGCTGCTCCCGCAGTTGCGGGGTGGGCTCGGCGTACACGTGGGAGAACAGGTCCATGGGGTCGAGTTCCGGGTCCTGGTTCATGCGCTCGCGCAGGTCCGCGGCCATCGTCTCGGCGTCGTCGCGCGCGGCCCGGATGCCGTCCTCGTCGATGAGGCCGCGGCCGGTCAGCTCCCGCTCCAGGAGCCGGATCGGGTCGTGCTCGCGCCAGGCCTCGACCTCGGCGTCGCCGCGGTAGCGGGTGGCGTCGTCGGCGTTGGTGTGGGCGTCGACGCGGTAGGTCACCGCCTCGACGAGCGTGGGACCGCCGCCTTCGCGCGCACGGCGCACGGCGTCGCTGAGGACCTCGTGCACGGCGGCCGCGTCGTTGCCGTCGACGAGCCGGCCCGGCATGCCGTACCCGACGGCCTTGTGGGCCAGGGAGGGCGCCGCGGTCTGCTTGGCGAGCGGCACGGAGATCGCGTAGCCGTTGTTCTGGACCAGGAAGACGACCGGGGCCTGCCAGACGGCGGCGAAGTTCAGCGCCTCGTGGAAGTCGCCCTCACTGGTGCCGCCGTCGCCGACCAGGGCGAGCGCGACCACGTCGTCGCCCTTGAGGCGGGCGGCGTGCGCGAGGCCGACGGCGTGCGGGAGCTGGGTGGCGAGCGGGGTGCTCAGGGGCGCCACGCGGTGTGCGTACGGGTCGTAGCCGGTGTGCCAGTCGCCGCGCAGGAGGGTCAGGGCCTCCACGGGGTCCACTCCGCGGGCGACGACGGCGAGGGTGTCGCGGTAGCTGGGGAAGAGCCAGTCGCGCTCCTCCAGAGCCAGCGCGGCCGCGACCTCGCAGGCCTCCTGGCCGGTGCTGGAGGGATAGACGGCGAGACGGCCCTGCTTGGTGAGGGCGGTGGCCTGAGCGTTGTACCGACGGCCGCGCACCAGCTGGGCGTACAGCAGACGCAGCAGCTCCGGATCGGCCTTCGCGGCCGCCTCCGTGCCGAGGACGCGATACGGCTCCGGGTCGGGCAGCAGCGGCGTGGGGTCGGTGCGGGGCTGCCAGGCGGGCGGCGGCGATGGCCGGTACCCGTCCCGCTGCTCCAGGACCGTCATGACGGCACCTCCTCGTGGGAGTGGCTACGGGAGGCGCGTCGCCTGTGACCCGCCTCACCTACCGATTGTTCGGTCGCCGGCACATTTTGGCTACAGGCCCCGTCAGGCTGTGGACAATCGGTTCTCCACAACCTGAAATGAACGCAGTACGTCCATGGTAGGAAGGCGGGGGGACATGGCACCTGAACAAATGGCCGAGGGCCCCGGGGACGGCATCGTGCTGCCGCCCCCGCGCCCGCTGGACGCCATCGATCAGGACATCCTGCAGATACTCCAGGCGGACGGCCGCTCCTCGATACGGTCGGTCGCCGAGCGTGTCCACGTCTCCCGCGCCAACGCGTACGCGCGTATCAACCGCCTCATCGAGGACGGCGTCATCCGCGGCTTCGGGGCCCGCGTCGACCACGAGCGCGCGGGCCAGGGCACCTCGGCGTACATCACCCTGAAGATCGTGCAGAACACCTGGCGCACGGTGCGCGAGCAGCTGCGGCAGCTGCCCGGCGCCTCCCACATCGCCCTGGTGGGCGGCGACTTCGATGTGCTGCTCCTGGTGCACACGCCGGACAACAGGGCGCTGCGCGAGCTGGTGCTGACCCGGCTCCAGGCGATCCCTGAGGTGCTCAGCACCCGCACACTGCTGGTGTTCGAGGAGGAGGACCTGGACCCGGACAGCTGAGGCCGGTCCCGGTCGTTTCCGGTCAGTCGCGGCGCAGCCCCGAGAACGCCAGCCGCACCACCGCGTCCGCCACCTCACCCTCGCTCGCGCCGCGTCCGTCGGGCCGGTACCACTCCACGATCGAGTTGATCATCCCGAAGACGAGCCGGGTCACCAGCCGCACCTCCACGTCGCCGCGTACGTCCCCCTCGGCGGCCGCCGCCTTCAGCAGCTCGGCCACCCGGTGGTCGAAGTCGCGGCGCCGCTCCAAGGCCCAGCGCTCGGTGCCCGTGTTGCCGCGGACCCGCAACAACAGGGTCACATACGGCAGTTCGGATATGAGCACCTCGACCATGCGCCGCACGACGTACTCCAGGCGGTCCACGGCCCGCCCCACGCGCGCGTGCTCCTCGTCGAGGATGCCGAAGAGCCCGTCCAGCGCCCGGCTGACGGCACGGCGCAGCAACTCCTCCTTGCCGGCGACGTGATGGTAGATCGACGACTTGGAGATGCCGGCCGCCTTGGAGAGGTGCTCCATGGACGTGCCGTCGTAGCCCCGCTCGTTGAAGACCTGGACGGCTACGGAGAGCAGCGTCTCGGGGGTGTACGTGTCGCGCTTGGCGGTGGTCATGAGGTGCCCTCCCGCTTTTCGGTGGCGTACGCGTGGCGGTACAGCGCGAGGGACGGCGCGTAGCGGCCCGAGGGATCGCGCAGGTGCAGGTCGTCCAGGAGGTCGTAGGCCCAGCTGCGGCCGAGCTTGCGGCTCCATTCGAAGGGCCCGAGCGGGTAGTTGACGCCCAGGCGCATCGCGGTGTCGATGTCCTCCTCGGTGGCGACGCCCTTGGCGACGGCGTCGTGCGCCAGGTCGACGATCCGGGCGACCGTCCGCGCGACGATCATGCCGGGCACGTCGCCGATGACGCTGACGTCCTTGCCGAGCGCCTGGAAGAGGCCGATGGCCTCCCTGAGGGTCTGCGACGCGGTGTCCTGGGAGGCGGACAGGGCGATGCGGGTGGCCCTGCGGTAGTCGAGCGCGAGGTCGAAGTAGACGACGTCGCGGAACTCGACCGACGTCTGGCCGTCGGCGAGCGCCAGCTGGCCGCCGCCGGGCAGCACCAGGCGGGTGCCGTGGTCCTCATCCTCCCGGCGGACCTCGATGCCCGCCTCGCGGATCAGCCCGACCAGTTCGGCCGCCGGGCCGAGGTCGCCCTCGACGACGACGTACGCGGGCGCGGGCGCCTGTTCGGCGGTGTGCGGCTCGGGGCGCTCGGCCCCGTCGGCGTAGTCGTACCAGCCGTGCCCGGACTTGCGGCCCAGCCGGCCGGACTCGACGAGCCGGCGCTGGGCGAGGGAGGGCGTGAAGCGGACGTCCTGGAAGAAGGACTGCCACACCGAGTGCGTCACGGACTCGTTGACGTCCTGCCCGATGAGGTCGGTCAGCTCGAAGGCGCCCATCCGGAAGCCGCCGCACTCGCGCAGCACCGCGTCGATGGTGACCGGCTCGGCGGCCTGGGCCTCGTGGACGGCGAAGGCCTCGGCGTAGAACGGCCGGGCCATGCGGTTGACGATGAAGCCGGGGGTGTCCGCGCAGGCGACGGGCGTCTTCCCCCAGGCGCGGGCGGTCTCGTACACGCGCGTGGCCGAGGCGACGTCGGTGGCGAACCCGGAGACGACCTCGACCAGCGGCAGCAGCGGGGCCGGGTTGAAGAAGTGCAGGCCCACGAAGCGGGAGGCGTTGCGCAGGGCGCCCCCGATGGCCGTCACCGACAGGGACGAGGTGTTGGTGGCGAGCAGGCAGTCGTCGCCGACGACCTCCTCCAGCGCGCGGAAGAGCTCCTGTTTGACGTCCAGCCGCTCCAGGACGGCCTCGACGACCAGCGCGCAGTCGGCGAGCTCGGCGAGGCTCTCGACGGGCGTGAGGCGCGCCCGGGCCGCGTCCCGTTCCACGCCGGTGAGCCGGTCCTTCTCGACGAGCCGGTCGAGGCGGGCACCGATCGCCGCAGCCGCTTCCGAGGCGCGCCCGGGTACGGCGTCGCACAGCCGGACGGGATGGCCCGCGACCAGGGCGACCTGGGCGATGCCCTGGCCCATGGTGCCGGTGCCGACGACGGCCACGGGGCTGCTGAGGGCGAGTGCTGTCATGGGCGCGATCCTCCCGCACGGGGTTTTCCACAGATGCGGCGGACCCCCTTGTCCCGACCGATCGTTCGGTTACTCTAACTCTGACTGGCTGTTCCTGCCCATGTTTCTGCCCAGGTCATGAGCTCGACGAAGAGCGCATGAGATGAGGAGTTGGTCCGCCATGGCCGCCGAACTGACCACCCACGAGCTGATCGCCAAGCACCGGCCCACTCTCGACCAGGCGCTGGAGGCGATCCGCACGCGCGCGTACTGGTCCCCGCACCCCGAGCACCCGAAGGCGTACGGCGAGCACGGCAGCCTGGACGCGGCCGCGGGCAAGGCCGCCTTCGACGCCCTCCTGGGCACCCGCCTCGACCTCGGCCAGCCCGGCACGGACGACTGGGTGGGCGACGAAGTGTCGCCGTACGGGCTGGAGTTGGGCGTCACCTACCCGCACGCGGACATCGACACGCTGCTGCCCGCCATGAAGGCCGGACAGCGCGCGTGGCGGGACGCGGGCGCGGAGACGCGGGCCGTGGTCTGCCTGGAGATCCTCAAGCGCATCAGCGACCGGACGCACGAGTTCGCGCACGCCGTCATGCACACCAGCGGCCAGGCGTTCATGATGGCGTTCCAGGCCGGCGGCCCGCACGCGCAGGACCGGGGCCTGGAGGCGGTGGCGTACGCGTACGTGGAGCAGGTCCGCACCCCCGACACCGCGGAGTGGACCAAGCCCCAGGGCAAGCGCGAGCCGCTGGCGCTGACCAAGCAGTTCACGCCGGTTCCCCGCGGCATCGCGCTGGTCATCGGCTGCAACACCTTCCCGACCTGGAACGGCTACCCGGGCCTGTTCGCCTCCCTCGCCACCGGCAACGCGGTCCTGGTGAAGCCCCACCCGCGCGCGGTGCTGCCGCTCGCGCTCACCGTGCAGGTCGCGCGCGAGGTGCTGGCGGAGGTGGGCTTCGACCCGAACCTGGTGGCCCTGGCCGCCGAGCGGGACGGCGAGGGCATCGCCAAGACGCTCGCGACCCGCCCGGAGATCAGGATCATCGACTACACGGGCTCGACCGCGTTCGGCGACTGGCTGGAGGCACACGCCCGCCAGGCGCAGGTCTACACGGAGAAGGCCGGCGTCAACACGGTGCTGGTGGAGTCCACCGACGACTACAAGGGGATGCTCTCCAACCTGGCGTTCTCGCTGTCCCTGTACAGCGGCCAGATGTGCACCACCCCGCAGAACCTGCTGATCCCCCGCGACGGCATCCGCACCGACGAGGGCCCCAAGACCTTCGACGAGGTGATCACCGACCTCGCCCGCGCGGTCGACGGTCTCCTCGGCGACGACGCGCGCGCGAACGCCCTGCTCGGCGCGATCGTCAACCCGGACGTCAAGGCCCGCCTGCAGGCCGCCGCCGGACTGGGCGAAGTCGCGCTCGCCTCCCGCGAGATCACCAACCCGGACTTCCCCCGGGCGATCGTCCGCACCCCGGTCATCGTGAAGCTGGACGGCGCCAAGCCGGACGACGAGGCCGCCTACATGAGCGAGTGCTTCGGGCCGGTCTCCTTCGCCGTCGCGGTCGACTCGGCGGCCGACGCGGTGGAGCTGCTGCGTCGCACGGTCCGCGACAAGGGTGCGATGACCGTCGGCGCGTACACGACCGACGACGAGGTCGAGCAGGCGATCCAGGAGGCGTGCCTGGAGGAGGCCGCCCAGCTGTCGCTCAACCTCACCGGCGGGGTGTACGTCAACCAGACCGCCGCCTTCTCCGACTTCCACGGCTCGGGCGGCAACCCGGCGGCCAACGCGGCGCTCTGCGACGGCGCGTTCGTGGCGAACCGCTTCCGCGTGGTCGAGGTGCGCCGGGAGGCGTGAACCAAGAGGCCTAGGAAGCAGCGGGTGCGCCCCCGGTGGCGCTCCAGTGGTACAGCGTCATGGCCACACTGGTGGCGAGGTTGTAGCTGGAGACCTGGGGGCGCATCGGCAGCGCCACCAAGTGATCGGCACGCGCGCGCAGTTCGGCGGACAGCCCGCTGCGCTCCGAGCCGAAGGCCAGCACGGCGTCGTCCGGCAGCTTCATGCCGCGGATGTCCTCGCCCTCCGGGTCCAGGGCGAACAGCGGGCCGGACGGCAGCTCGTCGACGGACAGCCGCTCCACGGCGGTCGCGAAGTGCAGGCCCGCCCCGCCGCGCACGACGGTGGGATGCCAGGGGTCGAGCGTGCCGGTGGTGACGACCCCGGTCGCCCCGAAGCCGGCGGCCAGCCGGATCACGGCTCCCGCGTTGCCGAGGTTGCGCGGATGGTCCAGGACCACGACCGGCGCGGTGCGCGGCGTGTGGCCCAGCCTCTCCAGGTTGGCCTCGCGCAGGGGACGTACCGCCAGGGCGGCCACGGCGGTGGGATGGGGGCGCGGCACGAGGGAGGCGTACACCGGCTCCGGCACCTCGGCCAGGAGCGCGTCCAGCGCGTCGCGCACGTCCGGGGCCAGCTCCTCGGCGAGGGCGAGCGCCGCCCGGCGGTCCGTGGTGACCGCCACCGGCACCTCGGCCCCGAAGCGCAGCGCGTGCTTGAGCGCGTGGAAGCCGTCGAGCAGCACGGCGGAGCCGGCGCGCTGTCGCCAGAGGGGCACGGGGTCGGTCATGCCGGGAAGCCTACGCGGGCGCGCTCGCCGTCCTCCGGGGAGCGGGGCTGCGGCAGTGTACGGCGACCGGGCACCGGCAGCCGCTCACGCACGCGTGCCACCCAGAGGCCGAGCCGGCGCAGGAACGACGTCGGCAGGAACACCGCGTCCGCCGCGATCATCGCCAGCGAGAAGAACGGCAGCCCCAGCACGACCGCGATCACGGCGTGCTCGGTCATCATCGCGGCCAGCAGGACGTTCTTGACCCGCCGGTTGAACAGCGTGAACGGGAAGGCGACCTGGACCATGACCGTCCCGTACGTCATCAGCATGACCAGGGTGCCGCTGGAGGACAGCAGGTCGGCGAGCGCGGGCCAGGGCGAGAAGGAGTCGAGGTGGAGCGGGTAGTAGACCGCGGTGCCGTCCTGCCAGCGCGAGCCCTGGATCTTGTACCAGCCGGCCGTCGCGTAGATCAGGCACGCCTCGGCCGTGATCACGAGCAGGGCGCCGTTGTGGACGACGTTGGCGACGACGTCCAGCAGGATCCGTGGCTCGCCGGAGCGCGCCCGGTGTCCGACCACCCACCACAGTCCCAGCGCTGCCCACACCGTCCACAGGAGCACGGGCACCAGCCGCCCGTCGCCGAGCCGGCCCATCAGGGTCACGGCACCCAGCGCCGCCCCGAACACCGCCCACAGCACCGGTCCGACGCGGTCGGCGACCCGCACTCCACGCGCGCGTGCCGCCTCGGCGAGCGCCGCCCGCCGCGCGTCCAGGGACCACACCTGGCCGCAGCGCGTGAACACCAGGTAGATGCACATCAGGTGCAGGACGTTGTCGCCGCCGTCGCCCATGAAGACACTGCGGTTCTGCAGGGACAGCACGCCGATCATGAACAGCACGGACGACGTGCGGGTACGCCAGCCCAGCAGCAGCAGGACGCTCGAGACGAGAGCCAGCGCGTAGAGCGTCTCGAACCAGACCTGTCCGTCGAACCACAGCAGGGCCGTGAACGCGCCGTTGTCCGCGGTCAGCTGCCCTGCAAGCTCGCGGCTCCAGGGGCCGTCAGGGCCGTAGAGCTCCTGGCGGTGGGGGAACTCGCGCAGCAGGAAGAGCAGCCACGTCCCGGCGAAGCCGATGCGGACCACGGCGGTCTGGTACGGGGCGAGCGCCGATTCGGTGACGCGGGCGATGCCGCGGGAGAGGGTCAGGGCGAGGCGGTTCACCGTACGCCCCCCGACGCCTCGTCCGGCGTGACCGTCCACCAGGGCAGCATGCGGTAGGTCGGCTTGCCGGAGACCCGCTCGTGGCTCCACTCGGGGGGCGGCACGTTGGTGGTCTGCGAGCGGACCTGGACCCTCTGCATGACGCCGTCCCGGCTCATTCCGTCCTCTCGCAGGCGCATCACCACGATCCGCCGCATGTACTGCTCCGAGAGCGCGCCGCGCAGCCCCACGGGCCGGTTGTCACCGCCGTGCGTGGCGACGAGGAACTCCCAGGCCCGGCGCAGCTCGTTCTGCCGGGTGTGGCTGGGCAGCAGGCTGCCGTCGACGGCCTCGCCGTCCAGGGCGGACAGGTCGGTCCAGCCGGTGGTCTCGGCGCCGCCGCCGGTGGTCCGGAGCTGCGCGCGGACCTGCACCGAGATGTTCTGCTGCAGCGGATTGGGCGCGAACAGCCGCCAGTTCTGCTCGAACTCCGGGTAGACCCAGTCCTCGATCGCCTTGCCGTGCTGCTTGGTCACCGTGTTCGGCGGCGCCACGCTCAGGAACACCATCCCCAGGTGCACACAGACGGCGACCGCGACGCCCGCGAGCGCCAGGGCCGCCCCGGCCTGATACCGGAAGGACAGCGCGGCGATGCCCGAACGGGCGGCGGTCGCTTCCGGAGGACGGGCCCCCTCCGGCTCGTCCGGACCCGGCGGGACGTGAGGTGCGTGGGTGGCCTGCGAAACATGCGATGTGGGTGCGGCCTGTGGGACATGTGGTGCGTTCGAGTCTTTGTCGTACGCGTCCATTCCGCCCCGTTTCCGTTCCCGGTCTCGACCCCGCCTCGTCTTGCGGCGGCCCCGCCACCGGGCGCCTGCATGGCCGGCGAGCACCGTGTCTCGGCGCTCCCACGGAACGGTACTCAGCCCCGCCCGACGGGCGCAGCCCCGGGGGGGGAAGCGCGAGGCGCGCCCGTTGTCCACAGGCTGCCGCGACGGTTGTCCACAGCGGTTGACACCTCACGGCGGCTCACCCACCATTGAATCGCACGGACCGAACGATCGGTCGGCTCCGTGTCCCGACAGAGCCCGAGGTCAGGGGGACCGGATGGCCACAGCAGCCGCGCACCGCACGGTCGGCACGGAGGCGTACGACGCCCAGGACACCGCCGTCATTGCGGCGTACGAGACCGCCTTCGACGCCGCCGTGGCCGCGGACGAGCGCATCGAGCCCCGCGACTGGATGCCCGACTCCTATCGCGCGACGCTGGTCCGGCAGATCGCCCAGCACGCCCACTCCGAGATCATCGGCATGCAGCCGGAGGCGAACTGGATCACGCGCGCGCCCTCGCTGCGCCGCAAGGCCATCCTCATGGCCAAGGTCCAGGACGAGGCGGGCCACGGCCTCTATCTGTACAGCGCCGCCGAAACCCTCGGCACCGGCCGCGACGAGCTGCTCGACAAGCTGCACAGCGGCCGCCAGAAGTACTCCTCGATCTTCAACTACCCCACGCTGACCTGGGCGGACGTCGGCGCGATCGGCTGGCTCGTGGACGGCGCCGCGATCACCAACCAGGTGCCCCTGTGCCGCTGCTCCTACGGGCCGTACGCGCGCGCGATGGTCCGCATCTGCAAGGAGGAGTCCTTCCACCAGCGCCAGGGGTACGAGCTGCTGCTGGCCCTGAGCCGCGGCACGCCGGAGCAGCACGCCATGGCGCAGGACGCGGTGAACCGCTGGTGGTGGCCGTCCCTGATGATGTTCGGCCCGCCCGACGACGCCTCCCAGCACTCGGCGCAGTCGATGGCCTGGAAGATCAAGCGCCACTCGAACGACGAGCTGCGCCAGCGCTTCGTGGACATCTGCGTCCCCCAGGCGGAGTCCCTCGGCCTCTCCCTCCCCGACCCGGACCTGCGCTGGAACGAGGAGCGCGGGCACTACGACTTCGGCGCGATCGACTGGACGGAGTTCTGGGAGGTCCTCAAGGGCAGCGGCCCGTGCAACGAACAGCGCATCACCCAGCGCCGCCGGGCACACGACGAGGGCGCATGGGTTCGGGAAGCGGCCGCGGCGTACGCGGCCAAGCACACCAGCGGGACAGGCACCGCCGGGACAGGCACCGCCGGGACAGGCTCCGGTGGCGAAGGAGGCGCGCAGGCATGACGAACACCGACTGGCCCCTGTGGGAGGTCTTCGTGCGCTCCCGACGCGGCCTCTCCCACACCCACGCCGGCAGCCTGCACGCCCCGGACGCGGAGCTCGCCCTGCGCAACGCCCGCGACCTGTACACCCGGCGCGGCGAGGGCGTCTCGATCTGGGTCGTCCCCGCGTCCTCGATCACCGCGTCGTCGCCCGACGAGAAGGACCCCTTCTTCGAGCCGGCCGCCGACAAGCCCTACCGCCACCCGACCTTCTACGACATCCCGGAGGGGGTGAAGCACCTGTGACCGCGGCCGTTCCCACCACCACCGCCGCCGCGCTCGCCCTCGGCGACGACGCCCTGGTGCTCTCCCACCGGCTGGGGGAGTGGGCGGGCCACGCCCCCGTCCTGGAGGAGGAGGTCGCGCTCGCCAACATCGCGCTGGACCTGCTCGGCCAGGCCCGGGTGCTGCTGTCGATGGTGGGCGACGAGGACGAGCTGGCCTACCTGCGCGAGGAGCGGGCCTTCCGCAACCTCCAGCTGGTCGAGCAGCCCAACGGCGACTTCGCGCACACGATCGCCCGCCAGCTGTACTTCTCCACCTATCAGCAGCTGCTGTACACGGAACTGGCGGCAGAAGACGGCCCGTTCGCCCCGCTCGCCGCGAAGGCCGTCAAGGAAGTGGCCTACCACCGCGACCACGCCGAGCAGTGGACGCTGCGGCTCGGCGACGGCACGGACGTCAGCCACGACCGGATGGCGTCGGCCTGCGCGGATCTGTGGCGCTTCACCGGCGAGATGTTCCAGCCGGTGGAGGGCCTGGACATCGACTGGGCGGCCCTGGAGGCGGCCTGGCTGGAGTCGGTCGGGGACGTGCTGGTGCGGGCCACGCTGACGGTTCCCGAGGGGCCGCGGACCGGGGCCTGGTCGGCGGGCGCCGGCCGACAGGGGCTGCACACCGAGCCGTTCGGCCGGATGCTCGCCGAGATGCAGCATCTGCACCGCAGCCACCCGGGGGCGTCATGGTGACGACGATCACGCCGCTGGAGGCGGAGCTCCTGGAGCTGGCCGGTTCGGTGCCCGACCCCGAACTGCCCGTGCTCACGCTGGAGGAGCTCGGTGTGCTGCGCGCGGTGCACGTGCGGGGCACGGACGCGGTCGAGGTCGAGCTGACCCCGACCTACACCGGCTGCCCGGCCGTCGAGGCGATGTCCCTGGACATAGAGCGGGTGCTGCGCGAGCACGGCATGCGCGAGGTGACCGTGCGCACGGTGCTCACGCCCGCCTGGTCGACCGACGACATCACGGACGAAGGGCGGCGCAAGTTGCGGGAGTTCGGCATCGCTCCCCCGCGCACTCAGCGGGATTCCGGACCGGTTCCACTCGCGCTGGGCGCGACGCGGACGCTCACCGGCGCACCCGACCCGGTCCGCTGCCCGCACTGCGGCTCGGCCGACACCGAAATGCTCAGCCGGTTCTCCTCCACCGCGTGCAAGGCGCTGCGACGCTGCCTCGCCTGCCGCGAACCCTTCGACCACTTCAAGGAGTTGTGATGGCCCGCTTCCACCCGCTCCCCGTGGCCGCGGTCGACCGGCTCACCGACGACTCCGTCGCCCTCACCTTCGCCGTCCCCCCGGAGCTGCGCGAGGAGTACCGGCACGCACCCGGCCAGCACCTCGCCCTGCGACGCAAGGCCGACGGGGCGAACGGCACGGAGATACGGCGGACTTACTCGATCTGCTCACCGGCGCCCGCGCCCGGCGACGACGGCCCGCGCACCCTGCGGGTCGGCGTGCGCCTCGTCGAGGGCGGCGCCTTCTCGACGTACGCGCTGAAGGAGGTCGGCGTCGGCGACGAGGTGGAGGTGATGACTCCCGCCGGGCGCTTCACCCTCGACCCCGCACCCGGGGTGTACGCGGCGATCGTCGGCGGCAGCGGCATCACCCCGGTGCTGTCGATCGTCTCGACCCTGCTGGCGCGCGAACCCGAGGCCCGGTTCTGCCTGATACGCAGCGACCGTACGGCCGCCTCGACGATGTTCCTGGAGGAGGTCGCCGATCTGAAGGACCGCTACCCCGAGCGGCTTCAGCTGGTGACCGTGCTCTCCCGGGAGGAGCAGCAGGCAGGCCTGCCGTCCGGGCGGCTGGACCGGGAGCGGCTGACGGAGCTGCTGCCCGCGCTGCTGCCGGTGGACGGTGTGGCGGGATGGTTCCTGTGCGGCCCGTTCGGGCTGGTGCAGGGCGCGGAACGGGCGCTGCGGGGCCTCGGCGTGGACCGGTCCCGGATCCACGAGGAGATCTTCCACGTGGACGCCGGAGCGGTTCCGGCGACGGCCACCACGGCCCCCGCGCACAGCACCGTGACCGCCCGGCTCGACGGCCGCGGCGGGACCTGGCCCGTCCAGGACGGGGAGTCGCTGCTGGAGACGGTCCTGCGCAACCGGCCCGACGCGCCCTACGCCTGCAAGGGCGGCGTGTGCGGGACGTGCCGGGCCTTCCTGGTCTCGGGCGAGGTGCGCATGGACCGCAACTTCGCGCTGGAGGCGGAGGAGACCGAGGCGGGATACGTACTGGCCTGCCAGTCGCATCCGGTGACCGAAAAGGTGGAGCTGGACTTCGACCGCTGACGCCGCCTTCATCGGCGCGGCGGTGGACACACCAACGCTCCGGCCCTGCGAGGCCGCAGGCTCACTGCGGCCTCGTCGCGCGTCCTGCGGGCCTTGCCGGGCTCACCGCGGGATCAGAGGACGTGGCCCGGCTGTCCCTCGTCGGTGACGACGGGGCGGCCCGCGGCCTGCCAGACCTGCATGCCGCCGTCGACGTTCACGGCGTCGATGCCCTGCTGGACCAGGTACATCGTGACCTGGGCCGAGCGGCCGCCGGAGCGGCAGATCACATGCACCCGGGCATCCTGCGGGGCGGCCTCGGTCAGCTCGCCGTACCGGGCCACGAAGTCACTGATGGGGATGTGCAGCGCCTGCGCGGCGTGACCGGCCTGCCACTCGTCGTCCTCGCGGACGTCCAGCAGGAAGTCGCCGTCCTTGAGGTCCGCGACCTCGACCGTGGGCACACCAGCTCCGAAACTCATGAGTCCGACGCTACCCGACCGCGGGCCGGAGGCCACCACCGAAACCGCCCCCGGCCGGTGCCACGACCGGCCCGCAGCCGGCCTCCGGCTAGCCGTGGCCCAGCAGTTCTGCCAGTTCCGTCTCGCGCCCGAGCACATCGGCCCGGAGCCGCTCGGCGATCTCGTCCAGGAGGCTGTCGGGGTCGTCGGGGGCCATGCGGATCATCGATGCGATCGCGCTCTCCTCCAGTTCCCGGGCGACCATGTTGAGGAGTTCCTTGCGCTGGGACAGCCACTCGAGGCGGGCGTAGAGCTCCTCGCTGTGGCTCGGGGGCCGCTCGGCGAGCACCGGGCCCGCGGCCCACTCCTCGGCCAGCTCCCGCAGCTCCGCCGCATCGCCCCGGGCGTAGGCGGCGTTGACGCGGGTGATGAAGTCCTCGCGCCGCTGCCGCTCGTTCTCCTGCTGGGCCAGGTCGGGGTGCGCCTTGCGGGCCAGCTCGCGGTAGAGCCTGCGCGCCTCCTCGCTCGGGCGCACGCGCTGCGGGGGCCGCACCGGCTGGTCCGTGAGCATCGCGGTGGCCTCCGGGAACAGGCCGTAGCCGTCCATCCAGCCGTGGAGCAGTTCCTCCACGCCGGGGATCGGCATGACCCGGGCGCGCGCCTCCTGAGCGGCGCGAATGTCCTCGGGATCTCCGCTGCGCGCGGCACGGGCCTCGGCGATCTGCGCCTCAAGCTCCTCGAGCCGGGCGTACATCGGGCCGAGCTTCTGCTCGTGCAGCCGCGAGAAGTTCTCCACCTCGACGCGGAAGGTCTCCACCGCGATCTCGTACTCGATCAGCGCCTGCTCGGCGGCCCGCACGGCCCGCTCCAGCCGCTCCTCGGGCCGGGGCGCCTGGGCCTGCTCAGCTTCGGGGGTCGTCACCCGCCCAGCGTAGGCCACGGCCGCGTCGGCCGGCCCGGCCCGTTCGTACGGGTTCCCGGCCTCCGCACAGTCTCCGCACGGCCCGTCCGTCCTCACCGTGCCATCCGCCGGCCCGCGTGGGCCGTCCCACCTGGGCCGTCACACGCCCATCTCCGCCGCGATCCGGCCCGACCGCACCGCCGCCACCAGTTCGGCGTGGTCCGCCTCCGTGCAGTCGGCGTAGGTGACCGCGAACGCGGCTATCGCCTCGTCCAGTTCCTCGTTCTTGCCGCAGTACCCGGCGATCAGACGCGGGTCGGCGCTGTGGGAGTGGGCGCGGGCCAGCAGGGCGCCGGTCATCCGGCCGTAGTCGTCGACCTGGTCGGCGGCGAGGGCGGCGGGGTCGACGCTGCCCTTGCGGTTGCGGAACTGCCGTACCTGGAAGGGGCGGCCGTCGACCGTCGTCCACCCCAGCAGGATGTCGCTGACCACCTGCATGCGCTTCTGGCCCAGGACCACGCGCCGGCCCTCGTGATCGACGGGCGGGGCGTCGAAACCGGCCGTCGACAGGTGCGGGAGCAGCGCCGAGGGGCGGGCCTCCTTGACCTGGAGGACCAGGGGCTCGCCGCGATGGTCCAGGAGCAGCACGACATAGGACCGCGTGCCCACGCTGCCGGTGCCGACCACGCGGAACGCCACGTCGTGCACTGCGTGCCGGGCGAGCAGCGGGAGGCGGTCCTCGGACAGGGTCGTGACGTACTGCTCCAGGGACGTCGCGACCGCCGCCGCCTCCGCATCCGGGACGCGGCGCAGCACCGGCCGGGCGTCAACGAAGCGGCGGCCGCCGTCTTCGGCGATCTCGGTCGACTTGGCCGCGAACCGCCCGCTGGTGTTGGCGCGGGCCTTCTCCGAGACGCGCTCCAGGGTGCCGAGCAGGTCGTGGGCGTCGGTGTGGGAGACGAGTTCCTCGTCCGCGATGGCGTTCCAGGCGTCCAGCACCGGCAGTTTGGCGAGCAGGCGCATCGTGCGCCGGTACGCCCCCACCGCGTCGCGCGCGGCGGCGCGACAGGCGTCCTCTTCGGCCCCCGCCTCCCGGCCGGCCAGCACCAGCGAGGCGGCAAGGCGCTTGAGGTCCCACTCCCAGGGACCGTGCACGGTCTCGTCGAAGTCGTTCAGGTCGATGACCAGGCCGCCGCGGGCGTCGCCGTACAGGCCGAAGTTGGCCGCGTGCGCGTCGCCGCAGAGCTGGGTGCCGATCCTGGTCATGGGGGTGCGTGCCAGGTCGTACGCCATGAGACCGGCCGAGCCGCGCAGGAAGGCGAAGGGCGTCGCCGCCATCCTGCCCACCCGTATCGGGGTGAGCGCGGGTATGCGGCCGTGGTTCGACTCCTCCACCGCGCTCACCGCGTCCGGCCGGGAGGCGTCCAGGTCGAAGGCGCTGTGCGTGCGGCGCGGGACGCTCTCCCGCAGCGCCTTGCCCTCCTCCTTGGGCGACCCCTGAGCCGGCCACCGGGCGAACCCGCGCACCGGAGGCAGCCTGCGCGCCGTCGCGTCCGATGTCCGGGCCGCCGCCCTCGCGGCCGTCTCCACCACTCCCGCACCGGCCTCGGTCACCAGGACCGCCTCCCCCGCACCCGTACCCGCACGAACATCAACTCGTGCCGACCGTACAGGCGATGACCGAAGCGCGTCAGACCCTGTGGACAACTCCGCGCCTGTGGAAACCGCAGCGCTCAGACCATCGCCAACTGCCGTTCCGTCGCCCCCTGTACACGCGCCGCTCGGTGATATACCTCACGCGCCGGTCCCCCGTCGCCCATTGGCCCCGGCCGTGCGATGACTCACATCCGCGGGTACAACGCGAGACGGGCCCCTGCCGTGACTTCCGTCACGGCAGAGACCCGTCTCGTCTCTGTGCGCGAGGGGGGAGTTGAACCCCCACGCCCTTGCGGGCACTGGAACCTGAATCCAGCGCGTCTGCCTATTCCGCCACCCGCGCATTGGGTGTGTCTTCCAGGCTTTCCCCTTGGGGGCGGCGCCTTCCGACATCGAGAACATTAGCACGCCTGGCAGGGTGGGTTCACATCCCTTGATTCCGGCCGACCCCGGCTCCCGCGGGCGTCCGGACCTGCCACGTACCTGCCGCTGACCTGCCCGTACCTTCCTCTCGCACCGGCCCCCGCACCCGACCGCGTATGCGACCGTGTGGACCGGGTACGTGGTGGTCTGCGTATCAAGTGGTGTCGTTCACGTATCCCAAGTGGTGTCGTTCACGTATCAACCTCGTACCGGTAACCGCCATCTCCCCAGGGGGCGGCCCAGGACCGCCGCCGGGTGCGGGACACTGGTCTTCACGCGCCTCTACGATCCTGGCAGCGGGCGTTCGAAGGGGAGCCGCCAGGGAACCGGCTTAATGCCGGACGCGTGGATACGATCAGTAAGCAGTACCAGGAAGTACCGAGCGGACCGGCACGGCTACGCAGCACGGCACAGCAGTACGGCAACGATGGAGGAGGTGCCCCATGGGAGTCCTGAAGAAGTTCGAGCAACGTCTCGAAGGTCTGGTCAACGGCACCTTCGCCAAGGTGTTCAAGTCCGAGGTCCAGCCCGTCGAGATCGCCGGAGCGCTCCAGCGGGAGTGCGACAACAACGCGACCATCTGGAACCGCGACCGGACCGTCGTACCCAACGACTTCATCGTGGAGCTGAGCACGCCGGACCACGAGCGCCTCAGCCCCTACGCCGGCCAGCTCAGCGACGAGCTCGCCGGGATGGTGCGCGACTACGCCAAGCAGCAGCGCTACACCTTCATGGGAACGATCAAGGTCACCCTGGAGAAGGCCGACGACCTGGACACCGGCCTGTACCGGGTGCGCAGCCGCACCCTCGCCTCCTCCAGCAGCCAGCAGGCCCCGCAGTCCGGCTCCGGCGGCTACGGCTACCCCCCGGCGGCCACGCCCGCCGGGGCGCCCCCGATGCCGTCCTCGCCGCCGCCCGGCGCCCGGCCCGGGGGTTACGGTTACCCACCGGCGTCCGGCCAGCCGTCCCCGTCCGCGGGCGGCGCGGCGAGCGGCGGACGCACCCGCCACTGGATCGAGATCAACGGCACCCGCCACCAGATCTCCCGCGCGACCCTGGTGCTGGGCCGCAGCACCGAGGCCGACGTGCGGATCGACGACCCCGGCGTCTCCCGCCGGCACTGCGAGATCCGGACCGGAACGCCCTCGACGATCCAGGATCTCGGGTCCACCAACGGCATCGTGGTGGACGGGCAGCACACCACCCGCGCTACGCTCCGCGACGGCTCGCGGATCGTCGTGGGCAGCACCACCATCATTTACCGGCAAGCCGAAGGGTGAAGCGGGGGCAATGTCAGAGCTGACCCTCACGGTCATGCGGCTGGGTTTCCTGGCCGTACTGTGGCTGTTCGTGATCGTGGCCGTGCAGGTCATCCGCAGCGACCTGTTCGGCACGCGTGTCACGCAGCGTGTCGCCCAGCGCGGGTCGCAGCGCGGCTCCCGCAGGGAGGCCGCGCGACCTCAGCAGGCCGCAGCGCCCCCGCAGCAGCGCAGCCAGCAGGGCGGCGGCGGCCGTCAGCGGCGCAACGCCCCCACCAAGCTGGTGGTGAGCGAAGGCACCCTCACCGGCACCACCGTCGCGCTGCAGGGGCAGACCATCACCCTGGGCCGCGCGCACGACTCCACGATCGTGCTGGACGACGACTACGCCTCCAGCCGGCATGCCAGGATCTACCCCGACCGCGACGGCCAGTGGATCGTCGAGGACCTCGGATCCACCAATGGCACGTACCTGGACCGGTCCCGGCTGACGACCCCCACGCCGATCCCGCCGGGAGCGCCGATCCGCATCGGCAAGACCGTCATCGAGCTGCGGAAGTAGTACGCATATGAGCGAGCGGAGCGAGCACGCAACGGTGGACCGCACACCGGTCTCCGGCGCGCTCCCGACCGGAGGGTGGGCAGTGTGGCTCGACACGACCGGCTGCATTCGGAGCCGACGGGCGAGGTGCGCATGAGTCTGTCACTGCGCTTCGCCGCCGGATCGCACGACGGCATGATCCGGGAGCACAACGAGGACTCCGGTTACGCCGGTCCCCGGCTGTTGGCCATCGCCGACGGCATGGGCGGCCAGGCGGCCGGCGAGGTCGCCTCCTCCGAGGTGATCTCCACGCTGGTCACGCTTGACGACGACGTGCCCGGCTCCGACATCCTCACCTCCCTCGGCGTCGCCGTGCAGCGTGCCAACGACCAACTGCGCGCCATGGTCGAGGAGGACCCGCAGCTGGAGGGCATGGGCACCACGCTCACCGCCCTGCTGTGGACCGGGCAGCGGCTCGGTCTCGTCCACGTCGGCGACTCGCGCGCGTACCTGCTGCGCGACGGCGTCCTCAGCCAGATCACGCAGGACCACACCTGGGTGCAGCGCCTCGTCGACGAGGGCCGTATCACCGAGGAAGAGGCCACCACCCACCCGCAGCGCTCCCTTCTCATGCGGGCGCTGGGCAGCAGCGACCATGTCGAGCCCGACCTGTCGATCCGCGAGGTCCGGGCCGGCGACCGCTACCTGATCTGCTCCGACGGACTGTCCGGCGTCGTCTCCCACCAGACGATGGAGGAGACGCTCGCCAGCTACCAGGGCCCCCAGGAGACCGTGCACGAGCTGATCCAGCTCGCGCTGCGCGGCGGCGGCCCCGACAACATCACCGTCATCGTCGCCGACGTCCTCGACCTGGACACCGGTGACACCCTCGCCGGCCAGCTGTCCGACACCCCCGTGGTGGTCGGCGCGGTCGCCGAGAACCAGCTCCACGCGCACGACGGCGGCATCATGCAGACGCCCGCCGGCCGTGCCTCGCACCTCGGCCGGCACGGCCACGGCGGCGGCGAGTTCGGCCCGCCCGGCAGCGGCGAGGGCGACGGCTACCACCCGGACGGCAGCTTCGGCGACTACTCCGACGAGGACTTCGTCAAGCCGCGCCGGGGCCGCAAGTGGTTCAAGCGCACCTTCTTCGGCGTCCTCGCCCTCGCCGTCGTCGGCGGCGGTCTGTACAGCGGTTACCGCTGGACGCAGACCCAGTACTACGTCGGCGCCAAGGAGGAGCACGTCGCGCTCTACCGCGGCATCAGCCAGGACCTGGCCTGGGTGTCGCTGTCGGACGTGGAGAAGGACCACCCCGAGATCGAACTCAAGTACCTGCCGACGTACCAGCAGAAGCAGGTCAAGGCCACGATCACGGAGGGCGGCCTGAGCGACGCCCGGTCGAAGATCGAGGAGCTGTCCGTGCAGGCCTCCGCCTGCCAGAAGGAGCAGCAGCGCCAGTCCGCCGAGCGCGGAGGCAGCGCCAAGACGGGCCAGGGCCAGGCCGGGGGGACCACGGGAACCACCCGTACCTCCCTCGCGTCCAAGGCATCACCGACGCCCAACCCGTCGGCCTCGACGCCCGCTTCGAAGTCTCCGTCCACGACCCCGTCCACGACCGCCAACCCCAGCCCCGGCCCCACCCTCTCGGAGGATGAGCAGAAGGTCGTCTCGCTGTGCGGTAAGCAGTAGGCAAGCCGTGAGAGGCCCCGTCACACGATGAGCAGTACTACCAACACGTCGTCGCACCACACGTCCACGATCGGCTCCATCGGCACGCCGAGCCGCCGCAACACCGAGCTCGCGCTGCTGGTGTTCGCCGTCGCCATCCCGGTGTTCGCCTACGCCAACGTGGGCCTGGCCATCAACGACACGGTGCCCGCGGGCCTGCTGGGCTACGGCCTGGGCCTCGGCCTCCTGGCCGCCGTCGCCCATCTCGTCGTACGGAAGTTCGCCCCGTACGCGGACCCGTTGCTGCTGCCCCTGGCCACGCTGCTGAACGGGCTCGGTCTGGTCGTCATCTGGCGGCTCGACCAGTCCAAGCTGCTGCAGTCCATCGACGTGGCCGGCGGCAAGGCGACCAACCAGCTGATGTACACCGCGATGGGCATCGCGCTGTTCGTGGCGGTCCTGATCTTCCTCAAGGACCACCGCACGCTGCAGCGCTACACCTACATCTCGATGGTCGGCGCGCTGGTTCTGCTGCTGCTTCCGCTGGTCCCGGGCCTCGGCCTCAACGTCTACGGCGCCAAGATCTGGATCTCCGTCGGCGGATTCACCATCCAGCCCGGCGAGTTCGCCAAGATCGTCCTGGCCGTCTTCTTCGCCGGCTACCTGATGGTCAAGCGCGACGCCCTGGCGCTCGCCAGCCGCCGCTTCATGGGCCTGTACCTGCCGCGCGGCCGCGACCTCGGCCCGATCCTGGTCGTCTGGGCGATCTCGATCCTGATCCTGGTCTTCGAGACGGACCTCGGCACGTCGCTGCTGTTCTTCGGAATGTTCGTCATCATGCTGTACGTCGCCACCGAGCGGACCAGCTGGATCGTCTTCGGTCTGCTGATGTCCGCGGCCGGCGCCGTCGGCGTGGCGAGCTTCGAGCCGCACGTGAAGATGCGTGTCCAGTCGTGGCTCGACCCGATGAAGGAGTTCCAGCTCTCCCGCCAGGGCGTCCCCGGCCACTCCGAGCAGGCCATGCAGGCCCTGTGGGCGTTCGGCTCCGGCGGCACCCTCGGCACCGGCCTCGGCCAGGGCCACTCCGAGCTCATCCGCTTCGCCGCCAACTCCGACTTCATCCTCGCCACCTTCGGCGAGGAGCTCGGTCTGGCCGGCCTGATGGCCCTCCTGCTGATCTACGGCCTGATCGTGGAACGCGGCGTGCGCACCTCCCTCGCCGCCCGCGACCCGTTCGGCAAGCTGCTCGCCATCGGCCTCTCCGGCGCCTTCGCCCTGCAGGTGTTCGTCGTCGCCGGCGGCGTGATGGGCCTGATCCCGCTGACCGGTATGACGATGCCGTTCCTGGCGTACGGCGGCTCCTCCGTCATCGCCAACTGGGCACTGATCGGCATCCTGATCCGCATCAGCGACACCGCGCGCCGACCGGCGCCGGCCCCCGCCTCGAACCCTGACGCCGAGATGACCCAGGTGGTCCGCCCGTGAACAAGCCCCTGCGCCGAATCGCGATCTTCTGCGGTCTCCTCGTCCTCACGCTGCTCATCCGCGACAACTGGCTCCAGTACGTCAAGGCCGACAGCCTCAAGACGGACGGCGACAACCGCCGTGTCACCATCGCCCGTTACTCCACCCCGCGCGGCGACATCATCGTCGACGGCAATCCGATCACCGGGTCCACCGAGACGAGCAAGACCGGCCTGAACGACCTGAAGTACAAGCGCACCTACAAGAACGGCGCGATGTGGTCGCCGGTCACCGGATACGCCTCCCAGGCCTTCGGTGCCAACCAGCTGGAGTCCATCGACGACGGCATCCTCACCGGCACCGACGACCGGCTCTTCTTCCGCAACACCCTCGACATGGTCACGGGCAAGCCGAAGCAGGGCGGCAACGTCGTCACCACCCTGAACGCGGCCGCGCAGAAGGCCGCGTACGACGGCCTGAAGGCCCGCGGCAAGGGCGCCGCCGTCGCCATCGATCCGTCCACCGGAAAGATCCTGGCGCTGGCCTCCTACCCGTCGTACGACCCCTCCTCCTTCTCGGGCGCGTCCGACAAGGACGCCGAGGCCTGGAAGAAGCTGCAGAAGAAGTACGACCCCAACGACCCGACGCTGAACCGGGCGCTGCGCGAGACCTACCCGCCGGGCTCCACCTTCAAGGTGGTCACGGCGGCGGCCGCGCTCGAGAACGGGCTGTACCACTCCGCGGACGAGAAGACCCAGTCGCCGCTGCCCTGGATCATGCCGGGCACCACCACGCCGCTGAAGAACGAGGGCAACATCCCTTGTGAGAACGCGACGATGCGGGTGGCGCTGCAGTACTCCTGCAACAGCGTCTTCGGCAAGATCGGCTCCGACCTCGGCAACGACAAGATGCTCGCCGAGGCGAAGAAGTTCGGCTTCGACAAGGAGCAGTTCACTCCGATCCGCTCCAACTCCTCGGTGTTCTCCGGTGACATGAACCATGCGGAGACCGCGCTGTCCTCGATCGGCCAGTTCAACACCGCCGCGACGCCCCTTCAGATGGCCATGGTGGCCTCCGCGGTGGCCAACGACGGCAAGCTGATGAAGCCGTACATGGTCGACAAGCTGCAGTCGTCGAACCTCGACACCGTCGCGCAGACCGACCCGCAGGAGCTCAGCCGGCCGCTGTCCTCCAACAACGCCCAGGTTCTGCAGTCGATGATGGAGACGGTCGTCAAGCAGGGCACCGGCAAGAACGCGCAGATCCCCGGCGTCACCGTCGGCGGCAAGACCGGTACCGCCCAGCACGGCGTCGCCAACAGCAAGAACCCGTACGCCTGGTTCCTCTCCTACGCCAAGCTCCCCGACGGCAGCTCGCCGGTCGCGGTGGCCGTGGTGGTCGAGGACGACCAGGCCAACCGTGACGACATCTCCGGCGGCGGCCTCGCGGCGCCGATCGCGAAGAGCGTGATGGAGGCAGTCATCAACTCCAAGAAGTGACCCTGCTCACGCCCCCTTCACATCGGTGCACGTTGCGATACCGGTCCGGTATCGGGTTACGGGCTTGGCCAGGTCACACAAACAGAGCCGGGTACGGTAGGCCCGGACGGCAGCCTCCGACCGCACACCCCGTGCCGGTCGGGACCGACGGAGAGGGCTGGTAGGTAGCTATGGAAGAGCCGCGTCGCCTCGGCGGCCGGTACGAGCTGGGCCATGTGCTCGGCCGCGGTGGCATGGCCGAGGTGTACCTCGCACATGACACTCGCCTCGGCCGCACAGTGGCAGTGAAGACGCTCCGCGCGGATCTCGCGCGCGACCCGTCCTTCCAGGCCCGGTTCCGCCGGGAGGCCCAGTCGGCCGCCTCGCTCAACCATCCCGCGATCGTCGCGGTCTACGACACGGGTGAGGACTACATCGACGGGGTCTCGATCCCGTACATCGTGATGGAGTACGTCGACGGCTCCACACTCCGTGAGCTTCTTCACAGCGGCCGCAAGCTGCTGCCCGAGCGGTCCATGGAGATGACGATCGGCATCCTCCAGGGCCTGGAGTACGCCCACCGCAACGGCATCGTCCACCGCGACATCAAGCCGGCCAACGTGATGCTCACGCGCAACGGCCAGGTCAAGGTGATGGACTTCGGCATCGCCCGCGCCATGGGCGACGCCGGCATGACGATGACGCAGACCGCGGCCGTCATCGGCACCGCCCAGTACCTCTCGCCGGAGCAGGCCAAGGGCGAGCAGGTCGACGCGCGGTCCGACCTGTACTCGGCCGGCTGCCTGCTCTACGAGCTGCTGACGGTACGGCCGCCCTTCGTGGGCGACTCCCCGGTGGCCGTGGCCTACCAGCACGTGCGCGAGGAGCCGCAGGCGCCCAGCGTCTTCGACCCCGAGATCACGTCCGAGATGGACGCCATCGTCCTGAAGGCACTGGTCAAGGACCCGAACTACCGCTACCAGTCCGCCGACGAGATGCGCCAGGACATCGAGGCCTGCCTCGACGGCCAGCCGGTCGGCGCGACGGCGGCCATGGGCTCGGTCGGCTACGGCGGCTACCCGAACGACCAGCCGACCACCGCGCTGCGCGCGGACGGCGGCGCGGGCGCGGGTGCCGGCGCCACCACGATGCTGCCCCCGATGAACCCGGACGACGGCGGCTTCGACTACGACGACCGCCCCGCCCGCCGCCGCCAGCCGAAGAAGAACAACCGCTCGACGATCCTTCTCGTGGTCGCCGGCATCCTGGTCCTGATCGGGGCGATCCTGATCGGCAAGGGAGTGTTCAGCGGGAACGGCGGCATCGGCAACGACACGGTCCAAGCGCCGAACTTCATCGGGCAGACCCTTCAGACGGCCAGGAGCCAGGCCAAGAACGTCGACCTGAAGGTGACCGCTACCCACAAGCCCTGCGAGGACCAGCCCAAGGGCAAGGTCTGCAAGCAGAACCCGAATTCCGGCACCACCGTCAAGAAGCAGTCCACCATCAAACTGGTGGTCTCCACGGGCGCGCCGAAGGTGGCCGTGCCGGACGTGGAGGGCCTGAGCTACGACAAGGCCGCGTCCCAGCTGAAGGCCAAGGGCTTCGACGTCCAGAAGCGGACCGAGGTCTCCGACCAGAACCCGGGCGTCGTCCTCAATCAGGACCCGACGGGCGACACGGAGCGCGAGAAGGGCTCCACGGTCACGCTGACGGTCGCCAAGGCCCAGCCGAAGTCGACCGTGCCCGATGTCACCGGCAAGACGTGTGACGAAGCCAAGGCCCAGATGCAGGCCAACGGCCTGGCCGGCAACTGCGTCAACGTGCCCACCACCGACCCGAACCAGAACGGCAAGGTCGTTAAGACCGACCCGGCAGCGAACTCGCAGGTCGACAAGGGTTCGACGGTGAACATCAGCGTCGGCCAGGGGGCGGCCCAGCAGACCCCGGTTCCGCAGGTCACCGGGATGCCCCTGAAGCAGGCCAAGCAGACCCTGAAGCAGGCCGGGTTCAACAACATCCAGATCGCCGGCAACCAGGACGACAACGCGTTGGTCGCCCAGCAGAACCCGCCGGCCAACACCCCGAGCGACCCCAACTCGCCGGTCCAGCTGACGACCGTCGGCGGCGGCGGTGGCGGCGGCAACGGTGGCAACGGCGGATTCTTCGGCGGCCAGCACGGCTGACGTTCCGCACATACGAGTGGGCCCCTGCCGGGACTTTCCGGCAGGGGCCCACTCGTTCGTTCACGTCGTCGCGGGAGTCCCGGTCAGTGCGGTTCGCTGACAGTTCCCTGTCAGCTCGGTTCCCCGGCAGTTCCCCGTCAGCGCAGTTCCTTCGGCGGCGTCCGCGCGCTGTCCACCTTGTCCACCCGGACCAGCTCGCCCCACACCACGTAGCGGTAGCGGCTCGTGTACACCGGCGTGCACGTCGTCAGCGTGATGAAGTGGCCCGGCTTCTTCTTTCCGGACTCCTTCGGGACCCGGGCGACGACCTTGACGTTGAACTTCGAGGTCACCGGAAGGATGTCGTACACCTTGTAGACGTACCACTTGTCCTTCGTCTCGAAGACGATCGGATCGCCCTTGCGCACCTTGTCGATGTTGTGGAACTTGGCTCCGTGTCCGTCGCGGTGGGCGGCGAGGGTGAAGTTGCCCTCCTTGCCGGACATGGGGAGCGTCGCCTTGATCGGCTCGGTGTAGTAGCCGGCCACGCCCTCGTTCAGGACGTTCGTCGAGGTGCCCTTCTCGACCAGGACGTCGCCGTTGTGCATCGAGGGCACGTGCAGGAAGCCGATGCCGTTCTTGGTGTCCAGCGCGCCGGGGCCGGTGTCCTCGGCCCAGTTGTGACGGACCTTGTCGGCCTGTTTGTGCGCCGTACGGTCGGCGACGACGTTCGTCCACCACAGGGAGTAGACGACGAACAGGCCGAGCACCAGGCCCGCTGTGATGAGGAGCTCACCGAAGACGCTGATCGCCGAGGCGATCCGGCCGGTACCCCGGCGTCGCGGTGCGGGCGCCGTGTCCGGCGCATGGTTGTGCCCTGCGGTGTCGTCCGCGGTCGCTGCCACTGTTCATCTGCCTTTACTCGACTAGCGCATCCGGCTTGCCCTTGCTGCGCGGACGTTCCTCGACCATCTTGCCCCAGACGATCAACCGGTACTTGCTGGTGAACTCCGGAGTGCAGGTGGTCAGCGTGATGTAGCGGCCCGGTGCGGTGAAACCCGACCCCCTGGGGATCGGGTTCAGCACACTCGTGTTGCTCGGCGGCGTCACCGGCAGCATCGACGTCACCTTGTACACGAAGTACTTGGACTGCGTCTCGACGACGACCGCGTCGCCGGGCTGGAGTCTGTTGATGTAGCGGAACGGCTCGCCGTGGGTGTTGCGGTGGGCCGCCAGGCCGAAGTTGCCCGTCTTGGCGTCCGGCATCGCCGTCTTCAGCGGGGACTCGCCGTAGTGACCGACCATGCCCTTGTCGAGGACCCGCTTGTTGCTGACGCCCTCGGCGATCGGCACCACCACGTCCAGCTTGGGGATGTGCAGGATGGCGAAGCCCTGCCCCGGCAGGAAGGCCCCCGGCGCCCGTTTCCCGCTCGCCCAGTCGTTCTGGAGGCTGTGCGTCTCGTCACCTGCCTGCGCCTGTGCCCGGACGTTCGTCCACCACAACTGGTAGGTGACGAGCAGCAGCATCAGCACGCCGGTGGTGATGAACACCTCACCGATCGCACGGCTCGCGACGACGGCCGGGCTCGGCTTGCGCAGCCGCGCCCGGCGTCGGGCCTCCACGCGGGAGAGCGGCGCCTGCGGCTTCGCCTCCTCCGCGGCCGACTCCCGCTCCCGTCCCCCGCTGTGCCGCCCGCCGCCGCGCCGCTTGGCGGCCTTTCTGCGCGCCGCTCGGCCACCCGACGCGGGTCGAGTACCGGAAGCGGCGGACGAGGCCCCGGAAGATGATGCGAACTCCCCGGTGGCGGGCGCCGGTTCGGCGATCCGCAGGGCGACCGTCTCGTCGTCGCGCGGTGGCTGGTACGGATCCTTCGTGGGCTGGTACGCCCCTTCCTGGGGCTGGTACGGCTGCTCCGTCGAGGACTGGTACGGATCTGCCGCGGGCTGGTGCGGCTCCTCGTACGTCCCCTCCTGGTACGCCGCCCGGTAGCCGCCCTCCGCGTGCCACTCCCCATGCGCGCCGGAAGCCTCGTACGACTGATCCCCGTACGAGGCATCGGTCTCGCGCTCCGGGCGCAGCGCGGTCACGCCGTGGCCCTGCCCACCACCGGGGCAAGCCCCGCCGACCTCGCCACCGCGTCCTGGTCTCCGCACTCCACCAGCCAGTTGGCCAGCATCCGGTGGCCGTGCTCGGTCAGCACCGACTCCGGATGGAACTGCACGCCTTCGACGGGGAGTTCGCGGTGGCGCAGGCCCATGATGATGCCGTCGTGCGTGCGGGCCGTGACCTCCAGCTCGGGCGGAACCGTTGCCGGTTCGGCGGCCAGCGAGTGGTATCTCGTCGCCGTGAAGGGAGAGGGCAGGCCGGCGAAGACGCCCTTGCCCTCGTGTTCGACCAGCGAGGTCTTGCCGTGCAGCAGCTCGGGTGCACGGTCCACCACACCGCCGTACGCCACCTGCATCGACTGCATGCCCAGACAGACGCCGAAGACCGGGACACCGGTGGCAGCGCAGTGGCGCACCATCTCGACGCAGACGCCTGCCTGCTCGGGCGTGCCGGGACCCGGCGACAGCAGCACGCCGTCGAAGCCGTCCTGGGCGTGTGCCGTCGACACCTCGTCGTTGCGCAGCACCTCGCACTCGGCGCCCAGCTGGTACAGGTACTGGACCAGGTTGAAGACGAAGCTGTCGTAGTTGTCGACGACGAGAATCCGCGCACTCACTGGTTGTCCACCGTCACATCGTTGAAGGGCAGCAGCGGCTCAGCCCAAGGAAAGACGTACTGGAAGAGGACGTAGACCACGGCCATGACCAGCACGAGTGAGATCAGTGCCCTCACCCACACGTTGCCCGGCAGATGCCGCCAGATCCAGCCGTACATGCCGTCCCTTCCGTCGCGCCACGGCACCCGAACTCACGCCGTACGGCACCAGACTAACGGCGCGGAGCCCCCGGTTCGCCTGCCTCCACGGGGTGTGCGGAGTCCGGGGGCGTCCAGGCGCCTGCAACTGGACTTACGGGACGCAGGGTCGATCACTTCAACGGGGGCGGGCCCTGTTTTGCCGGGCCCTTTGTCGATCTTTGTCGGGACCTTTGTCGGACCGGTACGCGCCGGCACCCTCGGGGCCGGGCTTGTTCCACGTGAAACCGAGCCGAGGCAGCTATTCCGCGGGCTTCGCGTAGTGCAGATCCACCGTGCCCGAGTAGCCGGGCAGCGCCATGGTGCCGTCGTCGGTGACCTTCCAGCCGAGGCCATAGACGTTGACGTAGACCATGTAGTTCTGGATGGCGGGCGAGTCCGCGAGCGCCTGCTTCAGCTTCACGGGGTCACCGACCGCGGTGATCTTGTACGGCGGTGAGTAGACGCGGCCCTGGAGGATCAGGGTGTTGCCCACGCAGCGCACCGCGCTGGTGGAGATCAGCCGCTGGTCCATCACCTTGATGCCCTTGGCGCCGCCCTGCCACAGGGCGTTCACCACGGCCTGCAGGTCCTGCTGGTGGATGACGAGGTAGTCGGGCTGGGGTTCGGGGTAGCCGGGGAGCTTGGCGGTGGCGTTCGGCGGGGCGTCGTTGAGTGTGACGGTGACCGCCTGGCCGGCGACCTTCCGGGTGCCCGCGCTCTGCTCCAGCCCGGTGAGCTTCTCGTCCTGGGCCTTGGTGCTCTTGTCGTCGCCCTCGGCCAGCGACTCCACGTTGCCGCGCAGTGTCGCGTTGGACTCGTCCAGCCCCTTGTTCTTGCGGCTGCGTTCCTGAATGAGATCGGAAAGCTTCAGCAAGGAGGCATCCGTGCGGATATCGGTGCCCTTGGCGGTATTGAAGCTGGTGAAGAAAATGAGCCCCGCGAGGGCGAACACGGCCACCGTGAGGATCCGCATCGGCGGCAGGCCGGCCCTGCGGGCAGGGGTGGAACCCATTGATCCCGAACCGGGGGAGTCGGCAGAATTGCTCAACGTACCCTTATCTCCTTCGGCGCCGCGGAAGCACTACGCTAACGGACGCCCGGGGGAGTGCTCAGCGTCCCCTTGTACGCTGCTCCGGACGGACCCAGTTACCTGCGCGGCCACGCAGCGCATCGACAGGAGAGACCCTCGTGCCGAAGTCACGTATCCGCAAGAAGGCCGACTACACGCCGCCTCCGGCCAAGCAGGCGGCCAGCATCAAGCTGGACACCCGCGCCTGGGTCGCGCCCGTCATGCTGGCCATGTTCCTCATCGGCCTGGCCTGGATCGTCGTCTTCTATGTGACGGACGGTTCACTGCCTGTCGACTCACTGGACAACTGGAACATCGTGGTCGGTTTCGGCTTCATCGCCGCCGGATTCGGTGTCTCCACGCAGTGGAAGTAACAGCCACTTTCCGGTGAACGCAGCTCTGCCCAGGGGTATCCGCTGAGTTATCCACAGCTTGGGCCGATTTCCACAGACGACCTGGGGAAAAGAACGACGATCTGTGGATAACCAGTCGGCCGTTGACACCGATACGACTGACACACCGGCATCCGGAAATCGGCTCACCCCCTGCCCGACCTGCGGAAACACACCTGAGCGGCAGGGGGCACAGCTGTTCACCCACACTGTGCACAAGATCGGCCACGAACTGTGGACAACGGTTCGGTATCAGCTGAGCTGAGCCGTCCTGAGCACCGTCAGGACCACGACGACGGCGAGCACCAGGGCACAGGTGCCGTACTGGATCAGCGCGCGTCGCTCGCGCGGGGCGTGGACCATCGCGTACCCGGTGATGACACCCGCGACGAGGCCGCCGATGTGCGCCTGCCAGGCGATGCCGGGCACCCCGAAGGTGATGATCAGGTTGATCACCAGCAGGGCGATGACCGGGCGCATGTCGTAGTTGAGCCGGCGCAGCAGCACGGCCGTGGCACCGAAGAGCCCGAAGATCGCTCCCGAGGCACCCAACGAGGGCTGGTTGGGAGCGGCGAGCAGATAGCTGAGCGCGCCGCCGGCCAGTCCCGAGATGAAGTAGAGCGCGAGGTAGCGGGCACGGCCCAGGGCGGCTTCCAGGGGGCCGCCGATCCACCACAGGCTGAGCATGTTGAACAGGATGTGGAGGTAGCCGCCGTGCAGGAACATCGCGGTCAGCATCCGGTAGTACTGACCCTCCGCGACGCCCTCCAGCCCGTGGAGCTGCGGGACGTAGGCCCGGCCGATCAGGGCGAAGTGGTCGGTGAAGGTGTCGCCGAGGGACAGCTGCACCAGGAAGAGGGCCAGGTTGAGGCCGATCAGCACCTTGGTGACCCGCCGCGGGTCAGCCGCCACGGTGCCGCCCGCGATCGTGCGGGGCTGGGCCGCGGCCGGCGGGGGAGCCGCGCCGAAGCCCTCGCCGCTCCCGGCTCCGCCCGGGCGTGAGGCACCGCCGCGGACGCAGTCCGGGCACTGGAAGCCCACGGAGGCGCTGACCATGCACTCGGGGCAGATCGGGCGCTCGCAGCGCGTGCAGCGGATGCCCGTCTCGCGGTCCGGGTGCCGGTAGCACCCGGGCAGGCTGTGGGCGTCCCGCGCGCTGCTTGCGGCCTGGTCCATGAGGTCGTGTCCCCTCGGTCGGTCGTGGAAGTACACCGCCCCGCTCATCCTTACGGACGAGCGGGGCTTTTGGTTCCCTCCGGGAAAAAACGGCAGTCCGCGCCGGGAGATCCGGCTGTGTTCTCTGGGTGGAAGAGGGAATCCGCAGGGCAGCCGTAGAGTCAGCCCTCGCGCTTCTCGATGGTGACCGACTCGATGACGACGTCGTTGACCGGACGGTCGTTGGGGCGGCTGGTCGGCACGGCGGCGATGGCGTCGACGACCTTCTGGCTGGCCGGGTCGACGACCTCGCCGAAGATGGTGTGCTTGCGGTTCAGCCAGGTCGTCGGGCCGAGCGTGATGAAGAACTGCGAGCCGTTGGTGCCGGGGCCGGCGTTGGCCATGGCGAGCAGGTAGGGCTTGTTGAAGGAGAGGTCGGGGTGGAACTCGTCCTCGAACTCGTAGCCGGGGCCGCCGATGCCGGTGCCCAGCGGGTCACCGCCCTGGATCATGAAGCCGCTGATCACCCGGTGGAAGACCGTGCCGTCGTAGAGCTTGTCCTTGCTCGTCGCGCCGGTCGCCGGGTGCTTCCACTCGCGCTCGCCCTGGGCGAGTTCCACGAAGTTCTTGACCGTCTTCGGCGCGTGGTTCGGGAACAGCCGGACCTCGATGGTGCCGTGGTTGGTCTTCAGGGTGGCGTACAGCTGCTCGGCCACGATCTGCCTTCCGTTGGCTTCGATAACCTCCCGATCCTCGCACGGTCCCCCCTGCACGTCGCCCGTCCGCCGTCCGCGGGCACACATCTGCACGAATCGCTTGCGGAAAAGCGGTTGAGTCCTCTCGCGACGGGAGCGAGGTCCCGCGATCCGTGGCATTGTCATCGACAAGCTCCTGTTGCCCGGAATTCGTTGTTCATCCGCCCTTGCTCGCGATCGAGCGCATCAGCACCCGTATGCCCGCCCTCACATGCCGAGGCGCGTGCCGACATGCATGATCCGTAAAAGGGTGGAAAGTCGAAATACCGTACGCCACCAAGGAGGAGGAAAGCCGTGACCCGCATTGACAGCGTGCGCGCCGCGACCGACTCGGCGAAGGACAGCGTGCTGCACGCCGCGGAAGTGGTGGCGCCCTACGCCGACACGGCCAAGGTGCGTGCCTCGCACTACGCGCAGGAGGCACGCGTGCGGCTTGCGCCCATGGTGTCTCAGGCCGCCGAACAGGCCCGCGTCCAGTACGACGCCCGTCTCGCCCCTCGCCTGGAACATGCGCTGACGCATGTGCCACCGAAGGTCGACCAGGCCGCACACGAAGCCGCCGTCCGCACTCGCCACGCCGCGCGCCAGGCCGCCGACTACTCGCGGCCGAGGATCGAGCACGCGGTGGCCGCGACGGGGCCGGCCCGTGACGAGGCCGCGGCGTGGGGCTCTGCCGCGATGGCCGCGCTGCGCGGCCAGGTCTCGCCCCAGGAGATCCAGAAGCTGGCCCGCAAGCACGAACGGCGCGCGAAGACCGGCCGTGCCGTCAAGGTGCTGGCCGTACTGGGCGTGCTGACCGGCGGTGCCATCGCCCTTTGGAAGTGGTGGGACAAGCAGGCCAACCCCGACTGGCTGGTCGAACCGCCCGCCGCGACGGAAGTGAACGAAACGACCGAGACGAGCCGGCTGAGCGTGGTGGACGACGCCCTCGGCACGTCCGCCCTCGACGCCGAGATGCAGGCCAAGGAGGACGAGAAGCGGGGCTCGCGGGACGACGACCGCCGCTGACATCCGACGGCGTCACACGGCTGCGGGACAGGACACCTGAGCGTGTCGGGTCTCGCAGCCGTGTTTCACGTGAAACATCCCGGCCGCGGGCCGGGCCGCCCCGCTCCCGTGCTCACAGCGACAGCCCCGTGTAGTTCTCCGCCAGTTCGGCCGCCGCATGCGGTGACGACGCCACCCGCTCCAGCTGCGACAGCTGCAGCCGTGTCTCGAACGGCGACTGCGCCGGAGCAGCGTGCAGCGTCGTCGTCATGAAGTGGGAGAAGTGCTCCGCTCGCCAGACCCGTCGCAGACACGTGTCGGAATACGCGTCCAGCAGCTCGGTCGAGCCCGTCCGGCGCCACTCGATCAGCGCCCGGGCCAGCACGATCACGTCGGCCGCCGCCAGGTTCAGCCCTTTGGCTCCGGTCGGCGGCACGATGTGGGCCGCGTCGCCCGCCAGGAAGAGCCGACCGTGGCTCATGGGCTCGGTGACGTGACTGCGCATCGGCAGCACCGCCTTCGACGTGACCGGCCCCCGCTCCAGCCTCCACCGGGGGTCGGCGTCGAGCGCGAACCGCGCGTCCAGCTCGTCCCAGATCCGCGCGTCGGACCAGGACGCGGGATCGGTGTCGTTCGGCACCTGGAGATAGAGCCGGGTCACCGACGCCGAGCGCATGCTGGCCAGCGCGAAGCCGCGCTCCGAGTGGGCGTAGATCAACTCCTCGTACACGGGCGGCGCTTCGGCCAGGATGCCGAGCCAGGAGTAGGGGTACGTCCGCTCGTACGCGGTCCGCAGAGACGCGGGAAGCGCATGCCGGACCACGCCGTGGAAACCGTCGCAGCCGATGACGTACGCACAGGTCAGTGTCTGCTCGCGGCCCTCGTGCACATAGCGGATCGCCGGGCTGTCGCCGTCGGCGCCCTCGACCGACCTCACCTCGGCGTCGAACAGCAGCGGGCCGCCGTCGGCGAGCTGGAGGGCTATGAGGTCCTTGACCACCTCGGTCTGGGCGTACACCATCACGCCTCGTCCGCCGGAGAGGGACGGGAAGTCGACGCGGTGCGCTCGGCGCCCGAAGCGCAGTTCTATGCCGTGGTGAGGCATGCCCTCGCGGTCCATCCGCTGGCCGGCTCCGGCGGAGCGGAGGGCGTCCACGGTGGCCTGTTCGAGGATTCCGGCCCGCTGGCGCTGCTCGACGTACGCGCGGTCGCGGCGCTCCAGGACGACGCTGTCGACACCCGCGTTGTGCAGCAGCCGCGCCAGAAGCAGCCCCGCGGGGCCGCCGCCGACGATGCCGACGGTGGTGTGCATCAACGCTCCTTCTCCTGTTGGTGCTGCGCGAGGTCCTCTTGGTGCTGCGCGAGGTGTCCCTGCAGGGCGGCCAGCACCGCGTGCGGGCGTTCCACGTTCGCGAGGTGTGCGGCGTGGGGCAGTTCGACGAGGTGGGCACCGCGGATGCCGGCGGCGAGTTCGCGGGCATGGGCGGGCGGGGTCGCCACGTCATCGAGGCCCGCGATCACGAGCGTGGGGGCGGTGATCGTGGCCAGGTCGACGCGGAGGTCGACGGCCGCGAGGACCTCGCAGCAGGCCGCGTACGCCTCGGGGTCCGCGCTGCGCTGGTCGGCCACGAGGGTGTCGTACTCCGTGAACCCGGACGTGAACCAGCGGGCCGGGGCGGTCTCGGCGAGCGGGCCCAGCCCCTGTGTGCGGGCCAGCTCGGCGCGCTCCCGCCAGGGGCCGGGCTCTCCGAAGCGGGCCGAGGAGCAGAGCAGCGCCAATGACTCCACCCGCTCCGGGTGGTGCGCGGCGAGCCAGGTGCCGACGGCGCCGCCGATGGAGATGCCGGCGTAGGCGAAGGTCCGGGCGCCGAGCGCGTCCGCGAGGTCGAGGACGAGCCGGCCGAGGTCGGCGACGGTCGCCCCGGCGGGCAGCAGGCCGGGAGCCGATCCCCCGTGCCCTGGAAGGTCCCAGCGGATGACGCGGTGCCTCTCGGCGAGGGCGGGGGCCTGGGGCTCCCAGACGCGTACGGACGTACCGAGGGACGGCCCGAGGAGGAGCACGGGTGCGTCCTTCGGCCCCTCGTCGCGGTGGTGGAGCAGTCGGGTCATCGTCAGTCCTGTCGTTGGAGGGCCGTGGGTCCGCGGCCGCGGGACAGCGCCCGGTCCACCAGGGCGGGGGCGCACCCCACGTACCGGGCCGGGTCGCGGAGGTGATCGAGCGAGGGCACCTCACCGCTCTCGGTCAGGCCGGCGAGGACGTCGAACAGGTCCGTGTGCTCCTCCGCCGCCCGCCGCGACGCCTCCGTGAGCAGCCGCCGGGCCGCGTCCCGGCCCAGCACCGGAGTCAGCTCCGTCAGCAGCCGCTCGGTCAGCATCAGGCCGCCCGTCGCGTCGAGGTTCGCGCGCATCCGGTCCGCACGTACCACGAGGCCTTCGCACAGTCCGGCCGCCGCGGTCGCCGCGCCGCCCGTCAGGCGCAGGGCTTCGCGCAGGGGCAGCCACTCCGCGTGCCAGGCGCCGGCGGGGCGTTCGTCCTCACAGGCCAGCGCGCCGAGGAGCACCGTGGCGAGCGCCGGCACCTGGCGGGCCGCGGAGGCGATCAGGGTCGCCCGCACGGGGTTGCTCTTGTGCGGCATGGCCGACGAGCCGCCGCCGGTGCCCTCGGCCAGCTCGCCCACCTCCGTGCGCGACAGCACCAGCACATCCGCCGCGATCTTGCCGAGCGCTCCGGCACAGAAGGCCAGCGCCGCCCCCAGGTCCGCGATCGGCGTCCGCAGGACGTGCCAGGGCAACCCGGGCTCGGTGAGACCGAGTTCGCGAGCATATGCGGCCAGGAGAGCCGGTCCCCGCTCGCCGAACGCCGCCAGCGTGCCCGCCGCGCCGCCGAGTTGTGCGGGCAGCGAGGCCCGGGTCCGCGTCACGCGTTCGTGCGCGTCCAGGACGAGCGCCCGCCAGCCCGCTGCCTTCAGCCCGAAGGTGGTGGGGACCGCGTGCTGGGTGAGGGTGCGGCCCGGCATGGGAGTAGTGCGGTGTGCGGCGGCGAGAGCGGCCAAGGCGTCGGCGGTGCGGTCCAGTTCGGCGGCGATCAGGTCCAGCGTGCGGGCGGACACGAGCATGAGCGCGCTGTCCACGATGTCCTGGCTGGTGGCTCCTCGATGCACGAACTCGGCGTGCTCGGGGACCACTTCGCCCACCGCCGCGGTGAGGTCGGCGACCAGCGGGATCACCGGGTTGCCCCCGGCCCGCGCGCGCACCGCAAGGGACCGGGCGTCGAACCGGTCGGCGGCCTTCGCCACGGCGGTGACCGTCTCGCCCGCCACCGGATCCAGCGCCCGCGCCAGCGCGGCCTCGGCGTCCAGCATGGCCCGCAGGACCGCCCGGTCGTCGGTGGCGGCCTCCACCCCGGTGCCCGCCCACACCGGCGCGAGCAGCCCGACGTCACCCACGGAAGTCAAGGAAGACCGTCTCCTTCTCGCCCTGCAGACGGACGTCGAAGCGGTACGTCCGCTCCCCGTCCGGTACGGCGATCAGCGTCGGCCTGCGCTCCTCGGGCACGGCCGCGAACAGCGCGTCCGTGCCGTCGGGCGGCGGATCTCCGACGTACGCGCGCGTGTAGAGGTGGTGGGTCAGCCCGCGGGCGAACACGCACACCGACAGGTACGGCGTGGCCGCCCGCGGCGGAAGCGTCCGCACCGCCCAGTGCCCGTCCGCGTCGGTCGCCACTCTTCCGAAGCCGGTGACATGCACCCCGTCGCGGCGCAGTGAACCGGGGAGGCCCGTACCGCCCTGCCAGAACTCCAGCAGCGCGTCCGGCACCGGATCGCCGTGCCCGTCACGGACGTACCCGTGCACGGTGACGGCGTCGGGCCGCCCGGCCGGGGCGATGTCCCCACCACCGGCGAACGGCAGGGCGTACGCGTAGAAGGGGCCCACCGTCTGGGACGGGGTCGGCGGAAGCATCAGTGGTCCTCCTCGGGGTCCGGGAGCGTGGCCGCCGGACCGTCGAGCACGATGTCCCAGCGGTAGCCGAGCGCCCATTCGGGCTGCGACAGCTCGTGGTCGTACACGGCGACGAGCCGGGCACGCGCCGCGGGGTCGGGGACGGACTGGAGGATCGGGTCGTACGGCAGCAGCGGGTCGCCCGGAAAGTACATCTGCGTCACCAGGCGCTGGGTGAACGCGGTCCCGAAGAGCGAGAAGTGGATGTGCGCGGGACGCCAGGCGCCCGTGTGGTTGCGCCAGGGATAGGCCCCGGGCTTGATCGTCGTGAACGCGTAGCGGCCGTCGTCGTCCGTCAGGCAGCGGCCCGCACCGGTGAAGTTCGGGTCCAGCGGCGCGGGGTGCTGGTCGCGCCGGTGCGCGTACCGGCCGGAGGCGCCGGCCTGCCAGATCTCGACGAGCTGACGGCGTACGGGACGGCCCTGCCGGTCGGTCACCCGGCCGGTGACCGTGACGCGTTCGCCGATCGGCTCCCCCGTGTGCTGCCGGGTGAGGTCCGCGTCGAGTTCGTCGACGTCGGTGGCGCCGAAGACCGGGCCGGAGAGCTCGGCCGCCTCCGGGTCGTCGCCGACGGCGATGAGCGGGTGCCGGGGATGCCGCAGGACGCTGCTGCGGTACGGGGCGAAATCGCGGGGCGGATGGTGGGGCGGCGACGTCCCCTCGGCGCGGGCGGCCTGGTGCGCGGCCTCGATCTCCGCGCTTATCTGCTGCTGACTGGGGATCACCGGGGTCACTGCCTCCTCTGGTTCGTCTGGTGGCGCGTCTCGCCGGAACGACGACTCGGAGCGCCTCCGCGCGGGCGGCCGGTCACACGAGCTCGGCTCCCGTCCTGTCCTGTACGTCGTCGGGGGACACGCCCGGCGCCGTCTCGACGAGCGCGAATCCGGCGGGGGTCACGTCGAGGACGCCGAGATCGGTGATGACCCGGTGCACACACGCCCGTCCGGTCAGCGGCAGCGTGCACTCCCGGACGAGCTTCGGGGCGCCGTCCTTGGTGGTGTGGCTGGTCAGGACGATGACCCGGCGGACGCCGTGGACGAGGTCCATCGCGCCTCCCATGCCCTTGACCAGCTGCCCCGGGACCGACCAGTTGGCGAGGTCGCCACCTGCCGAGACCTGCATGGCGCCCAGGATCGCGGTGTCGATGTGTCCGCCGCGGATCATGCCGAAGGACAGGGCGGAGTCGAAGAACGCGGCGCCGGGCAGGACGGTGACGGTCTCCTTGCCCGCGTTGATCAGATCGGGGTCGACGTCGTCCTCGCAGGGGTACGGGCCGACGCCGAGAACGCCGTTCTCCGCGTGCAGGACGACGTCCACGCCGTGCGGGAGGAAACCGGGCACCAGGGTCGGCAGGCCGATGCCGAGGTTCACGTAGGAGCCGTCGGTCAGCTCGGCGGCCGCGCGGGCGGCCATCTCGTCGCGTGTCCAGCCCATCAGGCTCGTACCGCCCCTCGCTCCGGACGGGCGACGACGGTGCGGCGTTCGACGCGCTTCGCGGCGGCCTGCTCGGGCGTGAGCGGCAGCACGCGCTGCACGAAGATCCCCGGAACATGGATCCTGTCGGGATCCAGCTCTCCGGGTTCGACCAGCGTCTCGACCTCGGCGATCGTCACGCGGCCGGCCATGGCGGCGAGCGGGTTGAAGTTCCGGGCGGCGCGTCGGAAGACGAGGTTTCCGTGGCGGTCGCCCCTGGCCGCCCGTACGAGGGCGAAGTCGGTGGTGATGGCGTGCTCCAGGACGTGATCGCGGCCGTCGAAGGTGCGCACTTCCTTGGCCGGCGACGGCACGGCGACGGATCCTTCGGGGCCGTACCGCCACGGCAGTCCGCCGTCGGCGATCTGTGTGCCGACGCCGGCCGGCGTGTAGAAGGCCGGGATGCCGCAGCCGCCGGCCCGCAGCCGCTCGGCGAGCGTGCCCTGTGGAACCAGCTCGACCTCGATCTCCCCGGCGAGATACTGGCGGGCGAACTCCTTGTTGTCCCCGATGTAGGAACCGGTCGCGCGGGCGATACGACCCGCGGCGAGCAGGATACCGAGGCCGCCGCCGTCGACTCCGCAGTTGTTGGAGACCACGCTCAGTCCGGTCGCGCCGCTCGCGTACACGGCCTCGATCAGTACGTTCGGCACACCGCTGAGGCCGAAGCCGCCGACGGCGAGTGACGCGTGGTCCTCGATGCCGGCGACTGCTTCGGCTGCGGACCGCAGGACTTTGTCCATGAGGCTTCCGTTCCACACCAGTTCATCCGTGTTCGCCAGATGGACTAAAGTTCACGTGAGCTGCCCCCGCAGTGTGCGTGTACCGGTCACGCATGTCAACGCCTGGAGGACCGATGCCGGCCACAGCCTCACCACAGGCCCCCACCGAAGCCGTGGGCCCTCTGATGCGCGGGATCGCCGTGCTGCGCGAACTCAGCGACGCCGGCGGCCGGATGACCCTCAGCCATCTCTCCCGGACGGCCGGACTCGCGCGCTCCACCGTCGACCGGATCGCCGCGACGCTCGCCCGCATGGGATACGTACGCCTCGACGGCCACGAGGTCCACCTCGCACCGCGGCTCATGGAGCTGGGCAACGCCTGTCTCGCCGCGACCGGACTGCCGGGCCCGCTCGGCCCGCTCGCCGCACAACTCGCCGACGAACTCGACGAGTCGGTCTCGCTCGCCGTGCCGGACGCCGACGGCATCCGCTTCGTCCACCAGAGCCCGCGGCGGCGGGCCATGTCGATCGCCTTCCGGATCGGCGACCTGCTGCCCTGCGAACGCAGCGCGCCGGGACCGCTGTTCGCCGCCTCGTGGACGGACGAGGAGTGGGCGACCTGGCGGCAGGGAGCGGACGCCCGCACCTCGTCCGCAGGAGACGCGGAGGCTGCGAGGGCTGCACGGGCCGCAAGAGACTTCGAGCAACGCGCCGCACGCGCCGCGAAGGTCGGCTGGGCCGTGGACGACCAGCTGATCGAACCGGGACTCGTCGCCCTCGCGGTACCGGTGCGCGACGCCCAGGGGCGAACGGTCTGCGCGCTGAGCGTCGTCAGCCACACCAGCCGCCACAGCACCGACTCCCTGCGCGGCACGCTGCTTCCCCGCGTACAGGAGAGCGCGGCCGCGATGGAGCGCGCACTGCGCGAGCAGCCGCCCGCCACCGAACACACCGCCACCACCACCGCCCCCGCCGGTGAGGAAGTCACTGGTACGGCCTTGATCGGGACGGCCGCCGACCGCGGTGCCGGCGAACACGGGCTCGCCCACTGGACGGCCGCCTCCAAGCAGGAACTCGGCGCGGAGTTCGTGGAGTCGCTCGCCCGCGGACTCACCGTCATCACCGCCTTCGGCGAGGGCCGGGCGGAGCTCGGCCTCACCGCGATCGCCCAAGCCACCGGCCTCGCCCGCGCCACCGCCCGCCGCGCCCTCATCACCCTGGAACACCTCGGCTACGTCGTCGCGCAGGAGCGGACCTTCCGCCTCACCCCGCGCGTGCTCGCCCTCGGCTGCCCCGCGCTCTCCCGGACGACGCTCCCCGACATCGCCGTACCGCACATGGCGGAACTGGTCCGCCGCGTCCACGACTCCGCCTCCCTCGCCGTCCTCGACGGCGACGCCATCCGCTACACCGCCCGCGTCGCCACCGAGCGCATCATGAGCGTCGACATCACCGTCGGCACCCGCTTCCCCGCATACGCCGCCTCGATGGGCCGCGTCCTCCTCGCCGGCCTCCCGGCACCGGAGCGAGCGGCCCGTATCGGCGACGCGGCCCTGCGCCCGCTCACCCCGCACACGGTCACCGACCCCGACCGCCTCGCGGTACTCCTCGACCGTGTCGCCCACGACGGCTACGCCCTGGTCGAGGAGGAACTCGAAGAAGGCCTCCGCTCCCTGGCCGTACCGGTCCGCGACCACACCGGCCGCATGGTCGCCGCCCTCAACGTCGCCATGCACATCAGCCACCGCACCCCGCAGGCCTGCGTGACCGACGTCCTCCCCCACCTGCGCGCCACAGCGGCGGCCATCGAGACCGATCTGCACACCCTCGGACGCTTCACCCACGTCGGCCAGGCCTGACACGGCCGTCCCGGAGGGGCGTCAGGCCGCGGTGACCGGTACCGTCTGCGGCTCTCGCACATACAGGTAGATCACCGCGCCGGCGATCATCAGGCCGCCGTCGATGCAGATGGCGCCCACCCACGTTCCGTACGCGTCGAAGAGCGCACCGCCGAGCGCAGGGCTGATGACGGCGCCGATCTCGGCGAGCAGGTTGTACATGCCGAACGCGGCGCCCCTCTGGTGCTCGTCGACGACTTCGGCGACGAGCGCGTGAGCCATGGGCTGCAGGGCGTTGAAGAACAGGCTGGCGGTGAAGAGCAGCACCGACATGACCACCAGCGACGGCTTTCCCGCCAGGTGCAGGTAGGCGCCGAAGAGCAGCACCAGCGCCCCCTGGATCAGGGTGGACCCGATCAGCATGGGCCTGCGGCCCCAGCCGCGCGCCTTCGCCAGGTCGGAGAGCCGTCCGCCGGCAGGGAAGCCGAGAATCCCCGCTCCGGCGTTGAAGGCGGCGACCATGGCGGCCTGCGCGAACGAACTGTGGGCGGCGTCGGTGACGATCGAGACCGACCAGAAGCTGAAGAACCACAGGTTCCAGAGGATGGTGATGCCGGCGACGCTCAGCAGCATCACGTCCCGGTTGCGGACGATCGACCCGGCATCGCCGCCCCGCCGGACGAAGATGACCGCGACCAGCAGCAGCGCGAGCAGCGTTTCGACGACGGCCACACTCCACGTCGGCATCCCCGCGCCGTCGGCCACGAGGTAGACCGCCATGATGGCGGCGCAGAAGAGCACCGAGATCCCCAGCAGCCGCAGGGTGGAGCCGCCCGCCTTCAGCGACCCGCCGAGGCGGCGCAGGTACGGCGTCATGCCGCAGCCGAAGCACAGCGTGAGACCGCCGAGGACCAGGAAGGGCATCCGCCAGGCGCCCTCCTTGCCGAAGGTGTCCACGCCCCAGTCGAGGAGGTAGGGGGCACTGATCGTGGCGACGGTCAGACCGAGGGAGAGGCCCGTGATGACGACGCCCATGCCGAGGCTGACCTTCCCCCGCGGCGAGTGCTTGGCGATCAGCGTGCGGTCGTTGGAGTAGAAGACACCCTCGCCGAGGCCGGTCAGCACGCGCAGCACCACGAAGACGATCAGGCCGGTGATCAGGCCGGTCAGCAGGGTCGTGACGCCTGCCCAGAGCAGGGACACGACGACCATCGTGCGGTGGCCGAACCGGTCGCCGAGATGGCCGCCGGGGAACTGGGTGAGCATGTAGCCCGCGAAGAACAGGCTCCCGATGAGCCCGCCGAGCGCGTGCGGATGGCTGGAGCCGCCGATCAGGCCGATGTCGTTGTTGATCAGCCAGGTGACGATGGGGCCCGTGATGGAACGGTCCGCGTAGCTGAAGAACCAGCCGCCGAGGAGCACGGCCCAGAGCGTGTGGTACGGCTGCCAGCCACGGCCCTCCTTGTCGGTGGCCGATCTGTCCTGTCCCGCGCTCGTTGTCTGTGGCTGCATCGCGAGAGCCCCTTCCCCTGACGGCGCCTGTTCGTCACGTGAACTTTTCTTCGCCGATCTGCGCGCGGGGGATGGTCCCACCGCCCTCAGGGCTCGTCAACGGTTCCGGCAGCATGCGTCCGACCGGCGGACGACCAATGAAAAATGCCCCCCGATACTGCGTTTCCGCAGGTCAGGAGGCATTTTGCAGTGGAGCCTAGGGGAGTCGAACCCCTGACATCTGCCATGCAAAGACAGCGCTCTACCAACTGAGCTAAGGCCCCGTGAGAGAAGCGTCCGCCGGAACGATCTCACTTCCGAGGGCGCCGCAGACCAGAGTACCGGGTCACCCCCGGGATCTCGCAAAAAACTTGGGCTCCCCGTACACGACCACGCTTCGTAAGATGCTCGACGTGGTTCGCTACAGCGAACCTCGTTTTGGGGAAGCGATGGGGAGACGCAATGGACGCCGCACAGCAGGAAGCCACCGCGAGAGCGCGGGAGCTGCAGCGGAACTGGTACGGAGAGCCGTTGGGGGCGCTCTTCCGTAAACTGATCGACGATCTTGGACTCAACCAGGCTCGTCTCGCGGCCGTACTGGGACTGTCCGCGCCGATGCTGTCACAGCTGATGAGCGGCCAGCGCGCGAAGATCGGCAATCCCGCGGTGGTCCAGCGGGTGCAGCTGCTGCAGGACCTGTCCGCGCAGGTCGCGGACGGCACCGTCAGCGCGGCCGAGGCGACCGAGCGCATGGATGAGATCAAGAAGTCGCAGGGGGGCGCCGTGCTCAGCAACACCACGCAGACGACGAACAGTTCGGGCGTGCCCACGGTCAAGCGGGTCGTCCGCGAGATCCAGTCGCTGCTGCGGTCGGTGGCCGCCGCGGGCGACATCATCGAGGCCGCCGACTCCCTCGCCCCGAGCCACCCGGAACTGGCAGAGTTCCTCCGGGTGTACGGCGCGGGCCGGACCGCCGACGCGGTGACGCACTACCAGTCCCACCAGGGCTGAGCCCACGGCCCGTCCCGCCGGAGGGGGTCCGGGGGACGGGCCGACGGTGACCCCGGTGGCGGGCCCGCCGTCGAGGGGGCTGCGCAGGAGTCCGCTCGCGCTTCGGGGTTGAGCGGGGAGACCGCAGGGGGAGGAGCGACGGACAGCCATGGGTGAGGTCTTCGCCGGCCGGTACGAACTGGCCGATCCGATCGGGCGCGGGGGTGTCGGCGCCGTCTGGCGCGCCTGGGACCAACGGCGCCGCCGCTATGTGGCCGCCAAGGTGCTGCAGCAGCGCGACGCCCACTCGCTCCTGCGGTTCGTACGGGAACAGGCCCTGCGGATCGATCACCCTCATGTGCTCGCACCGGCCAGCTGGGCCGCCGACGACGACCAGGTCCTGTTCACCATGGACCTGGTCTCCGGCGGTTCACTGGTCCATCTGGTCGGGGACTACGGCCCCCTGCCGCCGGCGTTCGTCTGTACGCTCCTCGACCAGCTCCTCTCCGGACTCGCCGCGGTGCACGCGGAAGGGGTCGTGCACCGGGACATCAAGCCCGCCAACATCCTTCTGGAGGCCACCGGCACCGGTCGCCCGCGGCTGCGTCTGTCGGACTTCGGCATCGCGATGCGCCTGGGCGAGCCGCGCCTGACGGAGACCAACCTCGTGGTGGGAACGCCCGGTTACCTCGCGCCCGAGCAACTCCTGGGCGCGGAGCCGGACTTCCCCGCCGACCTGTTCGCCGTCGGCCTGGTCGCGCTGTATCTGCTCGAGGGCGCCAAACCCGACGTCAAGGCACTCGTCCAGTACTTCGCCGAGCACGGAACTCCAGGCGCCCCCAAGGGAATTCCCGAGCCGCTCTGGCAGATCGTGGCCACGCTGCTGCAGCCGGACCCGCAGGCCCGCTTCCGTACGGCCACGGGGGCACGCAAGGCACTCACTCAGGCCACGGAACTCCTGCCGGAGCCGGGCCTCGACGACGAGCTGATCGAAATCTTCGACCAACTCGGCTCTCTTCCCCCGGGGTTCGGCCCTTCCGGCCCGCTGAAGGCGACGTCGAACGGGAGCACCACTGGGGACGGCCCCGCCGCCACCGACGGAGCCGGGGATGCGGACACGGGAGCCGAAGCATCCCGGCCAGGGGCTGCGGCAGGGGGAGGGAGCGAGCCGGAAGCGGGGAGCGGTCCGGGAGCAGGGAGCGGCGCCGTATCCGCCGATCCGCGCCAGGTCAGCGCCCCGCAACCGTCCACCATGTCGGACACCGGCAGCTTCCACCTGCCCCCGCCCCGAGCCGCCGGGCCACCCACCCCGGCAGCCCCCATCCCGCAGACCCCCACCCCACAACCGCACCAGACCCAACAGGCTCATCAGGCCGCGTCCCCAGACTCCCCCACGCACGTCCTGACACCGGTGTCACCGCAGCGTGTTGATGCCTCTACTGCTTCATACACCGCTCAGGCCCAGCAGGTTCCGCATCCCGAGATGGCAACCTCACCGCACCGATCCAGGCACCGTGCACACCGCCCCGGACGCCTCGGCCGTCCCGGCCCCCCGGCGAAGGCGGCGATCCCGATCCTGCTCCTCGCGCTGGCCTGCTACGCCGTGGGTTTCTGGGCACTGACCCGCATCTGAGCCCCCGTCCTGCGCCGGGCCGCCACGGTCCACGCCCCGAGGACGAGCAGCAGCGCGCTGCCCATGCCGATGCCGCCCACCGCGAGCGCCCTCATCGCGCTGTCACCGCCCCCGGTGTCCCCCGTCAGCGCCCGGGACCGGTCCTCGGCCGTGACCTCGAAGAGGTGCGGCCTCCTCGACTGCCCGGCGTATCCGGGGCCGGCGTGCGCAGGACCGCCGACCCGCACGCGCAGCGTCACACCGAACGGCCCCGGACCGAAGGTGTCGGCCATCTGCTCGCTGACGTGCACCACAAGGAAGTAGGCACCGGCGAAGCGCATCGCCCGCACCCGGTCGAGGACGCCGTACCGGTTGCGGTACTCGACAGACGGCAGCGGCGGGAGAGAAGCGGCCTGCTGCCTGCCGGTGTAGCCGAGGGCCACGTCGTCGACGCCTCCGCGGACGGGGTTGTAGAGCGACAGGTCGAGCGCGCCACTGACATAGCCTCCGCCGCCCGAACTGCCCAGCTCGGCGCTGGCGTAGAGCTGCTGGCCCCAGTCGACGGGCACCCGGTAGAAGAGGGTCTGCCCCGGCTCGACGTCGGCCTGCCACACCCCACCGGCCAACGGCCGCGCCGTGGCGAACCCCGGTCCGCCGTCCCGGCGCCTGCGCTCGCCGGTGACGGCCTGGGGTGAGGCGGAGTCCCAGACCTCGGGCGCGGTCGTCGCTCCTGCCTTCGCCAGGCCCGGCTCCGAGGAGGGGGCGAGCTCAAGGTCCCAGGAACCGGAGCCGGAACCGGACGAGGATCCGCCCGCCGCCCCAGCCTCCGTACCCGCCCCGGTCGAGGACCCGGTCGCGTCGAGGCGTTCGACGAGCACGTAGTACGTCCCCGCCTCCCGGCACAGCGCCCGGCCGGCCTCGCGCATCCCCAGCGCCGTGAGGGGACGGGGGCTCAGTCCGGCACCGAAACGCGCGGTGCCGTAGGAGCCGCAGGTGCCGCCGTTGGCGTCCTCCACGGACACCCTGATGCCGTCGGTCGCGGAGACCGTGGATCCGGCCGGGGGTACGGCGGTGACGGGGACGTATGCGGTCGTCGAGACGTCAAGTTCGAGGCGGTAGTAGAGCTTGGCGTTCCCGGTGAGGGAGCTCCGGTACGTCTGGCCCGGCTCCAGCCGTACGGCGTCCGCGGTGCTCGCCGTCCCGGCGACGGTCCGGACGTCCGCAGCGAAGGCGTAGCCGCCCGGAACCCCGTCCGCCGCACCCGCGGCCATCGCGGGCAGCCCCGGTGACGCCGCCACGGCGCTCAGCACCGCCCCCACGACGACGGCGCGCGCAGCGGCAACGGACAGCCGGCGGCGCCGGTGTCCTCCGGCCCGCCACCACGCCGTACGCCGCCGCCCCATTACGCCCCACCCCTCGTCGTCGCAACCGGCAGTGTCCGTACACCGGCAATCGCCCGTCGTCCGGCAGTCGACGTAATCCGGCAGCAGCCGGACGGAGCGCGGCACCGCCCTGTCCCGCCATGCGCCGCCCCCGCCGCCGTGCGGTGCCGTGCCGTGCCGGACCGTGGCCCATACTGCCTCGGCCGTGCTCGCGCCACCCGGGGAATGCGCGCAATCCGGTGCCGGCCCGAGCAACACAAAACCCCGACCGCAAGGGCGGTCGGGGTCTGCTCACATCTCGGTGTCGGTATTCACGAACCCGTGGGCACGGAGTCGGTCGCCTCCGTCCACAGGTCCTGCTCGGCGCGATCCGCCTGGATCTGGCGGTACACGAGGAGCCCGCCGATAGCGGCCAGTGCGACCAGGAGAAGCTTCTTCACCGCGCGACCTCGTCTTTCCTTGGCGTAGGGGACCTCTGGCGCCCGACTATACACACCGCCCGATATCGATCGGTGACCTGCGTCTGGGGTCAACTTCCGCCTATGAACGCGCATTAGGCCCGGACGGCACCGGATGGCCCGGAGGGTGAGGACACCTCTACAGGCGGTCACTTTGGTCCGCTTTCCTCACCTCTCATCTCTCTTCAGGATATTTACAGCCACCTTGCACCCATCCGTGTGTTGTTCATCTGAACATCAACGCGCCACGAGCGTCGGTCCACCACTTCGCGCCGCTCATACACATCATGAGGAAAGTACGCAAATCGCCCGACCCGAAAGTGAGGGGCCATGACCAAGAACAAGGTCATGAACCTGTGGACCGCCATCGTCACCGCCTTCCTCGCGCTGTGCACGGCGCTCGGACTCATCACGACCACCGCCGCCGCGGCGGTACCGCAGACCGACGTCACGAGCAAGAGCAACAGCGAGAGCATCAGCAGTACGCCGATCACGGCGCCGGCGATGTCACCCTGGTCCTGGTCCCATACCAGGTCCCTGCCCCCCACGATGAAGCAGCGGATCCGCGCCGAGGCCCACGGAAAATCCCCGAACTGCCGCCACCGCCCCCTCGACGACCTGGAAGCGGACGTACCGGCGGAACCCGCGGACCCCCTCGACTGCTGATCCCCACGGCTCGGCGGCTCAAGCGGAGCAAGCCACTCAAGCAGCTCAGCAGTACAGGCGTAGCGACGTAACACGTAACGACGAGCGCAATGACGTGACAGACAAAGACGTGATGCCGCGTACGACGTAGCTACGCAGACGGCGATCTTGCGTACGACGCCACACACCACGGCCCCCGACCGGTTGGCACCGGTCGGGGGCCGACGTGTCTTCCCCCTTGTCCTCCCCCCTTCTCCCAGCCCTCTCGACTCGTCAAGCCCTCTCCAGGAGCCGTAGCCTGATCACCTCTGACCTGGAAGACGGATCGGTGAGCGCCCATGCCAGTCGCGTACGAACGGGTCCCCCGCAAGCAGGCGGTCCGCGACAACGCGCGCCACCAGTGGGAGAAGAACCGCGCCCGTGAACCGAGGACCACGCGGGCCGAGACCGGAGCGACCGAACGCGAAACCGGCCTCCAGTCCCAGGACCTGGTCTTCTCCGCGCGGTACCGCGAGATCGAGGCCTTTGGGGAGCTGGCCGGGGCGTTCGGCGTCCCCGAGGGCACGGCGCTCCTCCGGCGCACCTACCGCACGCGCTACGCGGCCGAGACGGCTCCGTTCAACCTGATCACCTCGTACCTGGTCCGCGACCTGATCGCCGGGAACCCCGCGCTCCTGGACGAGACGAACGAGCCGTGGCCGGGCGGCACGCTGAACCAGCTGTTCACGGTCGGCATCGAGGTGGACCGCATCGAGGAGCGGTTCACCGCGCGTCCCCCGACGCCGGACGAGGCGCGGGGACTGGAGCTTCCGCCCGGCACGTCGGTGATCCTCCTCCGCAAGACGTCGTACGACATCCACGACCGCGTCGTGGACATCTCCGACGTGACGCTGCCGGGCGACCGCACCGAGCTGCGCTTCACCACTCCCCTGGAAAGGTGGTGAGTGCGGCCGTGAGCCGGCGCATCATCATCGTCACCGCTGTCCACGGCCCGTCGGCCCCGTTCCTCGCGGCGGCGTACAAGTCGCTGTGCGAGCAGGAGCTGCCGGACGGCTGGGAGTGGCAGTGGCTGATCCAGGAGGACGGCCGGACGGACGACGTACGGCCCTACGTCCCCGACGACGAGCGGGTCTCCTTCCGGCAGGGGCGTCGCGGCGGCCCCGGCGTCGCCCGCACGATCGCCCTGGCACGGGCCGACGGCGCGTACGTGAAGGTCCTGGACGCCGACGACCGGCTGCTGCCGGGTGCGCTGGCGCGCGACCTGGCCGCGCTGGAGGCCGATCCCACGATCGGCTGGGCGACGTCCCGGGTCCTCGACCTGCTGCCGGACGGGTCCACGGCCGGCTTCCCGGGCGATCCCGAGCCCGGGCCGATCGAGCGCGGCGCAGTCCTCGACGGCTGGAAGGCGAACGGCTTCCTCGCCCCGGTCCATCCGGCGACGCTGTTCGTCCGCCGCGATCTCCTGCTGGCCCTCGGCGGCTGGATGGCGCTGCCCGCGTCCGAGGACACCGGTCTGCTGCTCGCGCTGGGAGCCGTCAGCCGCGGCTGGTTCTCGGGCGAGGTCGGTCTGCTGTACCGCAAGTGGGACGGGCAGGTGACCGGGCAGGCGTCACACGTCGACCCCGCGGAACGGGACGCGCGGATGGCGGTCGCGGAAGCGAGGGCCAGGGCGCTGGCAGCCTCCCGGTGGCGTTACCCGGCCGACGGCTGAGCAGGCCGTGAGGAGGGCCGCCCCAGCGCTCAGGCCCCGTCGCCCCCTCTGCTCGTGATGGCCCGGGAGGGACACGCCTCCAGCGCCTCACGCACCGCTTCCCGCAGCGCGGGGTCGTCGTCGGCCTCCTCGCGTCCCGGTACGACGGCACCGAACCCGTCGGCCACGGTGAAGACGGACGGGACGCGGTAGGCGCAGTCACCGGAGCCGTAACACCGGTCGGGGTCCACGGAGATCGTCATGTGTCCTCCAGTCACAGGCACGGATCGAGGCACCTTCACGACGTGCCTGCCCCACCACGCACCCTGCCGAACCGGCGCGCAGACGCCAAAGCCCCCCGACCAAGCCTTGGTTGGGGTCTTCGTGCTGGTGGGGCTAACAGGAGGGGGGCTGGTAGTCACGGGCACGGCGGGGACACCGGCGCACTCGTCTCAATCACCGGCGTCCCGGCGCTTGTCGCGCCTGACGCTCTTGATCCAGTCCCGAAGACCGAGCATGTCCGCAACAACGGACACCAGGCCCAACACCCGAGATATGACCGACACTGCCAGATCTTTCATGGCCCCCCTGATCACTCGTGCGGCTGGCGCCTGCGGACGTCCGAGAGGGAGACGTGTACCTCGCAGCCGACGAGCGGTGTCCCTTCCACGTCACCTGATGTGACACGGCGGTTGATGTCAGCCGTGAATGTCAAAGACCCCCGGTCCTGGTGGACCGGGGGCCTTTTCGCATGTGGGGCTAACAGGATTTGAACCTGTGGCCTCATCCTTATCAGGGATGCGCTCTAACCAACTGAGCTATAGCCCCGCCGCGCTCTGCGGTGTGTGTCCCGCGCGCTGACTCCTGAAGATTAGCGCACGACCGGGGCAGTCCCAAAATCGGTTGCCGGGCGACCGTCGGCCGAGAGGGGAACCGCCGCGGCGAGGAGCCTCACTCGTCCTCGGCCAGCGTGAGCTCGATGCCGCCGACGAAGCCCGCGGAGAGGTTGTAGATGAACGCGCCGAGCGTGGCGAGCGCCGTCGCGAGGACGACGTCGATGACGGCGATGATCGCCGCGAACGTCAGGACGTGCGGGAGGGACAGGAAGGCCTGGAGGTCGAAGCCGGTCGCCGCGGTCGCGCCGGTCGCCTCCGAGATCGTGCCGCCGACCGTCGAGAAGACGCCCATCGCGTCCATGACCATCCACAGCACGGCCGACGCGACGACCGTGCAGATGCCGAGCGCGATGGAGAGCAGGAAGCTGACCTTCATCACCGACCACGGGTCCGCCTTGGCCACGCGCAGCCGGGCCTTGCGGACACGGGGCGTCGTGCGCGCGCCGGTACGCGGGCGGCGTACGCCTCCGGCGGGGGCCTGCGCCGGGTAGGCCTGCGGCGGGTGGTAGGGCCCGGCAGGCTGGTGCGGGGGGCGCTCGCTGGGCAGTGGCGACGCGGTCTGTACGGCGCTCTCCGCCGCCGGGGGCTGGGCCGCCGGCTGGGGCTGGGCGCCCGGAGCGACCTGGCCGGCTCCGGCCGTGTGCTGCGTCTGCGGGCCGCGGCTGTCCGTCACAGTTCCCCCCTGGGATCCGTGGGATCCATCGGATACATGAGTGTCCGTCGAGTGCGAGTCCTTCGTATGCGCCACGGAGCCACGGGCGCCGCCCTCCGCTTTCTTACCGGCAGAGGTGTCGGTCGAGGTACCGACCGAACCGGCGCCCGTGGCTCCGCTCACGCTGACTCACTCCTCGTGCTACTCGGCCGAGGGCGCCTCACCCTCGTCCGTGCCGGTGGTCGCGGCATCTTCGGCGATCTCGTCCACGACGATGTCGCCGTCGACTTCCTCCGCCTCGCGCCCCGCCTCGGCGTTACGAGCGATACCGACCACGGCATCGCGCTTGCCCAGGTTGATCAGTTGGACGCCCATGGTGTCACGGCCCGTCTCCCTGACCTCGTTGACTCGCGTACGAATCACACCACCGGACAGTGTGATGGCGAGGATCTCGTCGGTCTCCTCGACCACCAGCGCACCGACGAGGGATCCGCGGTCCTCGACGATCTTGGCGGCCTTGATGCCGAGGCCGCCGCGGCCCTGGACGCGGTACTCGTCGACGCTGGTCCGCTTCGCGTACCCACCGTCGGTGGCAGTGAACACGAACGTACCGGGTCGAACAACATTCATCGAGAGGAGTTCGTCGCCTTCGCGGAAACTCATTCCCTTGACGCCCGAGGTCGCACGGCCCATGGGTCGCATGGTCTCGTCCGAGGCCGTGAACCTGATCGACTGCGCCTTCTTGCTGATCAGCAGCAGATCGTCGTCGGCCGACACGAGTTCGGCTCCGATCAGTTCGTCATCGGAACCGTCCTCCTGCTCGCGCAGGTTGATCGCGATGACACCGCCGGAGCGCGGCGAATCGTAATCCTTCAGAGGCGTCTTCTTGACCAGGCCGGCCTTGGTGGCGAGCACCAGGTACGGCGCCGCGTCGTAGTCGCGGATCGCGAGGATCTCCGCGATCGCCTCGTCCGGCTGGAAGGCCAGCAGGTTCGCGACGTGCTGCCCGCGCGCGTCACGGCCGGCGTCCGGGAGCTCGTACGCCTTGGCGCGGTACACGCGGCCCTTGTTGGTGAAGAACAGCAGCCAGTGGTGCGTGGTGGACACGAAGAAGTGGTCGACGATGTCGTCTTCCTTCAGCTTCGTGCCGCGTACGCCCTTGCCGCCGCGCTTCTGCGAGCGGTAGTCCTCCGTCTTGGTGCGCTTGACGTAGCCGCCGCGCGTGATGGTGACGACGATGTCCTCTTCGGCGATCAGGTCCTCGATGGACATGTCACCGTCGTAGGGCACCAGCGTGCTCTTGCGGTCGTCGCCGAACTTCTCGACGATCGCGGCCAGTTCAGCGCTGACGATGCCACGCTGGCGGACCGGCGAGGCGAGGATCTCGTTGTACTCGTTGATCTTCGCCTGGAGCTCGTCGTGCTCCTGGACGATCTTCTGGCGCTCCAGGGCGGCCAGCCGGCGCAGCTGCATCTCGAGGATGGCGTTGGCCTGGATCTCGTCGATCTCCAGCAGGCCCATCAGGCCCTCGCGCGCGATCTCGACGGTCTGGCTGCCGCGGATCAGCGCGATGACCTCGTCGATGGCGTCCAGGGCCTTGAGCAGACCGCGCAGGATGTGGGCGCGCTCCTCGGCCTTGCGCAGCCGGAAGCGGGTCCGGCGGACGATGACCTCGATCTGGTGCGTCACCCAGTGGCGGATGAACGCGTCCAGGGACAGTGTGCGCGGCACGCCGTCGACCAGCGCCAGCATGTTGGCGCCGAAGTTGGTCTGCAGGTCCGTGTGCTTGTACAGGTTGTTCAGGACGACCTTGGCGACCGCGTCCCGCTTCAGGACGATCACCAGGCGCTGGCCCGTGCGCGACGACGACTCGTCGCGGACGTCGGCGATGCCGCCGATCTTGCCGTCCTTGACCAGGTCGGCGATCTTCTGCGCCAGGTTGTCGGGGTTCACCTGGTACGGCAGCTCCGTGACCACCAGGCACTGGCGGTTCTGGATCTCCTCGACCTCGACGACCGCGCGCATCGTGATGGAGCCGCGGCCCGTGCGGTACGCCTCCTCGATGCCCTTGCGGCCGACGACGAGGGCGCCGGTCGGGAAGTCGGGGCCCTTGATGCGCTCGATCAGCGCGTCCAGGAGCTCCTCGTGCGAGGCCTCCGGGTTCTCCAGGTACCACTGGGCACCGGCCGCGACCTCGCGCAGGTTGTGCGGCGGGATGTTGGTCGCCATACCGACCGCGATACCGGCCGAGCCGTTGATCAGCAGGTTCGGGAAGCGGGCCGGCAGGACGGTCGGCTCCTGGGAGCGGCCGTCGTAGTTGTCCTTGAAGTCGACGGTGTCCTCGTCGATGTCGCGGACCATCTCCATCGACAGCGGCGCCAGCTTGCACTCGGTGTACCGCATGGCGGCCGCCGGGTCGTTGCCCGGGGAGCCGAAGTTGCCGTTGGAGTCGACGAGCGGCATGCGCATCGACCACGGCTGGGCGAGGCGGACCAGGGCGTCGTAGATGGAGCTGTCGCCGTGGGGGTGGTAGTTACCCATCACGTCGCCGACGACGCGGGCGCACTTGTAGAAGCCGCGCTCGGGGCGGTAGCCGCCGTCGTACATGGCGTACAGGACACGGCGGTGGACGGGCTTGAGACCGTCACGGACGTCGGGCAGCGCACGGGACACGATGACGGACATCGCGTAGTCCAGGTACGAGCGCTGCATCTCCGCGTCGAGCCCGACGGGCTCGATGCGCAGCGTGGTCGTGCCCTCGTCGGTCTCAGGCACGGTCGGGATGTTCTCGTCGGCCATTGCTGGTGAAGATCCTTCCTGGTGCGGTCAGCGGGGACCGACTCAGATGTCGAGGAAGCGGACGTCCTTGGCGTTGCGCTGGATGAACTGGCGGCGGGCCTCGACGTCCTCGCCCATCAGGACCGAGAACAGGTCGTCGGCCTGGGCGGCGTCGTCGAGGGTGACCTGGCCGAGGACCCGGAGGTCGACGTCCATCGTGGTCACGCGCAGCTCCTCGGCGTTCATCTCGCCGAGGCCCTTGAAGCGCTGGATCGAGTCCTCGCGGATGCGCTTGCCGCGCTGACGGCCGATCTCCAGCAGCGCGTCGCGCTCACGGTCGGAGTAGGCGTACTCGAAGTCGTCCCGGCCCCACTTGATCTTGTAGAGCGGGGGACGCGACAGGTAGACGTGCCCGGCCTCGATCAGGGGCCGCATGAAGCGGAACAGGAAGGTCAGCAGCAGGGTGTTGATGTGCTGGCCGTCGACGTCGGCGTCCGCCATCAGGATGATCTTGTGGTAGCGGAGCTTCTCGATGTCGAAGTCCTCGTGCACGCCCGTGCCGAAGGCGGAGATCAGCGCCTGGATCTCCTGGTTCTGCAGGATCTTGTCGATCCTGGCCTTCTCGACGTTGAGGATCTTGCCGCGGATCGGGAGGATCGCCTGGTACTCCGGGTTGCGGCCGGACTTGGCCGAGCCGCCGGCGGAGTCACCCTCGACGATGAAGATCTCGCACTTGGCCGGGTCGTTGGACTGGCAGTCCGAGAGCTTGCCCGGCAGGGACGCCGACTCCAGCAGACCCTTGCGGCGGGTGAGGTCGCGGGCCTTGCGGGCCGCCACGCGCGCGGTGGCCGCCGCGATGCCCTTGCGGACGACGTCCGCGGCCTCGATCGGGTTGCGGTCCAGCCAGTCGCTGAGGCGCTCGTAGACCGCCTTCTGCACGAAGGTCTTCGCCTCCGTGTTGCCCAGCTTGGTCTTGGTCTGGCCCTCGAACTGCGGCTCGCTCAGCTTGACCGAGATGATCGCGGTCAGGCCCTCGCGGATGTCGTCGCCCGTGAGGTTGTCGTCCTTGTCGCGCAGCAGCTTCTTGTCGCGCGCGTACTTGTTGATCAGCGAGGTCAGCGCGGCACGGAAGCCCTCCTCGTGCGTACCGCCCTCGTGGGTGTGGATGATGTTGGCGAAGGAGTACACGCCCTCGCTGTAGCCGCTGTTCCACTGCATCGCGACCTCGACGGACAGGTGCTTGTCCTTGTCCTCGGCCTCGATGTCGATCACGGTCGACGGCGTCACCTCTCCCTTGCGGGAGTTGAGGTACTTCACGTAGTCGACGATGCCGCCCTCGTAGTGGTACGTGACGGACTTGACCTCGTCCTTCTCGTCGGCGCCCGCCTCGTCCGCCCCACTGGTGGCCTTCGCCAGCTCGCGCTCGTCGGTGAGCCTGATCGTCAGGCCCTTGTTGAGGAACGCCATCTCCTGGAAGCGCCGCGAGAGCGTCTCGAAGGAGTACTCGGTGGTCTCGAAGATGTCCGGGTCGGCCCAGAAGGTGACCGACGTGCCGGTCTCCTCCGTGGCCTCGTGCTTGGCCAGCGGCGCCGTCGGGACGCCCATCTTGTAGTCCTGCGTCCAGCGGTGGCCGTCGGTCCTGACCTCGACGGCCACCTTGGTCGACAGGGCGTTCACAACGGAGACGCCCACGCCGTGCAGACCGCCGGAGACCGCGTAGCCGCCGCCGCCGAACTTGCCGCCCGCGTGCAGTACGGTCAGCACGACCTCGAGAGCCGGCTTGCCCTCGGAGGGGACGATGCCGACCGGGATGCCACGGCCGTTGTCGACGACACGGACGCCGCCGTCGGCGAGGATCGTCACGTCGATGGTGTCCGCGTGGCCGGCCAGCGCCTCGTCGACGGAGTTGTCGACGACCTCCTGCACGAGGTGGTGCAGGCCGCGCTCCCCGGTGGAGCCGATGTACATGCCGGGTCGCTTGCGAACCGCGTCCAAGCCCTCGAGCACGGTGATGGCGCTGGCGTCGTACGAGGCGTTGACCTCGTCGTTCACGCCGGCGTCGGTGGACGGGATGTTCTCGTTGGGGTTGCCGGAATCGGCCACGAAGCGCCCTTTCTGGCACAGCACGAGCCGGGCTCGTCGGCGGGTCGCCGGAGCGGCTGCGGCATGTTGCGTTGGTAAGCCCTGATCAGCGTTGCTCAGCTTGTCCCGGACGGTCCCCACTATTGGGGCGGGATTGCCTTCCAGTCTACCGGTAGCGCCGACAGTGATGGGGGTTTGCGGGTACCTGAGTCCGCATGTGCCGCCCTGAATCGGCCTCGATCGGGTCCCGATATGTGGAAGGGGGCTCCAAGACGCTCACAGAGGCGCTCAGCGCCTCGGTCCGTCAACCCTGGCTACTCGGGGGTCAGGACATGATCCGCCACCATGCGCGCTCGCATGGCTACACGCCAGCGGCACCATGCCCGATCACCTGCGTGAAGTACGTCACCCGCACGTCAGCCGTAGGTATCGCCGGGTCCCGTGCTGCCCGGAGCGCGCAGCGGGCCATAGCGACGGGCGGGTGCGCCGGGGCCGTACACCTTGATCAGCTTCACCGCGCCGTGCCCGAGGTCCTCGTTGAGACGGGCCACCAGCGTAGGGGCGAGCAGCCGCAGATTGGTCGCCCAGGCGGTGGAGTCGCAGCGCACGGTCAGGACCCGCTCGTCCTCGTCGTACCGGTCCGGCACGCAGTGCTTGGCCACGTCCTCGCCGACGATCTCGGGCCAGCGGCCCGTGACCCCGCCCACCGCGGCGGGCGTCTCCCAGCCCCGCTCGTTGATCAGCCGGTTGATCGCGGAACCGAGCGCCATCGGGTCGCGGCCGTCGGCGCGCGCGCCGGACCGCAGGCCGCCGCGCCGTGCCTGCTTCTTCTGCCGCGCGACGTCCCCACGCGCGCGTGCCTGTTCCTTCGCCGCGCGCAGCGCCACGCGCGCGAGGTCGACGCCGGACGGCTCCGGGGCCTTCTCGGGCGTGGGTTCACCGGTGCTCATGCGCGCTCCACCGTCCCGTCGGACACCGCGTACCGGGTACCCGCCAGCACGTGCGGTACGTCGTCGTCGACCGCGGCCGTCACCAGGACCTGCTCGCCGGGCGCGACCAGCTCGGCGAGGCGCTCGCGGCGCCGGGCGTCCAGCTCGGCGAACACGTCGTCGAGGACCAGCACCGGCTCGTTGCCCTCGGCGCGCAGCAGGTCGTACGAGGCGAGGCGCAGCGCCAGCGCGTACGACCAGGACTCGCCGTGGGAGGCGTACCCCTTGGCCGGCAGCTGGCCGAGTTTGAGGACCAGGTCGTCCCGATGCGGGCCGACGAGGGTGACGCCCCGCTCGATCTCCTGCTTGCGGGCGTCGGCGAGCGCGGCCATCAGCTGCTCGTAGAGCTCCTCGCGCGCGTGGGCCTCGCCGGGGGCGGACGGCTTGTACTCCAGGGTGATGGGGCCGCCGCCGGGGGCCAGCTGCTCGTACGCCTTGTCGGCGAGCGGCTGGATCGCGGCTATCAGGTCGAGACGCTGCGCGAGCAGTTCGGCGCCCGCGCGCGCGAGGTGCTGGTCCCAGACGTCGAGCGTGGACAGGTCCATCGAGCGGCCGCCGTGGCGCCGGGCGAGCGCGGCCGACTTCAGCAGGGTGTTGCGCTGCTTCAGCACGCGCTCGTAGTCGGAGCGCACGCCCGCCATGCGCGGCGAGCGGGCGGTGATCAGCTCGTCGAGGAAGCGGCGCCGCTCACCCGGGTCGCCCTTCACCAGGGCGAGGTCCTCGGGCGCGAACAGCACGGTCCGCACGATCCCGAGCACGTCACGCGGCTTGACCTGCGAGGACCTGTTGATGCGGGCGCGGTTCGACTTGCCCGGGTTCAGCTCCAGCTCGACCAGCTGCTGCCGCTCGCCCTGCCGGACCTGCGCCCGGATGACCGCGCGGTCGGCGCCCATGCGCACCAGCGGCGCGTCGGAGGAGACGCGGTGGCTGCCGAGGGTGGCGAGATAGCCGACGGCCTCGACGAGGTTGGTCTTGCCCTGCCCGTTGGGGCCGACGAAGGCGGTGACGCCCGGGTCGAGCGGGACCTCCACCCGGGCGTACGAGCGGAAGTCGGCCAGCGACAGATGCGTGACGTGCATGGTCGTTCGCCGACCTCCCCCGGAGTCGTGGATCGCGGGGCGACCCTGTGGACTGCTTCCCTGCCGTCTCGGCCTTCTCGGTCGAGCTTCCTGGTCGAGAAGGACTACTTCGTCTCGACCGCGTGGCCGCCGAACTGGTTGCGCAGCGCGGCGATCATCTTCATCTGCGGCGAGTCCTCCTGACGGGAGGAGAACCGCGCGAACAGCGACGCGGTGATCGCGGGCAGCGGCACCGCGTTGTCGATGGCGGCCTCCACCGTCCACCGGCCCTCGCCGGAGTCCTGTGCGGAGCCCTTCAGCCGCTCGAGGTGCTCGTCCCCGTCGAGGGCGTTCACCGCGAGGTCGAGCAGCCAGGAACGGATGACCGTGCCCTCCTGCCAGGAACGGAAGACCTCACGCACGTCCGTGACCGAGTCGACCTTCTCCAGGAGCTCCCAGCCCTCGGCGTACGCCTGCATCATCGCGTACTCGATGCCGTTGTGGACCATCTTCGCGAAGTGGCCGGCGCCGACCTTGCCGGCGTGCACCGAGCCGAGGTCGCCCTCGGGCTTGAGCGCGTCGAAGACCGGCTGCACCTTGGCGACGTTCTCGGCGTCGCCGCCGTACATCAGCGCGTAGCCGTTCTCCAGGCCCCAGACACCGCCCGAGACGCCGCAGTCGACGAAGCCGATGTCCTTGGCGGCCAGTTCCTCGGCGTGCCTCTCGTCGTCGGTCCAGCGGGAGTTGCCGCCGTCCACGACCACGTCACCGGGCTCGAGCAGCTCGGCGAGCTCGTCGATCGTCGACTGGGTGGGCTCGCCGGCCGGGACCATCACCCAGACCACACGCGGGGCCGGAAGCTTGCCCACAAGCTCTTCCAGGCTGTGGACATCCGCGAGGTCCGCGTTGCGGTCGTATCCGATGACGGTGTGGCCCGCGCGGCGGATCCGCTCGCGCATGTTGCCGCCCATCTTGCCGAGGCCGACGAGACCGAGGTCCATCAGTTGTTTTCCTTAGGTTGCTGTGTGGCGTGTGAGGCGCAGGCACATTCGTACCTGCGTCCGAGCCTAAACCCGGACGCTCACGCACACCTGTGGGCATACGCGCTCATTCGTACGCCCTCACCTGCGGCTTCGTCGGAGGGTGGACTCGGCGGCCGAGCCCACCCGTCTCCGTCCGCCGCGAGGCGGCTCGACGGCTCAGCCGCTGAGTCGCACCGGCATGATCAGGTACTTGTAGGCCTCGTCCGCCTCGGCGTCCACCGCCGGCTTGCCGCTGAGCAGCGCGGGCTTCGTGGACGTCGTGAAGGACAGCTGGGCCACCGGGGAGTCGATGGCGCTCAGACCGTCCAGCAGGAAGGTCGGGTTGAAGGCGATCGAGATGTCGTCGCCCTCCAGCTGGGCGTCAACCCTTTCCACAGCCTGTGCGTCGTCGCTGGAGCCGGCCTCCAGGATGAGCACGCCCTGCTCGAAGCTGAGGCGCACCGGGGTGTTGCGCTCGGCGACCAGGGCCACGCGCTTGACGGCCTCCACGAAGGGGGCGGTCTCGATGACGGCGACGGAGTTGAACTCGGTCGGGAACAGCGTGCGGTACTTCGGGAGGTCGCCCTCCAGCAGACGCGTGGTCGTCCGGCGCCCGGCGCCCTCGAAACCGATCAGGCCCTCGCCCGAGCCGGAGCCGGACAGCGCCAGCGTGACGCTGTCGCCGCTCGTGAGCGCCTTGGCGGTGTCCAGGAGCGTCTTGGCGGGCACCAGGGCGACCGCGGAGGCGTCCGGGTTCTCCGGCTTCCACAGGAACTCACGGACCGCGAAGCGGTAGCGGTCGGTCGAGGCCAGGGTGACCGTGTCGCCCTCGATCTCGATGCGCACACCGGTGAGCACGGGCAGCGTGTCGTCACGGCCGGCGGCGATGGCCACCTGGGAGACGGCGGACGCGAACACCTCGCCGGGGACGGTTCCCGTGGCGGTCGGCATCTGCGGCAGCGCCGGGTACTCCTCCACAGGCAGGGTGTGGAGTGTGAACCGCGAGGAACCGCAGACCACGGTCGCCCGTACACCGTCTGTGGAGATCTCCACCGGGCGGTTGGGCAGCGCGCGGCAGATGTCGGCCAGCAGGCGGCCGGAGACGAGGACCGTGCCCTCCTCGTCGACCTCGGCCTCCACGGACACGCGGGCGGAGACCTCGTAGTCGAAGCTGGACAGGCTCAGCTGCCCGTCCTCGGCCTTCAGCAGGAGGCCGGCGAGCACAGGCGCCGGCGGACGGGCCGGGAGGCTGCGTGCCGCCCAGGCCACTGCCTCCGCGAGTACGTCGCGTTCCACCCGGATCTTCACCGTAAGCCGCCTCCTGCGGTTGCTACTGAGTCCTACGACTCGGCGTCACGGCCCTCTGGGACGGGAAGGACGCCGGGGACCAGTCTGACGCACCGCACTGACAGTAGGTGCCTGTCGGGGTCAAGTCGCTCGGAGGGGCGGCCGGGCTCGAGACAGCGAGTTGTGCACAGGTCCCGCTTCCAAACGAATTCCGCACTCTCTCTAGTCGGGAGTAGTAGTAGGGCCTGTGGATACCGTGGATAACCACGTTTGCCCAGCTCAGCGCGGAAATTTTGTCCACCGGCCCTGTGGGTGGCGGCGGTGGACAACCGGGCGTCTCTGTGGAGAACAGGAAGTTCTGCACACCCCGCCCACAGCCTGGGCCGACTTCTCCCCAGCTGCGTCCCCAGCTTTACCCACGTTTCCCACAGCCCAATCCGGCCCCTTGGTGTGACGGCTTTCACTCAGGGCGGTGATCCGGTGCGGCGCGTTGCCGAACAGTGGACAACCATGTGGAGAAGCCGCCGATCGATGGGGACAACCGGCCCCAGCCTGTGGGCCGACGGTGGACAACGTTGCGCACAGCCTGTGGATCTCCGCTTCGTCCACAGCCTGTGGAGATCGTCCGTCCACCAATCCACAGCCTGCTGACCTGGCCTGATGGTCTTTCAACAGGCTCCTCTGTGGACACGATCTGGACAACTCCCCAGTCCCCAGGGTGTGGACGGAAGAAAGTCGTCGAATCTGTGGAGGGCGACCGTAACCCGCCGGGGATTCGAACACCACGCGGCCGCGGTACGACGAAGGGCGCCTCCGGGATCCGCTCCCGGAGGCGCCCTCGACGCCGTACGACTGTGGCTGTCAGCCGTTCTTGATGCGGTTCGTCAGCTCGGTCACCTGGTTGTAGATGGACCGCCGCTCGGCCATCAGTGCGCGGATCTTGCGGTCGGCGTGCATGACGGTCGTGTGGTCGCGGCCGCCGAACTGTGCGCCGATCTTCGGCAGCGACAGGTCGGTGAGCTCGCGGCACAGGTACATGGCGATCTGGCGCGCGGTCACCAGGGCGCGGCCGCGCGAGGTGCCGCACAGGTCCTCGACGGTGAGGCCGAAGTAGTCGGCGGTCGCCGCCATGATGGCCGTCGCCGTGATCTCCGGGGCCGAGTCCTCGCCACCGGGGATCAGGTCCTTGAGGACGATCTCCGTGAGCCCGAGGTCCACCGGCTGCCGGTTGAGCGACGCGAACGCCGTCACGCGGATCAGCGCGCCCTCCAGTTCGCGGATGTTGCGCGAGATCCGGGAGGCGATGAACTCCAGCACCTCCGGCGGGGCGTTGAGCTGCTCCTGCACCGCCTTCTTGCGCAGGATCGCGATGCGCGTCTCCAGCTCGGGCGGCTGGACGTCGGTGATCAGGCCCCACTCGAACCGGTTCCGCAGCCGGTCCTCCAGCGTGACCAGCTGCTTGGGCGGCCGGTCGCTGGAGAGCACGATCTGCTTGTTGGCGTTGTGGAGCGTGTTGAAGGTGTGGAAGAACTCCTCCTGCGTCGACTCCTTGTCCGCCAGGAACTGGATGTCGTCGACGAGCAGGATGTCCATCTCGCGGTAGCGCTTGCGGAAGCTGTCGCCCTTGCCGTCGCGGATGGAGTTGATGAACTCGTTGGTGAACTCCTCCGAGCTCACGTACCGCACGCGCGTGCCCGGGTAGAGGCTGCGCGCGTAGTGCCCGATGGCGTGCAGCAGGTGCGTCTTGCCGAGCCCCGACTCCCCGTAGATGAAGAGGGGGTTGTAGGCCTTCGCGGGCGCCTCGGCGACGGCCACCGCGGCCGCGTGCGCGAAGCGGTTGGAAGCGCCGATGACGAACGTGTCGAAGAGGTACTTGGGGTTCAGCCGTGCGGTGGGCTCGCCCGGACCGGTCGCCGGAGCGGGCTGCGCGGCCAGCGGTCCCGGGGCACCGGTCGTCGGCAGGTTCGGTCCCATCGGACCGCCGCGGTGCACCTGGCCGGAGCCTGCCGACGGCTCGCGGCGGCCGGCGTCGCGCTGGTCGTAGTCGACGCGGGACGGGTCGTATTCGGAGCGCTGCTGGTCGTACGACGGGCGCTCCATGGACTGCGGGCGGTAGTCCTGCGTCGGGGCGTACGCGTCCTGGCCCGAGCCGTACGAGTCCGACGACGGGGCACCGTAGGTCTCGCGCGTGTCGCGCGACGGCGAGCCGTACGAATCCTGCGACGGCGACGCGTACGGGTCCCGCTCCGGGAAGCCGAGCCGCGGCTGCCGCCAGCTGTACTCGTCCTGCGCGGGCCGCGGCCAGGCGCCCGGCTCGGGGCGCTGGTACTCGGAGGGGTACGCGGGGCGGGCGGACGGCAGCTGATCCGCGCGGGTGCCGGGGTCGGCCGGGGAGCCCGGCGACTGCTCGGCGCGGTGGCGCCGGTACCCCTCGTACTGGCCGGAGGGGCGTTCGGTCTCCTCGTAGCGCGACTGCGGGGAGCTCTGCCGCTCGTGCGGGGCCGAAGAGGCCGCGGGCGCGGGCGGAGCCGCGGGCTCGCCCGCGGAGTCGTCGACGGTGATCGCGATGCGGATCGGCCGGCCGCACTCGCGGCTCAGAGTCTCGCTCACGACCGGAGCCAGCCGGCCCTCCAGCACGTTCTTCGCGAATTCGTTCGGTACGGCGAGCAGGGCGGTGTCCGCGACCAGCGCCAGCGGCTGGCAGCGCCGGATCCAGTGCTCGTCCTTCACCTCGACACCCTGGCCACGGCCCTCACCCAGGAGCTGGTCCAGTACTCGCGGCCACACTGCGGCAAGATCGGCAGGTACGTCAGCCACAGGGCACGCTCTCTCACAGGTCCCACGAACGTGTGATTCGCGGGAAGGTCGGGATGTAAATCGGGTGGTGCGGGGACAAGGGAACGAATTGGGGTTCAGCCAAGGTAGTCAGGGCGGCGGGTACGGTTCAAGTCGTTGTCCCCAGCCTGTGGATAGTGTCCCTCACGGGCAGCTGGTTTGACCGGATGGCGTAGCCCCGCGTACCGTGACCAGGTCGAGTTGTCGATGGCTGCTGCCGCCTGCCTACCGATGGGCACAGATCGCTAAAGGTGATCGGGAAGCGGTGCACTCGGGCGTGACGCGAGCTACTCGTGGGCGCACGGTGACAGCCAGGACGGCACCCCGCCAACTATCGATTCTTTCTGGAGCCCCCGAGTGAGCAAGCGCACCTTCCAGCCGAACAACCGTCGTCGCGCCAAGACCCACGGCTTCCGGCTGCGTATGCGGACCCGTGCCGGCCGCGCGATTCTCGCCGCCCGCCGTGGCAAGGGTCGCGCGAGCCTGTCCGCCTGATTCCGATCAGGTCATGACGTCGTGCTGCCCACCGAGAACCGGCTGAGGCGGCGCGAGGACTTCGCGACCGCGGTACGACGAGGTCGCCGGGCAGGCCGCCCGCTTCTCGTCGTCCACCTTCGTAGCGGTTCCACGGACCCGCACGCGCCTGGGGAGAGCGCTCCCCTGACGCGTGCGGGTTTCGTCGTGAGCAAGGCAGTGGGTGGTGCGGTCGTCCGTAACACAGTGAAGCGCAGACTTCGCCATCTGATGCGTGACCGAGTCGCCCTGTTTCCCCCCGGTAGCCTGGTAGTCGTACGAGCGCTGCCCGGAGCGGGCGACGCAAGCCATGCACAGCTGGCCCAAGACCTGGACGCCGCCCTACAGCGGCTGCTGGGAGGGGGCGCGCGATGAAGTACCCGCTGCTGGCTCTGATCAAGCTGTACCAGTGGACGATCAGTCCACTGCTCGGGCCGGTCTGCAAGTACTACCCGTCGTGCTCCCACTACGGCTATACGGCCATCGACCGGCATGGTGCGATCAAGGGAACGGGACTCACCGCCTGGCGCATCCTGCGGTGCAATCCGTGGTCGCTCGGCGGCGTGGACCATGTCCCGCCGCGCAAGCGTCCACGGTGGCACGAAATGCTGCGCAGCGCCTGGCGCGCGCGCAAGGGCGGGCCCTCCGCCGCCGAACCGGCCACTGAAGGGAAGCCGCACATGGCACTTCCTTCGAGCCCGGTCGCAGAGACCTCGTCCCATGCCCAAGGAGCATGATTAGTGGACACGATTGCCAGCTTCTTCAGCTTCATCACGACACCTGTTTCCTGGGTCATCGTCCAGTTCCACTCGGTGTACGGGAACATCTTCGGGCCCGACACGGGCTGGGCCTGGGGCCTGTCCATCGTGTCTCTGGTGATCCTGATCCGCATCTGCCTGATCCCGCTCTTCGTGAAGCAGATCAAGGCGACCCGGGCCATGCAGACGCTCCAGCCCGAGATGAAGAAGATCCAGGAGCGCTACAAGAACGACAAGCAGCGTCAGTCCGAAGAGATGATGAAGCTGTACAAGGAGTCGGGCACCAACCCGCTCTCCTCGTGCCTTCCCATCCTGGCGCAGTCCCCGTTCTTCTTCGCCCTGTACCACGTGCTCAACGGCATCGCGACCGGCAAGACGATCGGCGTCATCGACGATCAGCTGCTGGCCAGCGCCCGTCAGGCGCACATCTTCGGCGCCCCGCTCGCCGCGAAGTTCACGGCGAGCGCCGACTCGGTCGCCGCGCTCGGTGCCTCGCTGACCGACGTCCGCGTCGTCACCGCGGTCATGATCATCCTGATGTCGGCGTCGCAGTTCTACACGCAGCGCCAGCTGATGACGAAGAACGTCGACACCACGGTGAAGACGCCGTTCATGCAGCAGCAGAAGATGCTGATGTACGTCTTCCCGATCATGTTCGCCGTCTTCGGCATCAACTTCCCGGTCGGTGTCCTCGTCTACTGGCTGACCACGAACGTGTGGACCATGGGCCAGCAGATGTACGTCATCCACAACAACCCGACCCCGGGTTCCAAGGCGCAGGCCTCCTACCTCGAGCGCCTGACCAAGCACGTCACGCACCACGGCAAGGTCCGTCGCCGCAGCCAGAAGACCATCGTCAAGGCGATCGTCGCCAAGGGGCGGGACCGCAACGAGCACGAGCGCAAGTTCATCCACGCCCTGACCAAGGCCGGCCTCGCGGCCCAGGTCGACGGCTCCGTGGTGAAGGGCGAGACCCAGGCCGCTGTGGAGACCGAGGAGGGCACGGCGACGACCGCCGCCCCCAAGCGTCAGCAGCCCAAGCGTCAGACGAAGGCCCAGCGGCAGTCGGGCAGTACGAAGACGGCGGACGAGTCCGAGTCCTCCACGTCTTCCACGTCTTCCGCGTCCTCCCAGCCGTCCACGTCGCTGGCGAAGTCCGACGAGCCGCAGAACGGCAAGGCTGCTTCGAAGCCCAGTGCCGGCTCCGGCTCCCGCAGCAAGGCCCAGTCCGGTCAGCGCAAGGGCGGCTCGCAGCGCCCCAAGTCCCCGTCCAAGAAGTAAGAAGGAGCCCATCCCGTGACGGAAGGCACCACCTCCGCCGCTGCCGAGGGTGCAGACACCCTGACCCGCCTGGAGCAGGAGGGCGAGATCGCGGCGGACTACCTCGAAGGTCTGCTGGACATCGCCGACCTTGACGGCGACATCGACATGGACGTCGAGGCCGACCGGGCGTCCGTGTCGATCATCAGCGACACGAGCAGCCGCGACCTGCAGAAGCTGGTCGGCCGCGACGGCGAGGTGCTGGAGGCACTCCAGGAGCTCACGCGCCTGGCCGTGCACCGGGAGACTGGGGACCGCAGCCGGCTGATGCTGGACATCGCGGGTTACCGGTCCCAGAAGCGCGCCGAGCTCTCGGAGCTGGGCGCCAAGGCCGCGGCCGAGGTCAAGAGCACCGGCGAGTCCGTCAAGCTCAAGCCGATGTCCCCGTTCGAGCGCAAGGTCGTGCACGACGCGGTCAAGGCCGCGGGGCTGCGCAGCGAGTCCGAGGGCGAGGAGCCGCAGCGGTTCGTCGTCGTGCTGCCTGCTTGACCGGCCCCTACGTTCCACCGGCCCCGTCTGTTGCGCAGACGGGGCCGAACTTTGTCAGCCTGTAGTTCTGGTGGCCGACGCTCGGTGCGTCGGCGCTGTACGGAAGGACGGTCCCCGTGACGGAGGCAGCGGAGCTCCCCCCTGCGCCTGAACAGGCGCGGGAAGTGTTTGGCGATCGCTTCGACGATGCGGTCCGCTATGCGGAGCTGCTCGCCGAGGCGGGTGTGCAGCGTGGGCTCATCGGCCCGCGGGAAGTGCCCCGCCTCTGGGAGAGGCATCTGCTGAACTGTGCGGTGCTCTCCGAGGTCGTCCCCGAGGGCGTGACGGTGTGCGATGTCGGCTCGGGTGCGGGCCTGCCGGGCATTCCCCTGGCCCTGGTCCGGGACGACCTGAAGATCACCCTCCTTGAGCCGCTGCTGCGGCGTACGACCTTCCTCACCGAGGTCGTCGAGCTCCTGGGCCTGGACCATGTGACGGTCGTCCGCGGCCGGGCCGAGGAAGTCATGGGCAAGCTGACGCCGGTCCACGTGGTGACCGCCCGCGCCGTGGCTCCACTGGACCGACTGGCCACCTGGGGCATTCCGCTGCTGCGCCCGTACGGCGAGATGCTCGCCCTGAAGGGTGACACTGCCGAGGAGGAGCTGAAGGCCGCGGGTACCGCTCTGAGTAAGCTCGGGGCGGTGTCGACCTCGATCCTGCATGTGGGCGAGGGCGTGGTGGATCCCACGTCCACCGTCGTGCGGGTCGAGGTCGGGGAGAGCCCGGGCGGTGTGCGTTTCGCGGCCAAGCGCGCCAAGGCGGCGCGCACGGAGCGGGTGCGCAGGCGCCGCTGAGTACGCGACGTACTCCACACAAGCTGCCCAACCCATGCGTGTCGGAGTGTCGCGCAGGCGCGGCTGGTGCCGCTATGCATCGTGTTTCACGTGAAACGTCGCTCACTGTTGCACGGCATCATCAGTCGCGGCCGCGCTGCGGCCGAACCCCGCGAGCGTAAGCCTCTCGGTTCACTCGGAGAGGTAGCGGAGTTGTCCACAGAGGTGGATTTCTCCACAGAACGTCAAGCCTCACTGGTTCATCACCCCGAAGGCATGGGAGGCTCTGTTCATTGCGAGCCTGAAGTCGAGGAGAGTGAATCCTTGCGGTCCGACGCCAACATCGCGGGACCGATGACCGATCCGGTCCCCGGTCCCCGTACCGAGTCGATGGGGGCGGATGTTTCACGTGAAACACCGCCTCCGATGGACGACACTCCCATCGGTCGTGCTGCCCAACTGGCGGTCGAGGCGCTGGGCCGCGCTGGTGAAGGCCTGCCTCGGCCCGAGCAGACCCGCGTCGTCGTGGTCGCCAACCAGAAGGGCGGCGTCGGCAAGACCACGACGACCGTCAACCTTGCCGCTTCGCTGGCTCTGCACGGTGGTCGTGTCCTGGTGGTCGACCTCGACCCGCAGGGCAACGCCTCCACGGCTCTGGGTATCGACCATCACGCCGAAGTTCCATCCATCTATGACGTGTTGGTCGACAGCAAGCCACTCTCCGACGTCGTGCAGCCGGTGCCGGACGTCGAGGGTCTCTTCTGCGCCCCTGCCACGATCGATCTCGCCGGTGCGGAGATCGAGCTGGTGTCACTGGTGGCCCGGGAGAGCCGACTGCAGCGAGCGATCCAGGCGTACGAGCAGCCGCTGGACTACATCCTCATCGACTGCCCGCCGTCGCTCGGCCTCCTGACGGTCAACGCGATGGTGGCCGGCGCCGAGGTCCTCATCCCGATCCAGTGCGAGTACTACGCGCTGGAGGGCCTGGGGCAGTTGCTGCGCAACGTCGACCTGGTACGGGGGCACCTCAACCCCGCCCTGCATGTGTCGACGATCCTGCTCACCATGTACGACGGCCGGACGCGTCTCGCCTCCCAGGTCGCAGAAGAGGTGCGCAGCCACTTCGGTGACGAGGTGCTGCGGACGAGCATTCCCCGCTCGGTCCGTATCTCGGAGGCACCGAGCTACGGGCAGACGGTGTTGACCTACGATCCAGGATCAAGCGGTGCCCTCTCCTATCTTGAGGCGGCACGAGAAATCGCGCTGAAGGGTGTCGGCGTCAGCTATGACCCGACGCAGGCCCACATCGGCGCACAGAGCAACCCGAGCACGGTGGAGGGGATTCAGTGAGCGAACGACGGAGGGGGCTGGGCCGAGGTCTTGGCGCACTGATCCCTGCAGCCCCGACCGAGAAGAACCCGGCCCCGGCCGCGGTGGGGGGAACGCCTTCCGCGTCCCCCGCAGTGGCCCCAGTGCTGACGACCGACCGAGGGGTGGCTGCCGCCAAGGTGGCCACGCTGCCCCCGGTTTCGCAGGAAACCGATGAGCCGTCGGTGAACGGCGCTGCTGAGCTGCCCACGCATCCCATGGGCGCCCACTTCGCCGAGATTCCCCTCGACTCCATCACGCCGAACCCGCGCCAGCCGCGCGAGGTCTTCGACGAGGACGCGCTGCACGAACTGGTCACCTCCATCAAGGAAGTCGGCCTCCTCCAGCCCGTCGTCGTACGGCAGCTGGGCCCCGGGCGCTACGAGCTCATCATGGGCGAGCGGCGTTGGCGGGCCTGCCGCGAGGCCGGTCTCGAAGCGATCCCGGCGATCGTGCGCGCCACGGACGACGAGAAGCTTCTCCTGGACGCGCTCCTGGAGAACCTGCACCGTGCCCAGCTCAACCCGCTGGAAGAGGCGGCCGCCTACGACCAGTTGCTGAAGGACTTCAACTGCACGCACGACCAGTTGGCGGACCGCATCGGGCGCTCCCGCCCGCAGGTCTCCAACACCCTGCGTCTGCTGAAGCTCTCGCCGGCTGTTCAGCGCCGGGTGGCCGCCGGGGTCCTCTCCGCCGGACATGCCCGGGCACTGCTCTCTGTGGAGGACTCGGAGGAGCAGGAGCGGCTGGCTCACCGGATCGTGGCCGAGGGGCTCTCGGTGCGGGCCGTCGAGGAGATCGTGACTCTGATGGCCTCGCGGCCTCAGACGGCACAGCGCTCCAAGGGGCCGCGTGCGGGGACCCGGGTCTCCCCGGCGTTGGACGAACTCGCGACCCGTCTCTCGGATCGGTTCGAGACGCGCGTGAAGGTGGATCTCGGCCAGAAGAAGGGCAAGATCACCGTCGAGTTCGCTTCGCCGAAGGACCTCGTGCGGATCCTCAGCACGCTGGCCCCGGGTGAGGGAGAGGCCCTTCAGAAGGGTCTTCACGACGGTGACTCCGAGGGCCCGGAGGACTGATCCTCGTGTGAACCCGCCTGTTCGGGCGATGAAGCGGATCGTGTCCGGTGTGTACCGGAACACGGTCCGCTCTTTGCTTTCAGGCGGTATCGATGGAATCTCAACATGGATACGATGCGTTCGGGTATGGCGCATCCACCTGACAGCACCTTCGAGTGGGAGGCGGGGCCATGCGAGGGGTGAGCCGCACCGGGCTGGTGAGCGCGAGCCTGGGACTGGGCGTGGTCAGCGGCTTCATCGGCAGTCTGCTCAGGGAGCGAAGCGCTCTGACAGCCGCTCGTGACGCCGCGGGCGAGGGAAGCGAGGAACAGGCTTCATGGGCCGACGGCTCGTACCGCTTACGCTGGACAACCTTCAGGACCTTCCCCGGCGTTGTCGTTCGTGCGTCTTCTGGGAGCTGGACCCGGTCAGCGGCGAAGCCGCGGTAAAGGCGGGAACGGCCTCCGTGGAGAAGGAAGCCTGGATCTCCGCGGTTCTGCTCGACTGGGGCTCGTGTGGCCGGGTGGTTTACGTCGACGACGTACCCGTGGGCTTTGTGCTCTACGCTCCCCCCGCCTACGTCCCCCGCTCCACGGCGTTTCCCACGAGCCCTGTCTCACCGGACGCGGTCCAGCTGATGACGTCGTTCATCATGCCGGGCTACCAAGGGCAGGGGCTCGGCCGCGTGATGGTCCAGACGGTCGCCAAGGATCTGCTGCGGCGCGGGTTCAAGGCGATCGAGGCCTTCGGTGACGCCCGCTGGAAGGAGCCCGCGTGTGTGCTCCCGGCGGACCATCTGCTGGCCGTCGGCTTCAAGACGGTCCGCCCTCATCCCACGTACCCGAGACTGCGGCTGGAGCTGCGCACGGCGCTCTCCTGGAAGGAAGACATGGAGATGGCGCTGGACCGCCTTTTGGGGGCCGTACAGAAGGAACCGGCGCTTCGGCCGCTGTAATGCGAATGGGCCAGCCCGCAGGGGCTGGCCCATTCGTGTTTCACGTGAAACATGCGCCTGTCGGTTCGACGGCGCAGCCGTGGACTCGGCTACTCGGCGATGAAGTCCTCGAGGTCGCGGACGAGCGCGGCCTTCGGCTTCGCACCGACGATGGTCTTGGCGACCTCGCCGCCCTGATAGACGTTCAGGGTCGGGATGGACATGACGCCGTACTTGGCGGCCGTAGTCGGGTTCTGGTCGATGTTGAGCTTGACGACCTCGATCTTGTCGCCGTACTCGGCGGCGATCGCTTCAAGGGACGGCGCGATCTGACGGCACGGGCCGCACCAGTCGGCCCAGAAGTCCACCAGGACGGGCTTGTTGCTCTTGAGGACATCCTCGTCGAAGGAGGCGTCAGTCACGTTCTTCAGGGTGCCGGCCACGGCGGGCTCCTTAACTTGATCTTGCGGTGGGGCGGAAGGGGATCAGACAGAGGTCTTCTCGGGCTCGGCCTGCTCCTCGTCTGCGAGGGAGGCGAGGTAGCGCTCGGCGTCGAGAGCGGCGGCGCAGCCGGTGCCGGCCGCAGTGATCGCCTGGCGGTAGCTGTGGTCCACCACGTCACCGGCGCCGAAGACACCCGGGACGTTGGTCCGGGTGGTGGGCGAGTCGACCTCGAGGTAGCCCTCGGCGTCGAGGTCCAGCTGGCCCTTGAACAGCTCGGTGCGCGGGTCGTGGCCGATCGCGATGAACAAACCCGTCACCGCGAGGTCCGAGATCTCGCCGGTCTTGAGGTTGCGCAGCTTCAGGCCGGTGAGCTTCGGGTCGCCCAGGATCTCGACCACTTCGCTGTCCCAGACGAACTTGATCTTCGGGTCGGCGAAGGCGCGGTCCTGCATCGCCTTGGAGGCGCGCAGGGTGTCCCGGCGGTGGATGATCGTCACGGACTTGGCGAACCGCGAGAGGAAGGTGGCCTCCTCCATCGCGGTGTCACCGCCACCGATCACGGCGATGTCCTGGTCCTTGAAGAAGAACCCGTCACAGGTGGCGCACCAGGAGACGCCGCGGCCGGAGAGAGCATCCTCATTCGGCAGGCCCAGCTTGCGGTGCTGCGAGCCGGTCGCCACGATGACGGCCTTCGCCCGGTGAACCGTGCCCGCGGTGTCGGTGACGGTCTTGATGTCACCCGTCAGGTCGACCGAAACGACGTCGTCCGGGTTGAGCTCGGCTCCGAAGCGCTCGGCCTGGGCGCGCATGTTGTCCATGAGCTCGGGGCCCATGATGCCGTCGGGGAAGCCGGGGTAGTTCTCGACCTCGGTGGTGTTCATCAGCGCACCGCCCGCGGTGACGGCGCCCTCGAACACCAGGGGCTTCAGCGACGCGCGCGCGGTGTAGAGCCCCGCCGTGTAGCCGGCGGGCCCGGAGCCGATGATGATCACGTTACGGACGTCGCTCACGGCTTGATTCCTCGTCTCTGGTCTGCGTCATTCGACCGGTGGGAGCCCCTTCCGGGACTCTCACCCCACCCAACGGATCCTACGGGTCGCGCATTCCCGGTGCGGCCGGGCACACGGGATGCCGCACGGTACGACCTAACATCCCGGACCGCGTTGATGCGTCAAGGCTCAGGGGCGTGCGAAGGACTGCTTCAGGAGGACGTCTCCCGGGGAGGCGGTCTGCCTGCCGACGCAGGCGGCGTCGACGACGTATGCGGTGACCCGAGTGCCGTCGGAGATGTCGGGCAGGACGACGAGGTACACGTGCTTCCCGTCGTACGTTCCCTGTTCGGCGCCGAGGACGGGGTCGTCGCGGTTGATGCCCTGCCGGATGCAGTCCGGGACCGGGGCCGAGGTCTGAAGCAGGGTGTCCGCGCTCTCGGTCGACCCCGGGGTGTCGGACTGGGACTCGATGCCCAGCTTCGGCTTCTGGCTGTCCAAGCCGCGCTGCGGGCTCTTTGTCTTGGCGAGAAGGTCCGTTACCTGGCCCTTGAGGCTCCTCTCGGAGAAGGCGCCGGCCGAGGCGGTCTGCTTGCCCTGCGCGGCCGAATCCGCATCGGGGTGACCGAGTGACAGCAGGAGCAGCGATCCGGCCCCGAGAACGGCAGCCGTGAGTACGGCTCCCAGGGCCACGCGCCTCCGGCGTCCCGAGCGCTGACGTTGCTTGCGGCCCGGACCGGCCGCGCCGTGGGGACGTCCGGCGGGACGGTCCACCGGCGCCGATGTTTCACGTGAAACATGCGCATCGGCGTCGGGCTCGGCGGCGGGGGCGGGGTGGAGCAGCGCCTCGGCCGCGAGTGCAGCATCGACACGGCTCGCCACGTCGTCGGGCATCCGCGGCGGGCCCGGCAGCGTGCCGAGCAGTCCCTGGATCTCCTCCAGCGAGACGAGGACGTCGGCGCAGAGCTCGCACGCGTCCAGGTGACGTCGTACGTCCGCGGTCCGGGACGGGGAGAGGAGGCCCTCGGTGAGGTCGGAGATCTCGGCGACGTCCGGATGCCCGGCCGTGTCCGTCGTGGAAGTCACGCTCGCCCACCTCCGCCCTTCACTGCGGTTGAATCACTCGGCCCCGGCTCGTGTGGACCACCGTCCGGAGGCCCCGCTGCCGGTGGGACGGATGTCCCCTGCGCCCGGTTCCGTGCCGCGTCCGGCTCCTTTTCGGCACCGCCGCCTTCCGGCCGTAGATGGCCGACCAAGGGGAGAAGTCTGGCTCTGCCCCGGGCGCATCGGCTCTTCACCGTCCCGGTCGGCACGTCGAGGATGCGGGCGGCCTCTGCGACGGGGTAGCCCTGCATGTCCACCAGGACGAGCGCTGCGCGCTGGTCGTGCGGGAGGGTGCCGAGGGCTTCGAGGAGCTGGCGGTGCAGCTCGTTGCGTTCCGCAGGCGCCGAGGCCGACTCGTGGGGTTCCAGCAGATGCTCGAGCCGCTCGGTGTCGTCGACCGGAGCGGTCTTCCGGGAGGCCGCCTTGCGGGCTCGGTCCAGGCAGGCGTTCACCGTGATCCGGTGCAGCCATGTGGTGACGGCCGACCGGCCGCGGAAGGTGTGGGCGGCACGGTAGGCGGACACGAGCGCGTCCTGAACCGCGTCAGCGGCCTCCTCGCGGTCCCCGAGCGTCCGCAGCGCCACGGCCCAGAGCCGGTCCCGGTGGCGCCGCACAAGCTCACCGAAGGCGTCAGGATCGCCTTCTACGTGACGGGCGAGGAGATCCTGATCGCTGACCGCATCGCCGGCGGACTCGTCCAACGGTTCCCCTCCCTCCCGCCACGTGCTCGTTCAGCTGGTCACCTTGACGTTCGCCAGCCTGCCGCGCCATTTGCCGTCGTCCGACTGCATCGGCAGCTTGGTCAGCCACACCAGCACGTACCGGGTCTTGAGGGGCTTGCCCGGCTTGAGTCCCACGGTCGTACCCGAGCCCTCGGCGACCTTGGTGAAGGCGTCGAAAGACGTCGGTTCCGTGCCCGTATCCGCGCTCGCGGCACGGAGTTCGACCGAGGTGTCCCCCACAAAGGTGGTGGTCACCTTGCCGACCTGCTGGACCTTGCCGAGGTCGAGGATCACACCGACGCCCGACTTCAGGCGGCCGAAGTCCGGGCTCAGATAGAAGTCCGTCTGCCAGTACGTGGCCGTGCTGTTGTCGTAGACCTTCGCCACATCGGCCGGCTTCTCGGAACCGTCCGAGCTGAACGGGTCGAAGTCACGCGCGCCGACGATGGCGATCGGCTTGCCCGACGCCGGCTTCTTGCCCTTGCCGCCGCCGTTCGTCGTCTGCGTGTTGTTCGTGTCGTCGGACTTGTCGCCGTGGTCCATCAGCGCGTCCGCCAGCTGCCAGCTGCCGAGGCCGAGAGCCGCGATCAGGAGAGCGGAGACCGCCCACTTGAGGGCCTTGCCGGTACGGCTCTGGAGCGGGGGCGGCGGCGTCTGGACCGGCTGGGCGGCACCGGGGTGCGCCGCCGGGCGGCCGTACGTGCCCTGCTGGTACGTCGTGCGCTGGTACTCCGGCGGTGCCGTGAACGCGGGCTCCGGCGGGCGGATGCGGGGCATCTCGCCGATCGCCTTCACCAGCTCCTCAGGCGTGGTGCACGGGGACTCGTGGCGGGAGGCAGTGGCACCGTCGTTGGCGAGCGCACGCATCGCGAGCTCAGACAAGCCGCGGTGGACGCCGGCGCGCACCTGGTCCGGTGCGATCAGGCCGATGTCCTTGGGCAGGCCGGACAGGCCGTAGGCGTCGCTCTCGTACGGCCAGCGCTGGGTCAGCGCCGCGTACAGCAGGGCGCCGATCGACTCGGTGTCCGTTCGCTGCGGGGTGTCGGAGGTGATGCCGCGCAGCGCGGCGTTCACGGCGAGGCCGCGGATGCGCCACTGGCCGCTGGACGTGCGCAGCACGGCGTTCGGGTTGAGCCGCAGATGGGCGAGGCCCTCACGATGGGCGGCGGCCATCGCGGAGGAGAGCTGGCTGACCATCTGGTACGTGTCGTGCGGCTCCAGCGTCCCGGCGGAGAGCAACGTGGTCAGCTCGGTGGCGTCGGGCAGCCACTCGTGGACGACGTAGACGAGGTCGTTCTCCTCGACGGCGTCCAGGACCTGCACGAAGCGGGGGTCGCCGAGAAGCGCGGCGGAGCGGGCCGCGGCCAGCACCGAACGCGCCCGTGCATGGTCCGCGGGCAGAATGTGAACGCCGACGGCACGACGGAGCTTCTCGTCGACCGCTCGCCAACTGCTGAATCCGTCCAGACGAGTGACGCACTCCTCGAGACGGTAGCGTCTGGCGAGTTTGTGACCGCTGTGCAGTTCGGGAGGTGAGGCCTGCTTCCCGGGGTCCCCGGTTCCGTCTCCCCCGGTTCCGTCTCCCCCCTGCGCCTCGTCGCTGTCCGTGTCCCGCTTCGGGTTCTGGGCCACCCCGTCGGCCGTGGACTGGTCCGCCTTCGCGGTCAGCGGCTTGTCGCCGCTGTTGTCTGCCACGTCGACGGCAGCCGTGCTCCGTTCCGCCACCGTCGTTCCCTGCCTCCCCATCCGTTGCGCGCTGTCCGACGCCGAAACCAATTGTGCCCACAGTCCGCCGCTATGCACGACACGCGGTGGCGGACGATGGTTGTGCGCGTACCCCCGTCTCAGCGCCCCAGACGCCCGCGCACCATGCCCACGAGCGAGTTGAGTTCCTCGATGCGCATCCGGCGGGCCGCCACGAAGAAGACACCGACCAGGACCGCACCGCCGATCAGCAGCGCTGCGAAGGAACCGAGGACGCCCTGACCGAGGGTGTGGCCGATCTCGTAGCAGGCCGCACCACTGAGTAGAGCGGCCGGTACGGAGGCGATGCACAGTCGCGCGTAGGTCCTGAGGACCCTCGCACCGTCCAGGTCACCGCCGAGCCTCTTGCGCAGCCGCCGCCAGGCGACGCCCACTCCGGTCGCGTAGGCGACGCCGTACGCGGCGGCCATGCCGGCCACGGCCCAGCGGGCCGGGAGCAGGAAGTAACACGCCGCGGAGGCGCCCGCGTTGACCGCGGCCACGATGACCGTGTTGTAGAAGGGCGTCCGGGTGTCTTCGTAGGCGTAGAAGGCGCGCAGGACGACGTACTGCACGGAGTACGGGATCAGGCCGAGGGCGAAGGCCATCAGCATGTAGCCCATGTTGGTGGCCTCGCCGGTGCCCGAGGAGCCGAAGATCAGCGTGCACATCGGGATGCCGAGGGACAGGAATCCGAACGCGATGGGCACGATCGCCACGGCGGTCGTCCGCAGTCCCTGGGAGATGTCGTCGCGGACGGCGCCCGCGTCGTCCTCGGCCGCCGAGCGCGCGATCCGCGGCAGCAGGGCCGCCATCAGAGAGACCGTGATGATGGCCTGCGGCAGGCCCCAGATCAGCTGCGCGTTGGCGTACGCGGAGAAACCGGTGCCGTCGACGGGCGAGTCCTTGCCGGCCGCGGTGGACAGCTGGGAGACGACCAGCGCGCCGGCCTGGTTGGCGAGGACGAACAGGAAGGTCCACTTGGCGAGTGTGACGGCCTTGCCGAGGCCGTGGCCCCGCCAGTCGAAGCGCAGGCGCAGCCGGAAGCCGGTCTCGCGCAGGTACGGGATCATCGCCAGGGCCTGGACGACGAGGCCGAGCAGCACACCGACGCCGATCAGACGCTGGCCCTCCGGCGGGATGTTGGTGACCTTCATCCCGGAGTGCGCGGCGGTGCCGTACACCCAGATGAACATGCCGAGCGTGACGATGATGACGATGTTGTTCAGGACCGGGGTCCACATCATCGCGCCGAACTTTCCTCGGGCGTTGAGGATCTGCCCCATCACCACGTGGATGCCCATGAAGAAGATCGAGGGCAGGAAGTAGCGGACGAAGGTGACGCCGACCCCGTTGGCCGCCGGGTCGCTCGCGACCGGGTCCGACAGCAGGCGGATCAGGACCGGGGCGCCCACGACCGCGAGCACCGTCAGGGCGCCGAGCGCGACCATCACCAGGGTCAGCAGGCGGTTGGCGTACGCCTCGCCGCCGTCCTCGTCCTCCTTCATGGCGCGCACGAGCTGCGGCACGAAGACGGAGTTGAGGCCGCCGCCCACGGTCAGGATGTAGATCATGGTCGGCAGCTGGTAGGCGACCTGGAAGGTGTCACCGAGCAGGCCGACGCCCAGCGCCGAGACGATCAGCGCGGAGCGGATGAAACCGGTGAGGCGGGAGACCATCGTGCCCGCGGCCATGACGGCGCTGGACTTCATCAGGCCCGCGGCCCGCCCGGTCTTCTTCCCGGCCGGGGCGGCAGGCGCCGGATCCTGCACGGCCGAGGGGGCTCCGGGTGCGGAGGAGGCCCCCGGGTACGACGCCGCCGGGTTCGCGTTCGTGCCCGGGTACGGCACTCCCGGACGTTGACCCGAGCCCGGGACCGGTACGGCCGGGGGCGTCATCGGTGGGCGTCCGCCGCCCTGCTGCTGGTCCCGGAGGAGGTGTGCGAAGGCGTCCGGCTCGTGGCGTTCCTCGCCGGAGTGCGTGACCAAGTCGTCGACTCCCACGAACTGGGTCGTACGGGGATCTTCGCCGTACGGCAGGTACGGCTTCGGACCGCCCGGCTCCGGCGCCGGCGTCCGGGCCCACACATGCGGGTCGGGCGCGTACGGCGACTGGGCCGGCTGACCGTACAGCGGCTGCCGGTCCGGGCCGGGGGGCGGCGGAGGGTGCGAGGCGCGGTCGTAGAGCGCCTCGGCAACCGGGTCCTGGGCGGAGAGGTCCTGCTCCCTGTAGGGGTCCTTGTCGTAGGCGTCCTGGAGGTACATGTCCGCAGCGTGCTGCGGCGGAACCTGGCCGGGCTCGGGCGGCGGCTCGGGGTGGCCCGAGCCGCCGGCGGCCTGCCCGCGGTCACCGTCGTACGGCGCGTTCATGGTTACCCCACCTCATCGTCCCCGGGCCCACGGGCCACGACATCGCTCAACGGTCCACTCTCTCACCCGTGCCGGACGGGTCTGTGCTTTCCGGTGCGGTGTCCGGTGTCGGGTCACTCGGCTGCTCCGGGTCCTCTGCCCGGGAGTGGGCGTCGGACTCTTCCTGAGGACGGTCTCCGGGGCCCTCGGGGTTCTCCGGCCCGTCCGGGCCGTCCCCCGCCGCGTCGGGGCCGTCCTCCTCGGCCTGCCGGGCGGCCGCACGCTTGCGCTGCGTGTACATCCGGAAGCCGGCGAGGACGAGCAGCAGGACGCCGCCGCCGATGACGAGCATCACGGTGGGCGTGACCTCGGTGACCTTCACGTCGAAGGTGACCGGAGCGCCGTACTCCTGGCCGTCCTGCGTGTACAGCTGGGCGATCACCGTCGCACGGCCGTTGGCGTTGGCCGACGTGGTGAACTTCACGGACTGGCTGTGGCCGCCGGAGACCTCGACCGGCTGCTCCGAGTAGGCCTTGCCACCGATCTTGAGGCGGGTCGGCATCGTCGAGGTGACCCGCAGGACCAGGTGGTCGACGCCCTGCACCAGGTTGTTCTGGACGGTGACCGGGATGGTGGCGCTGCGGCCGGAGAGCTTCGTCTCGGACTTATTGATCAGCTTGACCTGGTCGGTGAGCTCGTCGAGCCACGACTCCACGCCGGTCCGGAAGCTGTCCGCCTGGGTGGGGCGGCCCCGCCACGACGTGGACATCTCGCGGTTCATGGCCCGCCCGAAGGGGGTCACCACGCGGGACTCTTTGCTGAGGATGGCCTGGAAGGTGTCGAGCTTGTCCTGCGTCCGCCCACTCTGCTCGAAGGCCGAGCGCGGCAGCTCCTGCCTGCGCAGCGAGGAGGGGTACGCGGACGTCGAGGGCACCCGTGTGGTGGCGCCGGCGTCGGGCTTGGCCTTGGCGGCCGCGCCGAGGTCCTGGGACTGGCTCCAATTGCCGTCCTGGAGCTCCTTGAGCGCCTGGGCCATGGCCTGGGCCTGGCTCGCGGACGGCATGCGCTGCGGGGCGACGACGATGTTGCGCTGCTTGCCGGTCTGCAGGTTGAGCTCCAGGCTCTGGGCCAGGAATTCCTGTACGGCGAGGGTGGACGAGCCCGCCTTCGTCAGATCGCCCTGGAAGGCCGTGGACAGTCCGGCATCCGCCACCACCGCCGTCGTGCCGCCGCCGATCGGGCGGGCCGCGGAGGGGGTGTAGGAGAGGCCGGCCGTCTCCCGGAGGCTGTCGCTGCGCGCGATCACCTTGTCGGCGCCGGCGGAGGTGGCGACCTTGACGATCGACGGGTCCACGGCGCCGTCCACGGGCCAGGCGAAGTCGGTGCTCGGCGTGACGTGGAGCACGGTCTTCACCGTGGTCGCGCCGACATCCGTGGCGTCCTTGAGGTGGCTCAGCGAGCCGGTGACGCTCGTTCCGGTGTGGGCGAGCGAGGCCAGGTCCGGGTCGGCGAAGGGCAGCGCGACGACCTCCTTGTCCGCCACCGCCTTCTGCAGGTCGGCGAGCCACTGCTTGGCCACCGCCTGGTGGGTGCCGGCCGTCGTGGTGCCGTGGGGGCCCTGGACCCGGTAGCCGCGCGTCATCGCGTCCACCGAGGCCAGCAGGTCCGGGTCCATGACCCAGGTCACGTCCAGATCCTTGCCGAGGGCCACCATCCGGGCCAGACGGCCGCCCGGGGCGAGGTCCTTGGCGAGGTCGTCGTTGCGGAAGACGGGCGTCTGCTGCTCACCGGCGCCCGTCTTCGCCGTCACATGGACGGTGGAGAGCAGCGGCCACAGGTACGTCGTCTTCGTCTTGGGGTCGGCCTCGTCCGGCTGCCACGGCAGGAAGGTCCGCTGGATGCCGAGCATCTGGTCCCACGGCTGTGTGGCCGTGTGGCCGGAGAGGGCCACACCGAGCTCGTAGACACCTCCCGTGCCGAGATCGAGCTTGTCGACCGGCACGGAGATGCTGAAGTGCTCGGCGACGCCGGGGGCGAGCCTCGGGAACTTCTCGGTGTACTTGCCGCCCACCTCGGCGCCGGCGGAGGCCTGGAGGCCGTCGGAGTGGAGGGCGGTGCTGTCGATGGCCGAGCGGGTGCTCAGCTGAGGACCCACACGCAGCCCCACGTGCGCGCCGGTGACCGGCTGCTTGCCCTTGTTGGTCACCGTGCCGGAGACGGTCACCGTGTCCCCGTCCGTGGGGACGCCGGGGCTCAGCGAGTCCAGGGAGACCGACACCGTGCCCGAGGACGCCGCCTGCGCGGGCGTCGCGGCAGACAGCTGGAACAGGCCCGCCAGCAGGGGTGCCCCTGCGAGCAGCGCCCCAGCACGCCGTAGCCATCGATGGGCAGGTGAGGGACTTGTCCCTTGGAAGTCTGCCGCCTCGGCCACGCGCTCGCCCGTCCCTCGTGATCAGTGGTCGTTGGAATGTGCGTCCACGCATGGTAACGATGCGCGCCGAGGGGAAGTGCCGCGGTCTGCCCCGCAAGATCGCGGGACACCGTCAGCCTGTCCCCTATATCCAGTATCGAGTGGAGAGCTCGTGTACGCCGTGGGCCACGTCTCATGCGCGCATATGGCGGGAGCTGTCCGCACGGTCAATGGAGGCGCACCCCGCCGCCCGGGCCACGTACCCTGTTCTGTTGTGCCGAACGCCAACGAAGACACTCCTACTGCCCTGAGCCAGGTGCAGCAGCGCGCGGTGAGCGAACTGCTGCGGGTGGCCCCTGTCGCCGACGACCTCGCCCGCCGTTTCCAGGAGGCCGGGTTCTCACTCGCCCTCGTCGGCGGCTCGGTCCGGGACGCGCTGCTCGGTCGGCTCGGCAACGACCTGGACTTCACCACCGACGCCCGCCCCGAGGACGTACTGAAGATCGTGCGGCCGTGGGCGGACGCGCTGTGGGAGGTCGGGATCGCCTTCGGCACGGTCGGAGCGCAGAAAGACGGCTACCAGATCGAGGTGACCACGTACCGGTCGGAGGCCTACGACCGCACCTCGCGCAAGCCCGAGGTCTCGTACGGCGACTCGATCGAGGAGGACCTCGTCCGGCGTGACTTCACGGTCAACGCGATGGCCGTGGCGCTGCCGGAGAAGGAGTTCATCGACCCGCATGGCGGCCTCGAGGATCTCGCGGCGCGGGTGCTGCGCACGCCGGGCACGCCCGAGGACTCCTTCTCGGACGACCCGCTGCGGATGATGCGGGCCGCGCGGTTCGCCGCCCAGCTGGACTTCGAGGTCGCCCCCGAGGTCGTCACCGCGATGACGGAGATGGCCGGGCGGATCGAGATCGTCTCGGCCGAGCGGGTCCGGGGCGAGCTGAACAAGCTGATCCTCTCCGCGCACCCCCGCAAGGGCCTGAGGCTGCTGGTCGACACCGGGCTCGCCGATCACGTGCTGCCCGAGCTGCCCGCGCTCCGTCTGGAGCGTGACGAGCACCACCGGCACAAGGATGTGTACGACCACACACTGATCGTGCTGGAGCAGGCGATCGCCCTGGAGCAGGACGGCCCCGACCTGACCCTTCGCCTGGCCGCGCTGCTGCACGACATCGGCAAGCCGCGCACGCGTCGCTTCGAGAAGGACGGCCGCGTCTCGTTCCATCACCACGAGGTGGTCGGGGCGAAGATGACCAAGAAGCGCATGACGGCCCTGAAGTACTCCAACGAGCTGGTGAAGGACGTCTCGCGTCTCGTCGAGCTCCACCTGCGCTTCCATGGCTATGGCACCGGAGAGTGGACGGACTCGGCGGTCCGCCGCTACGTCCGGGACGCGGGCCCGCTTCTCGACCGCCTGCACAAGCTGACGCGTTCCGACTGCACCACCCGGAACAAGCGCAGGGCATCCGCGCTCTCGCGTGCGTACGACGGCCTGGAGGAGCGCATCGCTCAGCTCCAGGAGCAGGAGGAGCTCGACGCCATCCGGCCGGACCTCGATGGCAACCAGATCATGGAGATCCTGGGCGTCGGTCCGGGCCCGGTCGTCGGCAAGGCCTACAAGCACATGCTGGAGCTTCGGCTGGAGCACGGCCCCATGGAGCATGACGCGGCGGTGGCGGCCCTCAAGGAGTGGTGGGTCGAGCAGAGCTGAGCCCATGGAGCGGTGTCACGTTTCACGTGAAACATGACACCGCTCCACATGTACTGAGGGGGCGGTGTTTCACGTGAAACACCGCCCCCTCAGCTAGAGGCCGACCGCGACGTTACTTGGTCTCCTTGAGGCACAGCACGACGTCGTGACCGCCGCCCGACTGCACGTAGTAGATCGTCGCCTCCGTGACGGCCTTGCACTTGTTCTCGTCACTGGAGTCGTCGAACTTCTGGACAACCTTGTACTGGGCCCCGCTGGAGGAGCAGCCGACATCGTTCAGGTCAGGCTTGGAGTACGAGCCGTCGTTGTGCATGCACGAGCCGACAGACGTGGTCTCCGCGTCGTCACGGGTCGCGAACCAGCCTGCACCGAACTTGATGAGGGCGACGATGACGGCGACGACGATGATGCCGACGATGCGCATGACCTTCTTGCTTCCGCCACCCTTGGCCGGAGTCGGGGGCGGCACGGGCGCCCCCTGGCCGGGGAGCGGGGCGTAGGGCGCCTGCGACGGAACTCCCGGCTGACCCGGCTGCTGCCCCGCGGGCGGCGGAGGCGTCTGGGCGTACGGGTTCTGGCCCTGGGACGGCGGAGTGGTCATGTGTGAGGTCCCCCCTGGGACGTGAGCGCGCATGGCGCGAAATAAGACGCCCGTAAGTTAACGGCTCCCACTGACATCGATGTAATCCGGAATGGATCTGTGTCACTGATGTGAGGCATATTGCTGCTCAAAGCGAGCCATAGCGGCAGCAACCGTCGCGTAGACAACGGCGACCGTGACCACCAGAGTCGTCGAGCGGCCGTCCGGAGGGAGTATCAGGGCGGCCACGCCGGCGGCGGCGACGAAGGCGACGTTGAACAGCACGTCGTACACGGAGAAGATCCGGCCGCGGAATCCGTCGTCGACCGTGGACTGCACGATCGTGTCCGTGGCGATCTTCGCGCCTTGCGTGATCAGTCCGAGGACGAACGCCGCGATGAGCAGGGGGACGGTGGCGAACGGCAGGCCGAGCGCGGGCTCCAGAACCGCGGCCGCCGCCGCGCACACGACGATCCAGCGGCCGGGGCCGAGCCTGCCCGCCGCCCAGGGGGTCACCACCGCCGCCGCGAAGAAGCCGGCGCCGGAGAGGCCCAACGCCAGCCCCAGCAGGCGCAGTCCGGCGTCCGGGCTGGACGAGAGGGCGTACCGGCACAGCATCAGCAGCAGGACCAGCAGCGCGCCGTAGCAGAAGCGCATCAGCGTCATCGCGGCCAGCGCCCAGACCGCTTCCCGGCGTGGCGGTGCGGCGAGATGCCGTACGGCCGCCAGCAGATCCCGGGTCGTGCCGACGAGTGCCGTCCCCAGCCGCGGCTGTGTCGATGCCCGGTCGGGGCCCAGCAGGTCGGGTGCCATGCTCAGCGTGGCGAGGGCCGCACACAGATACAGCACGCCGCTCAGCAGCACCATCGCGGCATCGGATTCCGACACCGTCAGGCGCATGGCGAAGGCAAGGCCGCCGCCCGCTGTCGCGGCCAGTGTTCCCGCCGTCGGGGACACGGAGTTGGCCATCACCAGGCGTTCGGTACCGACCACGCGCGGAAGCGCGGCGGACAGCCCCGCCAGGACGAAGCGGTTGACGGCGGTGACACACAGGGCGGAGGCGTAGAACAGCCAGGCCGGGACGTGGCTGACCATCAGAACGGCGGTGACCGCCGCGAGCAGGACGCGCAGCAGATTGCCGTACACCAGGACCTGGCGGCGCCTCCAGCGGTCCAGCAGGGCGCCCGCGAAAGGGCCGACCAGGGAGTACGGGAGCAGCAGGACCGCCATCGCCGAGGCGATCGCGGCGGCCGAGGTCTGCTTCTCGGGAGAGAAGACGACGTAGGTGGCGAGCGCGATCTGGTACACGCCGTCGGCGCCCTGGGAAAGCAGGCGTACGGCGAGCAGGCGGCGGAAGTTCCGCAGGCGCAGCAGGACGCACAGGTCGCGGACGACGGGCATGGGGCTCAGCCTCACACACGGGAAGGGTCCCCGGGGCGTACCACCCGGGGACCCTCAGCCCTGGCAGGAGCGTATTCAGCGTGCGCTGATCAGCGCACGGGGCGCTGGGGCGGTCTAGCGCTCGACCTCGCCGCGGATGAACTTCTCGACGTTCTCGCGGGCCTCGTCGTCGAAGTACTGAACCGGCGGGGACTTCATGAAGTACGAGGACGCGGAGAGGATGGGGCCGCCGATACCGCGGTCCTTGGCGATCTTCGCAGCGCGCAGGGCGTCGATGATGATGCCGGCGGAGTTCGGGGAGTCCCAGACCTCGAGCTTGTACTCGAGGTTCAGCGGGACCTCGCCGAAGGCACGGCCCTCGAGGCGGACGTAGGCCCACTTGCGGTCGTCGAGCCAGGCGACGTAGTCGGAGGGGCCGATGTGGACGTTCTTGTCGCCGAGGTCCCGGTCCGGGATCTGGGAGGTGACGGCCTGCGTCTTGGAGATCTTCTTGGACTCCAGGCGGTCGCGCTCCAGCATGTTCTTGAAGTCCATGTTGCCGCCGACGTTGAGCTGCATGGTGCGCTCGAGACGGACACCGCGGTCCTCGAACAGCTTCGCCATCACACGGTGCGTGATGGTGGCGCCGACCTGGGACTTGATGTCGTCGCCGACGATCGGGACGCCCGCCTCGGTGAACTTGTCCGCCCACTCCTTGGTGCCGGCGATGAAGACCGGGAGGGCGTTGACGAAGGCGACCTTGGCGTCGATGGCGCACTGGGCGTAGAACTTCGCCGCGTCCTCGGAACCGACGGGCAGGTAGCACACGAGGACGTCGACCTGCTTGTCCTTGAGGACCTGGACGATGTCGGCCGGCTCCTCGGCGGACTCCTCGATGGTTTCGCGGTAGTACTTGCCGAGGCCGTCGAGGGTGTGGCCGCGCTGGACCGTGACGCCGGTGTGCGGCACGTCGGCGATCTTGATGGTGTTGTTCTCGGAGGCGCCGATCGCGTCCGCGAGGTCGAGGCCGACCTTCTTGGCGTCGACGTCGAAGGCGGCGACGAACTCGACGTCACCGACGTGGTAGTCGCCGAACTGTACGTGCATCAGGCCGGGGACCTTGGATGCCGGGTCGGCGTCCTTGTAGTACTCGACTCCCTGTACCAACGACGCGGCGCAGTTGCCCACACCGACGATGGCTACGCGAACCGAACCCATTCCGGTTGCTCCCTGTGTGTACGAGTGAGGCCCTGGGCGGGCTTCACGTGGCGGTGTCGTCGGGCGTATCCGTCCGTGGGGTGTCCCCGGGACGGGGCAGGCCGCCCGACGCTCCAGATGTGGTGTCCTGCTGAGCGGTCTCCCCGGACGCGGGACCTCTCAGGTCCCGGCCGGCCCGCTCGCTCTCGATGAGCTCGTTCAGCCAGCGCACTTCGCGCTCCACGGACTCCATCCCGTGGCGCTGGAGCTCAAGCGTGTAGTCGTCGAGGCGCTCCCGGGTGCGGGCAAGGGAGATGCGCATCCTCTCGAGACGCTCCTCCAGCCGGCTGCGGCGGCCCTCCAGGACGCGCATGCGCACGTCCCGCGACGTCTGTCCGAAGAAGGCGAACCGAGCGGCGAAGTGCTCGTCCTCGTATGCGTCCGGGCCCGTCTGCGAGAGCAACTCCTCGAAGTGCTCCTTACCTTCCGCCGTCAGCCGGTAGACGATCTTGGCGCGCCGTCCGGAGAGCGGCGCGGCGAGCGCGTCTTCGTGGGTGTTCCCCGGCTCCTCGATCAACCAGCCGTTGGCGACCAGCGTCTTGAGACAGGGGTAGAGCGTCCCGTAGCTGAACGCGCGGAACACGCCGAGCGACGTGTTGAGGCGTTTGCGCAGCTCATAGCCGTGCATCGGAGACTCGCGGAGCAGGCCGAGTACGGCGAACTCGAGGATGCCGGAACGGCGGCTCATCATCGCCTCCTTCGGTCTTATCTCGCACCGATGTATCGACTCGATACATCCCGACGATAGAACGGCACCCCTGGTGCGACAAGGGCAGGGAGGGTGAACGGGATCACATCACCGATTCGTTGTAAGCGAGTTGCCTGATTTGGGGTGAACCTCGGGGCTAGGCAGGTTTTGACGATGCGTAGTCTGTGCGGCATGCACACCGCCGGGAACCAAGTGACATCTGGGGACGTCCTTGTCCTCGGTGCAGTACGGGTGAATGCAGTACCGACCACATCCGTACTTCGGGGGGACCGGAAACCAGCCGCCGTTTCCAGGCGCGCAAGGGTGCGCCTGCCCGAGGAGTAGTCGTTCGATGAGCGAGCACCGTCGCAAACCGCCGCCGCCGCAGGGAGGCGGACGTGCCGCGGCCCGACGCGGCCAGACCGGTCCGTCATCCGCCCGCCGCGGGGCGCCGCGCGGCGCCACCGGGTCCCCTTCCGATTCGTATGGATCCCCTTCCTATGGGGACTCCGCCTCGGGGGGTGATGAACGCCCGTACGGTGGCCGGGCCGAGGCGCGACGAGCCGCTCAGAGAGGCTCGGGCGGCCGCCGCAGAGGGGTCGAGAACGCCGGGCACGGCAGGGGCCGTGCGGCAGCGCCGGCCGAGAACCGCATGATCAACTACCCCCGGGCGGACAAGTACGGGTGGCACCGCTGGATGCCCTCCTGGAAGCTTGTCTCCGGACTCTGCATCGCGTTCCTCGGCACCATGGTCGTCCTGATCGGTGTCGGCTACACGATGGTGTCCGTCCCCAGTGAGAATGCCGCGGCGCAGTCGCAGAGCAACGTCTATTACTGGGCCGACGGCAAGCAGATGGTCACGGCGGGCACCGGTGCGAACCGGCAGAACGTCACCATCGACCGGATCCCCAAGGCCATGCAGTACGCGGTGATCTCGGCCGAGAACAAGAGCTTCTACCAGGACTCGGGTGTCGACCCCATGGGTATCGCCCGTGCCTTGGTCAACATGGCCCGGGGTGGTAACACCCAGGGTGGTTCGACGATCACTCAGCAGTTCGTGAAGAACACCTACCTGAGCCAGGAACAGACGGTCACCCGGAAGTTCAAGGAGATGTTCATCTCCATCAAGGTGGGGACGAAGCTCTCGAAGTCGCAGATCCTGCAGGGCTACCTGAATACGTCGTACTACGGCCGTGGCGCCTCCGGCATCCAGGCCGCCGCGCAGACCTACTACGGCAAGGACGCGGTCAAGCTGACGCCGAGCGAGTGCGCCGTCCTCGCCGCCCTACTCAAGGGTCCGACGTACTTCGACCCGGCGGGCAACCCGAACTGGGACAAGACGGCGACTCCGAAAGCCAACCTCGAGCGCTCCAAGGGGCGCTGGGCCTGGATCCTCGGCGAGATGCACAAGGACAAGCACCTCACCGACGCCGAGTACCAGCAGGCCATCAAGCACTACCCCATGCCCGATGACCGCAAGGCGACCAAGGGCATGACCGGCCAGATCAGCTACCTGGCCGACACGGCCAAGAAGTACGTCATGAACCACTCCCACATCACGGAGCAGCAGTTCGCCCAGGGCGGCTACCAGATCTACACGACCTTCGAGAAGAAGAAGGTCGACGCCCTGACCAAGGCCGTCCAGAAGATCAAGAAGGCCCGCCTCAAGCCCGGGAGCCGGCCGAAGGACAAGTACGCCCAGTTCGGCGCCGCGTCCGTGGTGCCCAATGACGGCAGGATCGTCGCGCTCTACGGCGGTGACGGTTACGAGCACGGCCACTTCACCAACAACGCCGACACCGCGGGTGTGCCCGTGGGTTCGACGTGGAAGCCGTTCGTACTGGCCGCGGCCATGCAGTACGGCACCTACAAGACCGACGGTGTCGGTGTCTCGCCGATGAGTAAGTACAACGGCGATGACCACCTCAAGGTCAGGAACCAGGACGGCTCGTATGTGCTGAACAAGGAGAACAAACCGTTCTTCCAGAACAACGAGAGCAACCACCCCTGGGGCTACATCACGCTGCGCAAGGCGATGGAGCAGTCCATCAACACGCCGTTCGTCCAGCTCGGCTGGGATGTCGGCATACCTCATGTGCAGGACGTCGCCATGCGGGCCGGCATCCTCAAGGACAGCCTCGCCTACCCCAACCCGTCCTTCGCGCTCGGCACCTCGACCCCCAGTGCGATCCGGATGGCCGACGCCTACGCGACGTTCGCCGCCTCGGGCCAGCACACGGAACCGTATTCGGTGAAGGAGGTCAAGGAGAACGGGCAGGAGCTTCCGGGCTTCAAGAAGCCGAAGCCCAAGGAGGCGATCCCGGCGGACGTGGCCAACAACGTCACGAACACGCTCGAGAACGTCATCCAGAACGGTACGGGCCAGAACGCCAGGGCGCTGGGCAGGACGGCGGCCGGCAAGACCGGTACCACCGACAGCAACAAGTCGGCCTGGTTCGTCGGCTACACCAAGCAGCTGTCGACGTCGGTCGCGATGTTCCGCGAGAACCCGCAGAACCACAAGCTGCTCTCCATGAACGGCACGGCCGGTGTGGCCTCCATCCACGGTGGTGACATCCCGACGTCCGTGTGGACCGAGTACATGAAGGTCGCGCTGCAGGGGCTGCCTGATACGCCCTTCCCGCCCGCCGTGAAGATCGGCCAGGTCGCGGACGAGGCGGGTGCTCCCTCACCGAGTCCGTCGGTCACCGCCACGCCGAGCGCCCCGACCGAGTCGCCCAGCGCCTCGCCCAGCGTCACGGCCACGCCGTCTCCGTCGGCCAGCGAGACGTGCACGTTCAAGTGGGCCTGTCCCGACCCCGGTAGCACCGACCCGGGTGGCACCAACGGAGGCGTGTCTTCCACGCCGACGGCTCCGGCGACGACCGGGTCCGGCAACAACAGGGGCAACGGCAACGGAGGCCTCTTCGGCGGTCCGAACGGGTAGCGTCGACGTGCGCCCGGTTGGTGTTCATATCGACCGTCAAGGGTGTTTCACGTGAAACAAGGGCCGCCGCACCTCGCGGGTGCGGCGGCCCTCGGCGTATTCCGGGAGAGGTACGGCAGGATGTGCCCCATGCGCAGTGCAGAAACGACACCCGCGAGCGTGCATGAGCCGGATCCGGTGCGGCCGACCAGAGAAGACGAGGTCGCCGCGGCCGGCAGTGAGCTGATCGGCGGCCCCATCGGACTGCGCGCCCTGCTCGGGACGTCCTGGTGGACGCCCGTCCGGGTCGTGGCGCTCGTGACGATCGGCATGTTCGCCCTCGGCCTGGTCCAGAAGGCACCCTGCTACAACGGCGCCTGGTTCTTCGGGGCCAGTTCGCAGTACACGCATGCGTGCTACTCGGACATCCCGCACCTCTTCCAGGGCCGCGGATTCGCCGACGGGCTCGTGCCGTACTTCGACAAGCTCCCCGGCGACATGGACTACCTCGAATACCCGGTGCTGACCGGTCTGTTCATGGAGGTGGCCGCATGGCTCACACCCGGCAGCGGCAGCCTGCAGCACCAGGAGCAGTGGTACTGGTTCGTCAACGCCGGGATGCTGATGGTGTGCGCCGCCGTCATCGCCGTCTGCGTGACCCGTACGCATGCGCGGCGCCCCTGGGACGGCCTGCTGCTCGCCCTGGCACCGGCCTTCGCGCTGACGGCCACCATCAACTGGGACCTGCTGGCGGTCGCCCTGACGACGGCGGCGATGCTGATGTGGGCGCGCGGACGCTCCCTTGCCTTCGGTCTCCTGCTGGGGCTTGCCACGGCCGCCAAGCTCTATCCCGTGCTGCTGCTCGGCCCGCTCCTCGTGCTGTGCTGGCGCGCCGGTAAGTGGCGGGACTTCGGCAGGGCCCTGGGCGGCGCGGTCGTCGCCTGGCTCGTCGTGAACCTGCCCGTGATGGTCTTCGCCTTCGACGGCTGGTCGAAGTTCTACACCTTCAGCCGGGAGCGGGGTGTGGACTTCGGGTCCTTCTGGCTGATCTGGGCCCAGAACTCGAGCAATCCGCCCACCACCGACACGGTCAACCTGCTCGCCATGCTGCTGATGGTGCTGTGCAGCGGCGGTATCGCGGCGCTGACGTTCACCGCACCGCGCCGGCCGCGCTTCGCCCAGCTCGCCTTTCTGATCGTGGCCGCCTTCGTCGTCACCAACAAGGTCTACTCGCCGCAGTACGTCCTCTGGCTGATTCCGCTGGCCGTGCTGGCCCGTCCGAAGTGGCGGGACTTCCTGATCTGGCAGGCCTGCGAGGTGGCGTACTTCCTGGGGATCTGGTCGTACCTCGCGTACACGACCAGCGGAGACGCACACAAGGGCCTTCCCACCCACGGCTACCACTGGGCCGTCGCGGTGCACCTGCTGGGCACGCTCTACCTGTGTGCCGTGATCGTCCGGGACATCCTCATGCCGGAGCGGGACGTGGTGCGCCTGTCCGGCGACGACGACCCCTCGGGCGGGGTGCTCGACGGTGCGGAGGACGCCTTCGTCCTCGGCGCTACGGCCTGTCCGCCCCGGCACGCGACCCACTTCGAGGGACCTCAGGTGGAGTGGGGAAGCCGCGAGGCGGCTGCTCCTTCGGAGGGTTCGCCCTGAGCGAACGGTGCTCGGGTGCCCGCCACGGAGCGCCCGCAGGCCAAGGAAAAGGCCGTACACGGGAGTCCGTGTACGGCCTTTCTGCGGCTCAGGGGCTTCTCAGCGGTCCACTGCCCGGTCGAACTGGGTGGTGGTGTGGCGCAGATGGGCCACCAGCTCCTCGCCGACCTTCGGCTCGGGTGCGTCCGACGGCACGAAAAGGATCGAGACCTGCATGTGCGGCGGCTCCGCGAACCAGCGCTGCTTGCCGCCCCAGACGAACGGGGAAAGGTTCCGGTTGACCGTGGCCAGGCCGGCCCGTGCGACGCCCTTGGCGCGCGGCATGACGCCGTGCAGCGCCTTCGGGGCCTCCAGACCCACCCCGTGCGACGTTCCGCCCGCCACGACCACCAGGTAGCCGTCGGACGCGGCCTTCTGCTGGCGGTAGCCGAAGCGGTCGCCCTTGGCGACGCGCGTGACGTCCAGGACCGCGCCGCGGTACTCGGTCGCGTCGTGGTCCCCCAGCCACAGCCGGGTGCCGATGCGGGCGCGGAAGCGGGTCTGCGGGAACTGCTGCTGGAGACGGGCGAGTTCGTCGGCCTTGAGGTGGCTGACGAACAGCGTGTGCAGGGGCAGACGGGCCGCGCGCAGCCGGTCCATCCAGCCGATGACCTCCTCGACGGCGTCGGAGCCGTCGGTGCGGTCCAGCGGCAGGTGGATGGCGAAGCCCTCGAGCCGGACGTTCTCTATGGCGGCGTGCAGCTGCGGCAGATCCTGCTCGCTGATGCCGTGCCGCTTCATCGAGGACATCACCTCGATGACCACACGGGCGCCGACGAGGCCGTACACGCCGTCGATGGACGACACGGACCGGATGACCCGGTCGGGCAGCGGCACCGGCTCCTCGCCGCGCCGGTACGGCGTCAGAACCAGCAGGTCACCGCCGAACCAGTCCTTGATCCGGGCGGCCTCGTAGGTCGTGCCGACGGCGAGGATGTCCGAGCCCAGCCGGGTGGCCTCCTCGGCCAGCCGTTCGTGCCCGAAGCCGTAGCCGTTGCCCTTGCAGACCGGGACGAGTCCCGGGAACTGCTCCTGCATCTGCTTGTGGTGCGCCCGCCAGCGCGCGGTGTCGACGTAAAGCGTGAGCGCCATGGCCGGACCCGGAACCTTTCTCGTGGCTGCGGTGTATCAGAGGTATGGATGCTATGGAATCAAACAGCCCGGGCTCAGCGGCGCGACATGTAGAGGTCGAGCGCCTTGTGGAGCAGCTTGTTGAGCGGGAAGTCCCACTCACCGAGGTACTCGGCGGCCTCTCCGCCGGTTCCCACCTTGAACTGGATCAGGCCGAAGAGGTGGTCGGTCTCGTCCAGGGAATCGGAGATGCCGCGCAGGTCGTAGACGGTGGCGCCGAGCGCGTAGGAATCGCGCAGCATCCGCCACTGCATCGCGTTCGAGGGCCGGACCTCGCGGCCGATGTTGTCGGAGGCGCCGTAGGAGTACCAGACGTGCCCGCCGACGATCAGCATCGTCGCCGCCGACAGGTTCACACCGTTGTGCCGGGCGAAGTACAGCCGCATGCGGTTGGGGTCCTCGCTGTTGAGGGCCGTCCACATGCGCTGGAAGTACGACAGCGGGCGGGGCCGGAAGTGGTCGCGCACCGCGGTGATCTCGTACAGCCGCTGCCATTCCTCGAGGTCCTCGTAGCCACCCTGGACGACCTCGACGCCGGCCTTCTCGGCCTTCTTGATGTTGCGTCGCCACAGCTGGTTGAAGTTCTTGTGCACCTCTTCCAGCGAGCGGTTCGCGAGCGGCACCTGGAAGACGTACCGGGGCTGGACGTCGCCGAAGCCGGCGCCGCCGTCCTCGCCCTGCTGCCAGCCCATACGACGCAGCTTGTCGGCCACCTCGAAGGCGCGCGGCTCGATGAAGTCGGCCTCGATGTCGCGCAGCCGCTTGACGTCCGGGTCCTGGATGCCCTGCTTGATGGAGGTGGCGTTCCAGCGCCGGATGATCACCGGGGGGCCCATCTTCACGGAGAAGGCGCCCTGCTGCTTGAGGTGCGCCAGCATCGGCTGCAGCCAGTCGTCGAGGTTCGGCGCGAACCAGTTGATGACCGGGCCCTCGGGGAGATAGGCGAGGTAGCGCTTGAGCTTGGGCAGCTGGCGGTAGAGCACCAGACCCGCGCCGACGAGTTCGCCGGTGCGCTCGTCGAACCAGCCGAGGCTCTCGGAGCGCCATTCCGCCTTGACGTCTGCCCATGCGGGGACCTGCATGTGGCTCGCCGACGGCAGGCTCTGGATATATGCCAGATGCTGCTCGCGGCTGATGGTCCTCAGGGTCAGGCTCATTCGGGGCGCTCCTCGGGCTGGTGTGTCCCCATGGGTACAGGGGCTCCGGCTCTCGCGCCGAAGCCTACTGCGCCTGACGAGCGCCCCGACTGGGCATACGGCACCTTCGTGGTTCAGCTGCCGATGATCCCGCCGAAGAGGCCGCCGTGTGACATGGCGAGGTAGAACCCGACGCCGGCGGCACCGAGACCCAGGATCAGACCGAAGCGCTCGCGCGTGGTGACCGAGACCCACTGTCCGTAAGCGCCCGTGATGATGCCCACCAGGCCGGTCCAGGAGCTGAGCAGGTGCAGGCCGTCGAAGAACCCCGTGATGAGGGACGTCAGCCCGAGCACCAGCGTCACCGCGAGCAGGGCGTCCGGGAGCGGATGGGGTCTGCCGTCCGTGGCCAAGAGGGATCCGGCGGTGTTGGGTCGCAATGCCTGTGTCATGGGCACCTCCTGCGGAAAGCGGCGCATCGTAGCGCCGCGCACACCCGATGTGTACAGATTGGCGGTCCGCCCGACTGGATTTCAACCGGAAGCCAGTGGGCGGGTAGTCTGTAACGTCTGCATTGGTGTCTGCCCATGCCATGAATCGGGAACCCCCGCGGAACCCCGATTGTCAGTGGTGGCCGATACCGTTGCGCACGCATAACAACCCTCCTGCCACGGAACGACCGTGGCCGCTGAGTCCAAAGGAGGTGGGTTCCACATGCGTCACTACGAGGTGATGGTCATCCTCGACCCCGATCTCGAGGAGCGCTCTGTCTCCCCGCTGATCGAGAACTTCCTGTCTGTCGTCCGTGACGGCGGCGGCAAGGTTGAGAAGGTCGACACCTGGGGCCGTCGTCGTCTCGCGTACGAGATCAAGAAGAAGCCCGAGGGCATCTACTCGGTCATCGACCTGCAGGCCGAGCCTGCGGTCGTCAAGGAGCTCGACCGCCAGATGAACCTGAACGAGTCGGTCCTCCGGACCAAGGTCCTCCGCCCCGAGACCCACTGAGCCTCCGGCTCAGCTGATCTCGGGATTCGAGTAGCAAGCAAGCAGCCAGAGCAATCCCGCCGAGAGGTTCCCCATGGCAGGCGAGACCGTCATCACGGTCATCGGCAATCTTGTCGATGACCCCGAGCTGCGCTTCACCCCGTCCGGTGCGGCTGTCGCGAAGTTCCGCGTCGCGTCCACTCCCCGCACCTTCGACCGTCAGACGAACGAGTGGAAGGACGGCGAGAGCCTGTTCCTGACCTGCTCGGTCTGGCGTCAGGCGGCGGAGAACGTCGCCGAGTCGCTCCAGCGAGGCATGCGCGTCGTCGTGCAGGGCCGGCTGAAGCAGCGGTCCTATGAGGACCGTGAGGGCGTCAAGCGCACGGTCTACGAGCTGGACGTCGAGGAAGTCGGCCCCAGCCTGCGCAACGCCACGGCCAAGGTCACCAAGACGTCCGGCCGCGGTGGCCAGGGCGGTTACGGTGGCGGTGGCGGCAACCAGGGTGGCGGCAACCAGGGTGGCGGCGGCTGGGGCGGTGGCCCCAGCGGCGGTCAGCAGGGCGGCGGCGCTCAGGCCGACGACCCGTGGGCGACCGGAGCTCCCTCCGGTGGCAACCAGGGTGGCGGCGGCTGGGGCGGTGGCTCCGGCGGCAGCGGCGGCTACTCGGACGAGCCCCCCTTCTAGGTCTCGGTGCCGGGCCCTTAGGGGCCGACCGGATCAGGGGCGGGTCGTTACCCAAACTTCTTGATCACACAGGAGAAACACCATGGCGAAGCCGCCTGTGCGCAAGCCGAAGAAGAAGGTCTGCGCTTTCTGCAAGGACAAGGTCACGTACGTGGACTACAAGGACACGAACATGCTGCGGAAGTTCATTTCCGACCGCGGCAAGATCCGTGCCCGCCGCGTGACCGGCAACTGCACGCAGCACCAGCGTGACGTCGCCACGGCCGTGAAGAACAGCCGTGAGATGGCGCTGCTGCCCTACACGTCCACCGCGCGCTAAGGGAAGGGTGACCGACACATGAAGATCATCCTCACCCACGAGGTCTCTGGCCTCGGTGCCGCCGGCGACGTCGTCGACGTCAAGGACGGTTACGCTCGCAACTACCTGATCCCGCGGAAGTTCGCTATCCGCTGGACCAAGGGTGGCGAGCAGGACGTGGCGCAGATCCGCCGCGCCCGCAAGATCCACGAGATCCAGACCATCGAGCAGGCCAACGCTGTGAAGGCCCAGCTCGAGGGTGTCAAGGTCCGCCTGGCCGTTCGCTCCGGCGACGCCGGTCGTCTCTTCGGTTCCGTCACCCCGGCCGACATCGCTTCCGCGATCAAGGCTTCCGGTGGCCCCGAGGTCGACAAGCGCCGCATCGAGCTCGGTGCGCCGATCAAGACGCTGGGCGCCCACGAGACGTCCGTGCGTCTGCACCCCGAGGTTGCCGCCAAGGTCAACATCGAGGTCATCGCGGCCTGATCGCCGTGTTCGGCTTGAACAGCTGACAGAAGGGCCGTACCCCGAACGGGTACGGCCCTTCTGCGTGGTCGGAGCGGGCAACGGTTTCACGTGAAACATGGACAGCTGGCGCTGTTTCACGTGAAACGGTCAGCCGATCGTGGCGGCGGCCCGGGTCGGCGGGGCGCCCACGCGGTCAGCGGGTCGCGCCGGTGACGATCCAGCGTCCGGAACGGGTGCGCAGCCAGAGGGTCAGCATCCGGACCGTCATCATCAGCGTCATCGCGGCCCAGAGCGCGGTGAGGCCGCCACCGAGTGCGGGCACGAGCAGTGCCGCCGGGACGAAGGCGGCAAGGGTGACCACCATGGCCCAGGCCAGGTACGGCCCATCGCCTGCTCCCATCAGGACGCCGTCCAGGACGAAGACGACGCCGCAGATCGGCTGGGAGAGCGCCACGATGATCAGCGCGGGCAGTGCGGTGTCCGTGACCGCGGGGTCGCTGGTGAACAGCGGCAGGAAGAGCGGTCGGGCGGCCACCACGAGCAGTCCGAGTCCGGCGCCGATCGCGATGCCCCACTGGACCATGCGGCGGCATGCCTCGCGGGCCCCCTGTGCGTTGTCCGCGCCGAGGTAGCGCCCGATGATGGCCTGTCCCGCGATCGCGATGGCGTCGAGCGCGAAGGCCAGAAGGCTCCACAGGGACAGGATGATCTGGTGGGCGGCGATGTCCGCGTCGCCGAGGCGAGCGGCGATGGCCGTGGCGATCATGAGGATCGCTCGTAGCGAGAGCGTACGGACGAGCAAGGGGACGCCCGCCTGACCGGAGGCCCGTATCCCCGCCGCGTCGGGACGCAGGGACGCCCCGTGCTTGCGGGCGCCCCGGACGACCACAGTGAGATAGATCGCCGCCATGCCGCACTGGGCGATGACGGTTCCCCAGGCGGAGCCGGCGATGCCGAGTCCGGCTCCGTAGACGAGTCCGGCGTTGAGGGCGGCGTTGGCGACGAAGCCCGCCACGGCGACGTACAGCGGAGTCCTGGTGTCCTGGAGTCCGCGCAGTACCCCGGTTGCGGCGAGCACGATCAGCATGGCCGGTATGCCGAGGGAAGAGATCCGCAGATAGTCGATGGCATACGGGGCTGCCGTGTGCGAGGCGCCGAACAGGTCGACGAGCGCGGGCGCCAGGGGCAGTACGACAGCGATGACGGCGGCTCCGAGCAGCAGTGCCAGCCAGATGCCGTCCATGCCCTGGCGGATGGCCGACTGCAGATCGCCCGCTCCGACGCGTCGGGCGACGGCGGCCGTGGTGGCGTAGGCGAGGAAGACGAAGACGCTCACGGCGGTTGTCAGGAGAGCCGAGGCCACGCCGAGTCCGGCGAGCTGGGCCGTGCCGAGGTGGCCGACGATCGCGCTGTCCGCCATCACGAACAGGGGCTCTGCGACGAGTGCGCCAAAGGCCGGAAGGGCCAGCGCGACGATCTCTCGATCGTGGCGTCGGCGGGCGGCTTTGGGGGTCGCGAGAGCCTGAGGCATGGGGGCTAATGTAATCGTCCACAGGTAAGAGATGCAAATGGTCTACGCCCCTTACTTTGCAGCTCGCGGCGCACGCTGTCGCGCACCGTTCGAAGTGATCTTGACTCGGTTGGGGAAGTTTTTCTTCTGCACAGCCGGTGGACGGGAAACACGCAGGTCAGAGGGCCTCCCCTGGTGAGGGCGAGGGCTTGTTCACAGTGCTGTCCACCGGGTCGTGCACAGGTTTTGCCAGGTTCTCCACAGTATCCGGGCCGTCGTCCACAGGGCCTGTGGATAACCAGATTGGCTGACGGTGCCGAGAGCCCTACCGTTGTCCGGCGCCCGCTCTTCGCGCCGACCTCGGGAACGTCATAAAACCGACGCGTCAGAACCGGAGTTGGGCATCTCAATTGTCGGTGCCGTGCCGTAGAAAAGATGGGGCATGGCGAGGTCCGCCCGGCGGACGGGAGGAGGTGGCTCGGTGAGCATTTCCGAGCCCTTGGACGACCCGTGGGCCGACAGCGGACCCGCTGATCGTCTGCCTGCCTCCCGCCGACGCGACGATGGCGGCCGCGGCCGTGCCGAGCAGCACGATCGAGGCCGGGAACACGGCGAGTGGGACGGCGGAGGGTCCTCCTTCGAGAGGGTGCCGCCGCAGGACCTGGACGCCGAGCAGTCCGTACTGGGCGGCATGCTGCTGTCCAAGGACGCCATCGCCGACGTGGTCGAGGTCCTCAAGGGCCACGACTTCTACAAGCCCGCGCACGAGACGATCTACCAGGCGATCCTCGACGTCTACGCGAAGGGCGAGCCGGCCGACCCGATCACGATCGCCGCCGAGCTCACCAAGCGCGGCGAGATCAACAAGGTCGGCGGGGCGTCGTATCTGCACACCCTCGTCCAGACCGTGCCGACGGCGGCGAACGCCGAGTACTACGCGGAGATCGTCCACGAGCGGGCCGTCCTGCGCCGCCTGGTGGAAGCCGGTACGCGCATCACGCAGATGGGATACGCGGCCGACGGCGACGTCGACGAGATCGTCAACAGCGCGCAGGCCGAGATCTACGCCGTCACCGAGCAGCGCACCAGCGAGGACTACCTGCCGCTGGGCGACATCATGGAGGGCGCTCTCGACGAGATCGAGGCGATCGGCTCGCGCAGCGGCGAGATGACGGGCGTGCCCACCGGGTTCACGGACTTCGACTCGCTGACGAACGGTCTGCATCCGGGCCAGATGATCGTCATCGCGGCACGTCCGGCCATGGGTAAGTCGACGCTGGCGCTGGACTTCGCGCGCGCCGCCTCGATCAAGCACAACCTGCCGAGCGTCGTCTTCTCCCTGGAGATGGGCCGCAACGAGATCGCGATGCGTCTGCTGTCCGCCGAAGCCCGCGTCGCCCTGCACCACATGCGCTCCGGCACGATGACCGACGAGGACTGGACGAGGCTGGCCCGCCGGATGCCGGACGTCTCGGCCGCCCCGCTCTACATCGACGACTCCCCGAACCTGTCGATGATGGAGATCCGGGCCAAGTGCCGTCGCCTGAAGCAGCGCAACGACCTCAAGCTGGTCGTCATCGACTATCTCCAGCTGATGCAGTCCGGCGGTTCGAAGCGTGCCGAGAGCCGTCAACAGGAGGTCTCGGACATGTCCCGTAACCTCAAGCTGCTCGCCAAGGAGCTGGAGATCCCGGTCATCGCGCTCTCCCAGCTGAACCGTGGTCCCGAACAGCGCACCGACAAGAAGCCGATGGTCTCCGACCTGCGTGAGTCGGGCTCCATCGAGCAGGACGCCGACATGGTCATCCTGCTGCACCGCGAGGACGCGTACGAGAAGGAGTCTCCTCGCGCGGGCGAGGCCGACCTGATCGTCGCCAAGCACCGAAACGGTCCGACAGCGACCATCACCGTCGCCTTCCAGGGCCACTACTCGCGCTTCGTGGACATGGCGCAGACCTGACCGGTCCGCGGGAGGACGCGGCCGGCAGGCGGACCTGACGACGTGCCCGGCGATGTGTCCCGGGAAAATGAACTCGACGCATGCCGCCTCGCCGGATGGACTTGGGGCATGACGACATCTCCGGAAGAGCTGCTTCCCAGTACAGAGCGTGCGTTGCTGCACCGGATCGCCGTCGCGCAGGCCGAGGGGCGGGTGCCGTCCCTGGTGGCGGCGGTGGTGCGGGGCGGCCGGACTGTGTGGCACGGGGCACGGACCTCGGTGGACGGGTCTGCGCCCGACGAGAACGTGCAGTACAGGATCGGATCGATCACCAAGACGTTCACCGCGGTCCTTGTGCTGCGACTGCGCGACGAGGGCGTGCTCGACCTCGACGACCCGCTGGAGAAGTATCTGCCCGGCACCGGGGCGGGGGAGGCCACCATCGCCGAACTGCTCGCGCACACCAGCGGGTTGGCCGCCGAGTCGCCCGCACCCTGGTGGGAGCGGACCCCGGGTTCGTTGCGGCCCGAGCTGAGCGACGTCCTCGGCGAGAGTCCCCTTCTGCATCCCGCCGGCCGCCGGCACCACTACTCGAATCCCGGCTACACGCTGCTCGGTGCGCTGGTGGAGGAGTTGCGCGGCGCTCCTTGGGAGGAGGTGCTGCGGCGTGAGGTGCTGGAGCCGCTGGGGCTGCACCGCACGAGCGCTCAGCCGCAGGCGCCGCATGCCGACGGCTGGGCCGTGCATCCCTGGGCCGACGCGTTGCTGCCCGAGCCTCTGGAGGATCTCGACCGCATGGCGCCTGCCGGGCAACTCTGGTCCACCACGGGCGACCTGGCGCGTTTCGCTGTCTTTCTGGCTCACGGCGACGACCGCGTGCTGAGTGCAGAATCGACGCGGGAGATGCGGACCCCGGCGGCACCGGCCGAGGCGGCCGACGTCGCGGACGGTTCCGCGTACGGCCTCGGTCTGCAGATCCAGCACCGCCACGGCCGGCTTCTCGTGGGGCACTCCGGCTCGCTCCCGGGTTTCCTGGCCGGCCTTGCGATCAGCGTCGCGGACGACGTGGCCGCCGTGGTGCTGGTCAACGCCACCTCCGGCCCGATGGTGTCCGTGGTGGCCGCCGATCTCGTCCGTATCGTCGCCGAGGCCGAGCCGAGGATGCCCGAACCGTGGCGCCCGCTGGGTGAAGTCGAGCCATCCGTGCTGGAGTTGGCGGGGCCGTGGTACTGGGGAACGCATGCCTTCGCGCTGCGGGTGAGGGCCGATGGCCTCCTGTCGCTGGGTCCGCTGTCCGGCCCCGGTCGCCGTGCACGCTTCCGGGACAACGGTGACGGCACCTGGACCGGCCTGGAGGGCTATTACGCCGGAGAGCTTCTACGGCCCGTACGGCGCCCGGACCGTTCCCTGAGTCACCTGGACCTCGGATCGTTCGTGTTCACGCGACAGCCGTACGACGAAGAGGCTCCGGTGCCGGGCGGAGTGGACCCGGACGGCTGGCGCGGGATCGAGTAGTACAGCGCCGCTGTCTCGGTGATCCGGATGGATGGGCCTGTTTCACGTGAAACAGGCCCATTCGGGCTTTCAGAGCTGAAGCTTGAAGCCCACGTGCGAGGCCTTGAAGCCGAGCCGCTCGTAGAAACGGTGGGCGTCAGTGCGCGATGTGTCGGAGGTCAGCTGTACCAACTGGCAGCCCTGACGCCGGGATTCATCGATGGCCCACTCGATGAGCTGGGTGCCCAGGCCGCTGCCTCGCTCGTCGGCGTGGATGCGTACGGCTTCGATGATCGACCTGGTGGCGCCGCGCCTCGAAAGCCCCGGGATGATCGTGAGCTGGAGGGTGCCGACCACCCGGCCCTCGCGTACGGCTACGACCAGCCGCTGGTTCGGGTCGGCGCTCAGCCTCTTCAACGCGGTCAGATACGGCGCCAGGTCGTCCGGTGATTCCCGCTGTGCGCCCAGCGGGTCGTCGGCGAGCATGCCGACGATGGCGGGGATGTCGTCGGCGACGGTGGCGCGTATTTCAAGATCTCCCATGTCCGCACTCTAGGCGGGCACGTTCAGCGACTCCACGACGCGTACCAGCGGGGCCAGTTCGGGATTCATGGCCGCTTCGTCGAGTGCCTCGCGCAGAGCGGCGTCATTGGTCGGCCGCGCTTCTTCGAGCAGCTTCAGCCCCGCCTCGGTGACGTTCGTGTAGATGCCGCGACGGTCGGTGGGACACAGGTCTGGTCCTCGCCCTCGTCTCAGCGGCCCTGAAGCGCCGGAACAGCGCCTCCAGCGTCGTGGTGGCGGCCGGTGCGCCCGCCGAGCAGCGCTCGCCGGTCCACCACTGAGCCGTCCGCACCCGAGGCCTCCCGGCCCTGCGGCCGCAGTCGGTGGCCGCCTCCCTCCGTCATCCCCCTCAGCAACACTCAAGGAGCAGTTCCATGAGCACGACCACCGTCGCCCCGTTCACCACCCAGGACGCCGAGATCCTCGTTACGGAGGCTCGTCCGGCGGCCGACGCCGCGGGGTCACCGTCAGCGTCACCGTCCTGGACGCCGGCGGGCACCTGCTCGCCTTCCGGCGGGACGACCGGGCCGTGCTGATCTCCGGCGAGACCAGCACCCGCAAGGCCTACACGGCGCTTCAGCTGAACGCGCCCACCGCCGACCTCGTCGACGCGGTCCAGCCCGGTGGCCTCTTCCATACGCTGCCCACCGCGCTCGACCGGCCGCTGCTGTTGTTCATCGCGGGCGGTATCCCCGTCCACCGCGACGGCCGTCTGATCGGCTCGATCGGTGTGGGCGGCGGTGCGCCGGAGCAGGACCACGGCTTCGCCCTCGCCGCTGTGGAGGCGCTCGCCTGATCCCGCACATCGACTGCGACAACGCCGGTTCCACCGTGGAGTGGAACCGGCGTTGCCGTATGAAGGCCGCTCGGCCCGTTCAGGCCGCCACGGTCAGCGGCGCGAACCGACGGGTCCAGTCCCCGGGCGGCTCCGGGATGCCGTGCGTCATGACGGCACTGGAGGCCACGGGCGCCAGCCCTCGGTCGTTCGCCCACGCCAGCAGATTCTCGTGGCGTACGTCGATATCGGTGCGCAGCGGACGGGTGGTGTGCGCGGCGAGTGAGGTGAGGAGGGCCTGCGCCGTCTCCGTGTCGTGAGCGATCAGGGGGCCGACGACCTGGGTGTCCGTGTTCGGCCAGGTGGCCGCGTACCCGGTGATCCGGCCGTCGTCCTCGGCGACGTGCAACCGGTCGGCGAAGGCGGGTAGCCGGGTGATCAGGTGCGTCCGGTCGGCACCGAACACCTCCTCGTCGAGCCGGAGAATCGCGATGAGGTCCTCCGCGGTGGCCGCGCGCGTCGCCACCCGGGGCTCACGCCCCTCCGGTGTGAAGTGCCCCTGCAGCATCTCTGCCCGGCCGGTGGCCTTGAAGCCGAGCTGTTCATACAGCGGGCGGCCGTACGGTGTCGCATGCAGGGCCAGCGGTGTGCTTCCCATCGCTGAGACGACGTGGCGCATCAGCCGCCGCCCGATGCCCTGACGGGCATGGCGCTCGGCGACCAGGACCATGCCGATGGCGCCGAGATCCGGACGGTCGTAAGGTCCGTACGTCGTGACGACGCACGCCGCGACGAGTCCGCCGTGGGGATCGTCGATGCCGTAACCCTGGCCCGCTGTGAGGAGGAAACCCCATTTGTGTTCCTCGCGTGGCCACCCCCGATCCTCTGACAAGTCGGCGCAGGCGGCGAGATCGCGAGGCGACAGACGGCGGATGGGTAGAGCGGCGAGGAAAGGAGTCGGCACGCAGGTCAGGCTGTCCGACCGGTACCCCTGGCGTCCACCCGTTTCATGGTGGACGCATGTGCTTTTGGCCATGTCAGAGCCACCGCACAGCGCGCGACCGGCCGCTACGGGTTTCACGTGAAACACTGCCGAACGGAGGGCTGTCTGTCGGCTCACCAGGGAGCAGTGAACCGGTTTCATTAACCTCGCGGCTCATGACGAGACTTCATCTCTTCGATCTTGTCGGCGATTTGCTCCATGGAATGTTCAGCTCTTCGAGGATTTCTCGGCGACTTGACCGGGAAGCCGAGACGGTGATGGCCGGACGGGATCATTGGGGCGCCTATGAATTGATAGGGCGCGCCGACCGGTTGAAGGAATTGACTGTCCACCCTGTCCCGTTTCGTGGGGGAGCAAGGGGGGGACTTGTATGCGCGGTGGCGCCCGGTATGGTCGACTCCGGTTCACATCCGGGATGCGGTGCAGACATCCCGGGCGGGCCGAGAGCAGGGCAATGCAGCCCAACGGGACGGAAAGATCAAAGACCCGCATTCTCGGTTTCCCGGCTGGGCATCCGCTTGCGAGGGGATGCTGTGATGGCCTCATTGGCCACTTGGCCGGATCGGGATAAGCAATCCGCCCCCGGGGGAAGCAGGAAACTTCCGATCAAGGAAGCGCGCACACCGACCAAAAGAAGTTCGAGGCGAGGCATACGATGGACGCTCCGGCCACCATGTCGGGGGACAACGGCACGTCCGGCGGGGGAAGCTGGTTCGCGCCGCGCAGCGCGCCACCGGAGGGGGAGCAGGAGAGGATCGCAGGGCACAGCCTCGCGCCCACCGACGCGCACGCCACGTCGCCCGGTGCACGGACTCCTGGTCAGCGTGCGGCCACCCCGCCCGACGCAAGGGCCATCGAGCACACGGTGCCGGCCCAGCGCTCACCTCTTGTTGCCAGGTCCGTCACCGAGAAGGCGTCCCCGGACGCCATCCTCATCCGGCGCACCATGGCCGAGGTCGCTCCCGTGGCCGACGAGGTCACCTCGTACTTCTACGCGCTTCTCTTCGTCCGCCACCCCGACCTGAGGCCGCTGTTTCCGGTCGCGATGGATACCCAGCGGGACCGGCTGCTCAAGGCGCTGCTGACCGCGTGCGAGCATGTCGACAACACCCCGGTCCTCGTCGACTACCTGCAAAACCTCGGCCGCGGCCACCGCAAGTACGGCACGCGTCCCGAGCACTACCCGGCCGTCGGCGAGTGCCTCATCGGCGCGCTGAGCACGTACGCGTCCGGCATCTGGAACGCCGAGATGGAGGCGGCCTGGGTCCGGACGTACACGACCATCTCCCAGGTCATGATCGACTCGGCGGCCGCGGACGAACTGCGCTCTCCGGCCTGGTGGCACGCGGAGGTCGTCACCCACGACCTCAGGACGCCGGACGTCGCGGTCCTCACCGTACGGCCCGATCAGCCGTATCCCTTCCTCGCCGGGCAGTACACGAGTGTGGAGACCTCCTGGTGGCCGCGGGTCTGGCGGCACTACTCCTTCGCCTCCGCGCCCCGCTCGGACGGACTGCTGACGTTCCACGTGAAGGCCGTCCCCGCGGGGTGGGTGTCGAATGCCCTGGTGCACCGCGCCCGCCCGGGCGACATCATCCGGCTCGGCCCGCCGACCGGCTCCATGACCGTCGATCACAGCACCAACAGCGGGCTGCTCTGCCTCGGCGGCGGCACCGGCATAGCGCCCATCAAGGCGCTGGTCGAGGACGTGGCCGAGCGCGGCGAACGCCGCCCCGTCGAGGTGTTCTACGGCGCCCGTACCGACTACGACCTGTACGACCTCGACACGATGCTCCGGCTCCAGGAGAGCCATCCCTGGCTCTCGGTCCGGCCGATCGTGGACCAGCAGGGGCGCCTTCATCTCCCCGACGCGGTACGCGAGTACGGCCCGTGGAACCGGTATGACGCCTATCTCTCGGGTCCGCCCGGAATGATCCGCAGCGGGATCGACACGCTGCGGGGCATCGGCATCCCGTCGGAACGCATACGGCACGACTCGGTCGAGGAACTCGTCGTCATCGGGAACTGACCGTCAGCCGAGGTCGGGGGCGTGCATGGCGCGTACGCCCTCGATGTTGCCGTCCAGATAGTGCCGCAGGGACAGGGGCACGAGATGGACGGAGGCGATGCCGACCCGAGTGAAGGCGACGCGCACGATCTCGTACTCGCCGATGGGCTCGTCCACTTCGGGGCCATGCCGCAGAGCCGGGTCCATGGACTCCAGCCGGCAGACGAAGAAGTGCTGCACCTTGACGCCCGTAGCGCCGCCGTCCTCACCGATGTGCTCCACGGTGTCCACGAAGCAGGGCACCACATCGCTGATCTTGGCGCCGAGCTCTTCGTACACCTCGCGGTGCAGGGCATCGACGACGGTCGTGTCTTCCGGTTCGACCCCGCCACCAGGAGTGACCCAGTAGGGATCGATACCGGGCTTGGTGCGCTTGATGAGGATCAGGTCGTCGCCGTCCAGGAGGACGGCACGTGCGGTGCGCTTGACCACGGGTCGGACGGTCATGGAGGGAATGTGGCCCGGTTGGTTCCACGTGAAACATCGCAAAGAGCCATGGGTCGACCGCACGATGTGACGCCGCCAGGCCCGCTCAGTCCCAGTCCGTGGCCGCCCGCTGGAGCCATTCGTGTGCTCGGGCAATGTGGGGCATGGCGAGGGTGCCGGTACGGACCACGAGGAAGTACGTGCGCAGCGGCGGTACCGCGGGGTCGTGCAGCGCGACCACGTCGCCACGCTCGAGCACCGGAGCGCACAGGTAGCGGGGCAGCACCGCGAGGCCGGCGCCCACCGTCGCACACGCCAGGACGGCGCGCAGGTCGGGAACGATGACCGTGCCCGAGGCGGCCGGGCGGGAGTCGAAGACGGAGGCCCAGTAGCGGGAGACAAAGGGCAGCGACTCGTGGACCTCGACGACGGGCAGATTCTCCAGGGCGGGGGCGCCCTTGCGATGGAGCACACCGGGGGCGATCTCCTCGGCCCACCGGGGAGCGGCGACCAGTACATGCTCTTCGTCGCAGAGCGGAGTCGCGGTGAGCAGGGCCCCGCGTGGACGCGCCGTGCTGATGGCCAGATCGTGGTGTCCGGCGGCCAGCCCTTCCAGGGTCTCCTCGGCATTCCCGAAGGATGTGCGCAGTGCAAAGCCCTGGCCGTCGTCGCCGGTGAGTTCCGTGAGTGCGGGAAGCGCGCGTTCGGCCGTGAATTCGGGCGGACCGGCGAGATGCAGGGTGCGTAACGAGGACTCGTCGTCGAGACCTGTCTCGGCTATTTCCACGAGGGCGTCGAGATGTGGCGCCGCTTTGTGGGCGAGTTCGTCGCCGGTGGTCGTAGGAGTCACTCCACGGGCCTGTCGCAGGAACAGCGGGCGGCCCAACTGCCTCTCCAGCGTGCGGATCTGTGAGGTGACGGCCGGCTGCGAGAGGCCGAGCAGTGCGGCGGCGCGAGTGAAGGAGCCGGCCCGGTGCACGGTCACGAACGTGCGCAGCAAGGCCAAATCCATGGCACGGCCCCTTTCCCTGCCCTTCTCCGGCCCCGGGCAGGGCCCAACTATAAATAAGTCGATAGGTCTCTGTCGCTACCGTGATTGGACACTGACGCAGAGTCAACTAGCCTTGGTCGCGCGGTTCTTCGCGCGCAGAACCGCGGCGGTCCGAGCCACGAGGGGGGAGGCTCGGACCGTCCGTTGTGCACAGCCGGCCCGTGAGCCGGCGTCTGCATCCGGTCAGCCCGCCGACTCGTCCAGTGCCCGGAGCACGTCCGCGATGAGGTCCTCGGCGTCCTCGGCGCCGACGGACAGCCGAATGAAGCCCTCCGACACCGCGTCCCCGCCCCAGCGGCGGCGCCGCTCGGCCGTGGAGCGCACCCCGCCGAAGCTCGTCGCGTCCTCCACCAGTCGCAGCGCCTCGAGAAAACGCTCGGCACGCGCGCGTGTGGGCAGCGTGAAGGAGACCACGGACCCGTAGCGCCGCATCTGCTGCGAGGCGATCTTGTGCGAGGGGTCGTCAGACAGTCCCGGATAACGCAGCCCGGTCACCTCGGGCCGCTCCCGCAGAGCCTCGGCGACGGCGAGGGCGGTGACGTTCTGCCGGTCCACGCGCAGCTGGAGCGTGGCGAGGGAACGGTGGGCGAGCCATGCCTCCATGGGCCCGGAGATCGCCCCGACGGTCTTGCGCCAGCGGCGCACGGCGGCCATCGCCTCGCCGTCGCGCCCCACGACGTACCCCAGGAGAACGTCCCCGTGCCCGGTGAGCTGCTTGGTGCCGCTCGCCACGGCGAAGTCGGCGCCCAGATCCAGCGGCCGCTGCCCGAGCGGCGTCGCAAGCGTGTTGTCGACGGCGACCAGAGCGCCACGCGCGCGTGCCGCCTCGGCAAGCCGCCGGATGTCGCACACGTCGAGTCCGGGGTTCGACGGGGACTCGATCCACAGCAGCTTCGCCCCGTCGAGGACGTCGAGCTGCGCGTCGCTGCCGGTCGGCGCGGTACGCACCTCGATGCCGTACGCCTCCAGCTGCTCGCGTACCAGGGCCAGGGCCTGGTAGCCGTCGGAGGGCAGGACGACCGCGTCTCCGGACTGCAGCTGCGAAAACAGCACGGCGGAGATGGCGGCCATGCCGGAGGAGAACACCAGCGTCTCGACGTCGTCGCCGGGCGCCTCCAGCTCGCCGATGGCGCGCTCCAGCAGGGTCCAGGTCGGATTGTCGTCCCGGCCGTAGGCGTACGGTCCCGTCACCTCGCCCGGCAGGTGGAAATGAGCGGCGAAGACCGGACCGGGCAGGGTCGGTTCGTGCTTGACGGGTTCGGGCAGTCCGGCGCGCACCGCGCGCGTGCCCTCACCGAAACGGCCGTCGTCCCTCGCGGAATGGTTCATGCTGCCTGTCCTTCCACCTGCTCGCGTACCTCGGCGAGCAGTCCGGTGCTCGCCGCCTCCACCATGTCAAGGCACTCCCAGAAGCCGTCCAGCTCCCCGTAGTACGGGTCCGGCACGTCGAGGTCGTCGCCGGCGGCGGGGTCGTACGACCGCAGCAGCCGTACCTTCCGCGCGTCCTCCTCCGTGGGCGCGAGGCGACGCAGCGCCTTGAGGTGGCCGGTGTCGAGGGCGATCACGAGGTCGAGGCGCGAGAACCAGGACGCCTGGAACTGGCGGGCGGTGTGGTCGCTGCCGTAGCCCTGTTCCCGGAGGACGGACGCGGCGCGCGGGTCGGCGCCGTCGCCCTCGTGCCAGCCGCCGGTGCCGGCACTGCCCACCTCGACGAGGTCCTCAAGGTCTGCCTCGGCCACGCGGGCGCGGAAGACGGATGCGGCCATCGGGGAGCGGCAGATGTTGCCGGTGCAGACGAAGCACACGCGGTAGGTCATCGGGGATCAGTCCTTGCCGTCGGGCAGGACGACGTCGAGCGCCCAGGAGATGATCGAGATGATCAGGCCGCCCAGGACGGCGGTCCAGAAGCCGTCCACGTGGAATCCCACGCCGATCTGGCCGCACACCCACGAGGTCAGCAGCAGCATCAGGGCGTTGACCACCAGGGTGATCAGGCCGAGCGTCAGGACGAACAGCGGGAGCGTCAGGAGTTTCACGATCGGCTTGACCAGGAAGTTCACCAGGCCGAAGACCAGAGCGACGAGGATCAGCGTGAGGGCCTTCGCGCCCGTGCTGTCACCGGTCAGGGTGATCTTGTCGAGCAGCCATACGGCGACCGCCAGGGCCCCGGCGTTGGCCACCGTCTTGACTACGAAATTCTTCATGTGTCTGATCGTGGCAGACGAGATCGGCGACGGGCAGTGGGGCAGGGGCGGACAAGAGCGATGAAGGCATTCCGGCTGGACGAACTGGAGGCGGAGCGCGCCGCCAACGAGGGGGCCTACCTGCAGTTTCTGCGGGAGCGGAACATGTCGGTCGGCCTCTACGCCCTCGACGCCGGCGAGCACGACCCCCAGAAACCGCACACCCAGGACGAGGTGTACTTCGTGGTGAGCGGCCGCGCCTCGATCACGGTCGGTCTGGAGACCACGCAGGTGGCGCGCGGCAGCGTGGTGTACGTGCCGGCCGGGGTGGCCCACAAGTTCCACCACATCAGCGAGGACCTGAGGGTCATGGTGGTCTTCTCTCCCCCGGAGGCCTGACCTCGCCCCCGGGATTCCCTAGGGGAACGGTCAGGGAAGGACAAGGGATGCGGCACCCACACGAAGACCCCGCGCGGCCCTAGCATCGACAGTGAGACATCGAGACCGCGAGTGCCGGACCTCGACAGCGCGACAGAACGCGATCGAGACCGCACGAGACCGCAAAGGACGAGGGCAATGCGAGAGATCTTCGCTGGACTGCCGTGGTGGGTGAAGTGGATCGCGGTGCCGGTCATCGCCCTGGTCGTGTTCGGCGGCCTGATAGCTACGGTGGTCGGGTTTGTGATCGCCCTGCTCTTCAAGGCACTGATCTTCGTGGCGCTGGTCGGCGGACTGATCTACGTGGTGCGGAAGTTCACGTCGAGTTCTTCGTCGCGCGGCGACTGGTGAGGACCGTGGGACACCGGTGACGGGATAACAGGAATCACCGGTTCCCTCGGTCGGGGGAAGTTTTCCGAGCAGGGCGTCCGCGAGCGGGGGCGGCGGTTAGAGTCCGGAGTTCGACGCGGGGACCAGCCCCGCGGGCGGCGTACCCCCCACCCGTGTTCCTCGCACGGGCCGCCCCCTCGTGCTTCGGGAGTACCCCTTGGCCACGGTTGACTCCGGCCCCGTTGAATCGCACGCACCCCTCGTCCAGCAGCGGTCCGCCACCCCACCCGTCCAGCGGCCGCGCTCCACGGTGGTACCGCAGCAGCCGTCGGCCACCCTCATCGGATCCGTGCAGCGTGCGATGCGCCTGCTGGAATCGGTCGCCGGGCACCCGCACGGAGCCCCGGCCAAACAACTGGCCCGCGAGACACGCCTCGCGCTCCCCACGGCGTACCACCTCCTGCGCACCCTGGCGCACGAGGGCTATCTACGACGGGACAAGGGGCTGTTCTTCCTCGGTGAGGCGGCTGAGCGGCTGGGGAGCAGCGGAGCCCAGCAGAAACGTCGCAGCACGGTGGTGGAAACGCTCGCGCACTGGCGCGATTCCATCGGCGTGCCGGTGTACTACGCGGTGTACCGCGACGGCGAGATCGAGGTCATGTGCGTGTCCGACACCCCGGGCAATCCGGCGGTCGAGGAGTGGGCCGACTTCCGTGAGACCGGGCACGCGCACGCGATCGGCCAGTGTCTGCTGTCCCAGCTGGACGAGCAGACCCGCCGGGACCACCTCGACCGCTACCCCGTGCAGTCCATCACCCCGTACACCGTGCGCGACAGCCACAGTCTGCTGCGGCGGCTGGAGCGGATGCGGCGGATGGAACCGGTGACGGAGCGCCAGGAGTACGCGCTGGGGACGGTCTGCGCGGCGATCCCGATCACGGTCGGCACCACGGCGGCCACGATGGCCATTTCGCTGCCCACCCACCAGGCCGACCGGCTGATGCCCGCGGCTCAGCAGCTGCAGAGCGAGATCGGGCGACTGATCGGGTCACTCGCGCTCTCTATCAGTATCTGAAAACTCACTCCTTGTGATCTGGTGTGCACGTTCAGCAAGATGCCACCAGTGTCAGAGGGGTCATTCCCGGCCAGTCGGTGTCATATGACGGGGTAGGCGATGCGCGAGTCCGTACAGGCAGAGGTCATGATGAGCTTTCTCGTGTCAGAGGAGCTCTCCTTCCGCATCCCGGTGGAGCTGCGGTACCAGACCTGTGATCCCTATGCCGTACGACTGACCTTCCATCTACCCGGGGACGCGCCCGTGACCTGGGCTTTCGGGCGCGAGCTGCTGATCGACGGGGTGGGCCGGCCGTGCGGGGACGGCGATGTGCACATCGCGCCCACGAATCCCGAGGTGCTGGGCGAGGTGCTGATCCGGCTTCAAGTGGGCGGTGATCAGGCGGTGTTCCGGTCTTCCGCGCCACCGCTGGTGGCCTTCCTCGACCGTACGGACAAGCTGGTGCCGCTGGGGCAGGAGGGAACGCTGGCGGACTTCGACGCTCACCTCGAGGAAGCCCTGGACCGCATCCTGGCCGAGGAACAGAGCGCGGGCTGAAGCGTTACGGCACCCGAGGCGTGGCGCTCGGCTGCGTTGACCATCTTTGCAGAAACGCTTCTGCTCGCCCGGTTCGGCGGCCCCGCCCCGGCTGGAGCGTCAGCGCTTGCGGCGCCGGCCCCGCCCGCCGTGTGCCGCCGCCAGCGGGGCTGCCGGAGGCGCCGCCGTCTGCTGCCCCGGCCGGTCGGCCGACACCACCAGGGCCGCGAGGGCGGTGGTGACCGGTACCGAGGCGACCAGGCCGATCGAGCCGACCAGCGTGCGCACGATCTCCTCGGCCACCAACTCGCTGTTGGCGACCGTCCCCACGCTGCTCTGCGCGATGGAGAAGAGCAGCAGCAGCGGCAGTGCGGCACCGGCGTAGGCGAGGACGAGCGTGTTGACGACCGAGGCGATGTGGTCGCGGCCGATGCGGATGCCGGCCCGGTACAGCCCGCGCCAGCCCATCGTCGGGTTGGCCTCGTGCAGCTCCCAGACGGCGGACGTCTGCGTCACCGTCACGTCGTCCAGGACACCCAGCGAACCGATGATGACGCCGGCCAGCAGCAGGCCGCTCATGTCTATCGACGGGTACAGGCCGTGGATCAGGCCGGTGCTGTCGTCCGTGTTGCCGGTGAGCGCGGCCCAGCCGATGAACTCCGAGCCGAGGGCGCCGATCAGCGACAGGGAGACGAGCGTGCCCAGCACTGCCACCGACGTACGTGCCGACAGGCCGTGGCACATGTAGAGGGCGATCAGCATGATGGCGCTCGACCCGACGACCGCCACGACCAACGGGTTCGAGCCCTGGAGGATCGCGGGGAGGATGAACAGGGTCAGCACCAGGAAGCTGACGGCCAGCGCGACCAGCGCCATGACACCGCGCATCCGGCCCACCACCACGACGGCGAGCGCGAAGATCCCGGCGAGCAGCGCCATCGGGAACTGCCGGTTCACATCGGTGACCGAGTACTGCAGGTCCTTCGGCGCCGAAGGCTCGTACGCGACCACGACCTTCTCGTCCTGGTGCAACTGCCGTGTCTGATCAGGCTGCACGAGCTCCGTGAACGTACGGCCCTTGTCGTTGCCGGTGTCGACGCGGACCGTGGCCTTCTTGCAGCTGCCCTTCGCCTGCTGCGGTGCGGAGGTGCCCTCGGCGGTAGAGGGGTCGCCGGCCGGGGCGCCTCCCGAGGCGTTCACCGATCCGCAACTCACCTCCACGACCTTGGTGACCGTCGCCTGCTGCGTCTGCCGGTCGAAGCCGACGCCGGTGCGCTTGTGCGGGGGTGCTCCACCGGGCCAGAGCACCACGAGACCCACCACGACCGCCGCCGTGAACGGGATCAGGACGGCCGCGATCACCTTGCGCAGATGCTTGGAGACGGGCGCGGCGGGGCCATGGCTGTGACTGTGCGAGTGGCCGTGCCCGTGGCCGCCATCGACGCCATGGCCGTGCTCCTGGCCGTGTCCGCCGCTGAAATCCGGTCCCTGATGGCCGTGTTCACCACCGTGCCGGCGGACCTGTCCACCACCATGTGCGCCGCCGCGGCGGGCGTCGTGTCCGCGCGGCGGCTCGGGCGGCGGGTACGGAGGCTGCTGCGTCGTGGTCACCGACCGATCATCGCAAGAACGACAGGGGCCCACTGGTCACCGCGCCCGAATTGACGCTAGCGTGGAGTCACCTTTGCACACGCGGGAGCTCGGAGCACCGGGCTGAGAGGGCGCTGACCTCCGTATTCGCGATGTTTCACGTGGAACGAACGGCGTTCCACACGGAACCAGCGACGAACGGAAACCGCTGCGTCGACCGCTGAACCTGTTACCGGGTAATGCCGGCGTAGGGAGTAGGTCTCATGACCAACAAGGACGCACGCACGCCTGCCTCCGCTCAGGGTGAACAGCCACAGGAGGCCGGGAAGTCCATCGGCTGGCACAAGGGGTACGTCGAGGGCTCACGGCCCGACGTGCGCGTGCCGGTCCGTCAGGTGCACCTCACCAACGGGCAGTCGGTCACGCTGTACGACACCTCCGGCCCGTACACCGATCCACTCGTCGACACCGATGTCCGCAGGGGCCTGTCGCCGCTGCGGGAGAACTGGATCGTTGCCCGCGGCGACACCGAGGAGTACGCGGGCCGCCCCGTCCGGCCCGAGGACGACGGCATCAAGCACACCTCGCCGCGTGGCGGACTGCGCAACCTCGACGCGGTCTTCCCCGGGGGGCCGCGCCAGCCGCGCCGCAGCCGCGACGGCAGCGCGGTCACGCAGCTCGCGTACGCCCGCCGGGGCGAGATCACGCCCGAGATGGAGTACGTGGCCGTCCGGGAGAACGTCTCCCCGGAGGTCGTTCGCGAGGAGATCGCGGCGGGACGGGCCGTGCTGCCCGCCAACGTCAATCACCCCGAGATCGAGCCGATGATCATCGGTAAGCGATTCCTGGTGAAGGTCAACGCCAACATCGGCAACTCGGCGGTGACGTCCTCCATCGAGGAGGAGGTCGAGAAGATGACCTGGGCGACCCGCTGGGGCGCCGACACGGTCATGGACCTGTCCACCGGCCGCAACATCCACACCACCCGCGAGTGGGTGCTGCGCAACTCCCCCGTCCCCATCGGCACGGTGCCGCTCTATCAGGCCCTGGAGAAGGTCGACGGCAGGGCCGAGGAACTGACCTGGGAGATCTACAAGGACACGGTCGTCGAGCAGGCCGAGCAGGGCGTGGACTACATGACGGTCCACGCGGGCGTACGCCTGCCGTACGTGCCGCTCACCGCGAACCGCAAGACCGGCATCGTCTCGCGCGGCGGCTCGATCATGGCGGCGTGGTGCCTCGCCCACCACAAGGAGTCGTTCCTGTACGAGAACTTCGAGGAGCTCTGCGAGATCCTCGCCGCCTACGACGTCACCTACTCGCTGGGCGACGGTCTGCGGCCGGGGTCGATCGCGGACGCCAACGACGAGGCGCAGTTCGCGGAGTTGCGCACACTCGGGGAACTCAACGCGATCGCCAAGCGTTTTCACGTACAGACCATGATCGAGGGCCCGGGACACGTCCCGATGCACAAGATCAAGGAGAACATCGACCTGCAACAGGAGATCTGCGATGAGGCTCCGTTCTATACCCTCGGCCCGCTGACGACGGACGTCGCGCCGGCGTACGACCACATCACCTCCGGCATCGGTGCCGCGATGATCGCCTGGTGGGGCACGGCCATGCTCTGCTACGTCACGCCCAAGGAGCACTTGGGCCTGCCCAACCGTGACGACGTCAAGACCGGCGTCATCACCTACAAGATCGCCGCCCACGCAGCCGACCTCGCGAAGGGGCACCCAGGTGCGCAGGAGTGGGACGACGCGCTGTCCGACGCGCGGTTCGAGTTCCGGTGGGAGGACCAGTTCAACCTCGCCCTGGACCCGGACACGGCACGGGAGTTCCACGACGAGACCCTGCCGGCCGAGCCCGCCAAGACGGCTCACTTCTGCTCCATGTGCGGACCGAAGTTCTGCAGCATGAAGATCAGCCACAGCATCACGGAGCGGTTCGGCGGTGCGGCGGCTGACGCGGCGTCTTCCGAGGAGGTCGCCGAGGGGATGCTGCGGAAGTCGAAGGAGTTCGCGGCCGGCGGGAACCGGGTGTATCTCCCGATCGCTGACTGAGGCACCTCCACGGGCGGTCCACGCTCCCCACTGGCCCCACGCCACGACCGGGGCGCGGACCGCACCGCACCTGTGGACCCGTGCCGGTTGTTAGTGTCCGGGCATGGCGCGTCTGAAGATCGAGGTGTCCGTCCCGGAGAGTCATGCGGAGAGAGTGATCGACGCTCTCCACGCGGCCGGCGCAGGCCGGGTGGGTGAGTACGCCCGGTGTGCCAGTGTCTGGCGCGTCACCGGCACCTGGCTGTCGCTGCCCGGCTCCCATCCCTATGACGGCGAAGTCGGCGCGGTACAGCACGGCAAGGAGTGCAGGATCGAATCGGTCTGTCACGAGGAACAGGCTCGTGCGGTCCAGGAGGCAGTCCTCAAGGTTCATCCCTACGAGGAAGCGGTCATCCACTTCGTGCCGTTGTACGAGCCATGAGCTGTCCGGAACGGTGCAACCGCGAGGGCGCTGATGCGGGCTAATCCGGCTGGTGTTCAGGGCCTCCGAAGTCCGGGCTCGAGTAGTCCGGGCTGCTGAAGCTCGGGCGCTGGCCCGCTGCGGTTCCGTCGTCGGGGCTGCTGAAGCCCGGACGGTCGTAGCCGAGGCGCGGCATGCGGCCGGCCGGTGCTGAAGGGGCCGTGCTGGGCAGTGCGGCGGTGCCGGGTTCGGTGAGGGCGGCCTGCAGGAAGGGCACGATGCCGTGCTCCAGCAGGGCCTCCCGCCAGGCCTCCCTGGCGCGGCTCACTTCCGCGTTCGCCTCGTCGTGCGGGCCGGGTTCGAGCGAGGGGCTGTTGCGCAGAGCGGTGAGCAGCAGCCCGACGGCGGCGACGAGGATTCCGACGACGGTGATGGCCCCGAAAGCCCAGCCCGCGGTGAGCATGGTTTGGGCGAACGCCGGCTGGGGGTCGAGCATCTTCAGGATGTAGCCGACGAGCAGGAAGATCGCCGCGGCCGTTCCGGCCAGGAAGGGAGCGAGCACCGCGACGACGGCTATGGCGCCCGCGCCGTTGGTCTCGGCGGCCTCGCCGAGGGCGGTGGCGATCGCCACCGCGCCAGGTGCCGACTCCTCGGAGCCCGGTTCGCGCGCGGACGACGGGGTGGACGACGCCGGATGGCGCAGTTGCTCGCGGACCTTCACATAGTGCTGGTACTCGGCCGCCGCGGCCGTCGTGATGAGTGCGGTGGCGTTGAGCGCCATGGTGCGCAGCTGTTCAGGGTTGAGCCGCTGTCCGACAGCGGCCAGTTCCGGACGATGTGGGGCGGAGCGCAGCGCCTCGTCGAGGATCCGCTCGTAGTCCTGGCGGTCCTCACTCAGCAGGTGCTGCGGAACGCTGTTCATGTGCATCCCCCGATGCTCCGTAGGGCTTGGGGCTCGCACGCCGACGAGCCCGTCGGGCAGAAACGGAGGGGAGCCTGCTACGGATAAGCCGATGGTAGAGCCGCGACGGCACGAGGTGACAGGGGGTTGCCGGAAATTGGGTGCCCGCCCGCACGCCTGCCGTCTGGGGGACGCCTGCCCGTTGAACGCTCAGATATCCAGGGGGAGTTGCTGAACCAACAGCTTTCCGGCCATGGTCACTCCGCCGTCCATCGCGATGGCGAGCCCGTCGGCGTAGACGTGCGGACCCTCGACGACCGGACCGGCGTCGTCCTCGCCGTCCTCGGAGCCGACTTCGCCCAGCAGATAGGGGATCGGGCTGTGACCGTGAACGATCCGGGTGCCGCCGTATGTATCGAGCAGGGAACGCACGGCGTCGGCGCCCTCGTCACGGAAGGAGAAGCGCTTGGTGAACTTGCGGAACAGGTCCCAGCATTCGTCCACGTCGTTGCGCGTGAGCGTCTCGCGGACCGTGTCGTTGACCGCCTCGATCGAGTCGCCGTAGTCGAGATAGACGGTGGTGTCGGAGTGGACGAGCAGGTAGCCGTCGACCTCCTCCAGGGCGTCCAGGCGGGCCATCCACTGCAGGTGGTGGTCCTGGAGGCGGTCCATGTCGGTCTTCTGGCCGCCGTTGAGCAGCCAGGCGGCCTGGAAGGTGGCGGTGCCCGCACCGGAGTGGACGGGGGCGTCGCGGAAGCGCTTGGCGCCGAGCAGCAGCAGCTCGTGGTTGCCCATGAGCGCCTTGCAGTAGCCGCCGGCCGCGGCGGCCTCGGCGGACAGCCGCATGACGAGGTCGATGACGCCGATGCCGTCCGGGCCGCGGTCGGTGAAGTCGCCGAGGAACCACAGCCGGGCGGTGCCCGCGCACCACTGGCTCTCCGAGTCGATCAGCCCCTTCTCCTGGAGCGCGGCGACCAGCTCGTCGAGATAGCCGTGGACGTCCCCGACGACGAACAGCGGGCCCGGACCGGTGTCGGACTGCGCAGCGGGGTCCGCGGCAGGCTCGGCGGCCGCCTGGACCGTGTCGCCGCGGTCGATGACGGGCAGGTCACGCTGCGTGGGCGTGTACTCCTCCGGGTAGCCCTCGTCGACGCGCGTCACGGTGTCGTCGGAGAGGGTGCTGTGGGCGTACGGACCGGCCTCGTGGACGTACGCGGGTACCCGAAAGTCGCGCAGCGTCGTCACCCGCTCCGCCTCAGGTCCCTGACCGGCCCCCTGAGTCATCAGACCCCTCCACCATCGCGCCGCATCTGCACCGCATCGGACTGCCTGGTCGCAGCGGCCCGCGGTGTCGTGGGCCCATCATAGGAATGCGGATCGCGCCATGTGATGACCCAGGGGTGGTGAATCAGCGCAGGACTCCGGTTCGGCGTGGCTTTCGCCCCGTTTGGGTAGGTTTTGCCTCAGCTGACGGCTGACTTGATGACCAACGGGAGCAGGCTTGGTGATCAACGGATGACCGGCCGGCGATCTTCTGGCGCTCTCCCGATGACCCCCGGACGCGCCGCCCTCCGGCCTCTGCCCGGCCCTCCGGCCCCGCCCCACTCGCCGATGTGCCCACCCATCGAGGCGCCACCCACCGACGTGCCCTCCCCCTCCGGTGCGCCCGCTGTCCCGACAGGGACCGGAACCAGGACCCGCTCCCGGGCCGCCCCCGGCCGACCGCCCCCCGGTGGCGCTACGTCCCGTCCGGCGACCGCGGCGGGCTGACCGTCGTACGCGGGGAACGTCGCATGGAGGAGGTGCGGACGATCAGTTCGGTCGGTATAACCTGCTCGACCGGCTGGTCCGAGTCGACCCCCTCGATGGCGTCGATGAGGAGCTGGACCACCGCCGTGCCGATGCGGCGCGGCTTGAGGGAGAGCGTGGTGATGGGCGGCTCGGTGTTGGCGTACACGGTGGACTCGCTGCAGCACACCAGCAGCAGGTCGTCCGGGACGCGCAGCCCGTAGCGGCGGGCGGCGGCGAGCAGATCGGTTCCGTTGGGGTCGAACAGGCCGTAGACGGCGTCGGGGCGGTCCGGGCGGGCCAGCAGCCGGTCGGCGGCGACGGCGCCCGCGCAGGGGTCGTGCGCCGGGTAGGCCTCGTACACCGGATCCTGGCCGACCCGCTCGCACCAGTGCAGGTACGCCGTGGTCGACAGGTGGGTGTACGTGTCCGTCGTCGTGCCGGTGAGCAGGCCGATCCGGCGGGCGCCCGCGTCGGCGAGGTGGTCGAGGATGCCGAGGACGGCGGCCTCGTGGTCGTTGTCGACCCAGGCGGTGACCGGGAGCGTGCCGGCCGGGCGGCCGTCGGAGACGACCGGTAAGCCCTGCCGGGCCAGCTCGGTGACGACCGGGTCCTGGTCGGAGGGGTCGATGACGACCGTGCCGTCCAGGGCGACGTTCGACCACACGTCGTGGCGCGAGGTGGCGGGCAGGATGACGAGGGCGTAGCCGCGGGCGAGCGCGGCCGAGGTGGCGGCCCGGGCCATCTCGGCGAAGTAGGCGAACTCGGTGAAGGTGAAAGGTTCATCCCCGTACGTCGTCACGGTCAGGCCGATGAGGCCCGACTTGCCGGTACGGAGCGTGCGGGCGGCGGCCGAGGGGCGGTACCCCAGTCGGTCGGCGACCTCGCGGACATGGCGCCGGGTGGCGTCCGGGAGCCGGCCCTTGCCGTTGAGGGCGTCGGAGACGGTCGTGATGGAGACCCCGGCTGCGGCGGCCACGTCTCTGATGCCCGCCCGGCCCGGTCGGGTGCCTCGACGTGAGGTTTCCGCTCGGCTCACCTGGTGCTTCCCTGCTGCTGTCATGGCGAGCCGATAGTAGGGCTCATGTGGTGGGGTAGTGCGGACGCATATGCACGCGTTGACAGGCACGTTTCTGCAAGGTTGCGCAGGGGCAATGGCCTTGGAAACCAAGCCAGTTGAACGATCTAATGGCAAGACGTGACTTGTCGGCGCACACGGGCCTGCCAAGTGCTCCATGTTTCGAAGAGGTCTCAACTCACCTTCACGAGGGATGCGCGCCACGGCGCGAGCCACCGGCGCGTAGATATATGTGCGGCGCGCCCCCTGTTTCGTACGCCTTCGTACGGCGATACCCGTGATGCCTGTGCGGCCCGCGGCTTCCGATCCGGACCGCTTCTCCCTGCCGCTCATCAGTGCGCAGGCGCGCGGAATCCTCATAAGGTGAGGAGTATTGGAAGCCGGCGGCGCTGACGGTCCGCCGGTGGTCGCGAGGAGGAATGCGGTGAGCGAGACGAGCCCGAAGCTGCGCGCCGAGCTGGAGGGTATCCCCACCTACAAGCCGGGCAAGGCCGCCGCGGCCGGCGGACCGGTCGCCTACAAGCTGTCCTCCAACGAGAACCCGTATCCGCCGCTGCCCGGCGTCATGGAGTCCGTGACCGCGGCCGCCTCGTCCTTCAACCGCTACCCGGACATGGCGTGCATGGGGCTGATGGAGGAGCTGTCGGAGCGCTTCGGTGTCCCGCTCAGCCATCTGGCCACCGGCACCGGCTCCGTGGGTGTCGCCCAGCAGCTGCTCCAGGCCACCAGCGGACCGGGCGACGAGGTCATCTACGCCTGGCGGTCCTTCGAGGCGTACCCGATCATCACGCAGATCAGCGGTGCCCGGTCGGTGCGGGTGCCGCTCTCGGCGGGCGATGTGCACGATCTGGACGCGATGGCGGACGCGATCACCGACCGGACCCGCCTGATCTTCGTCTGCAACCCCAACAACCCCACGGGTACGGTCGTCCGGCGCGCCGAGCTGGAGCGGTTCCTCGACCGGGTGCCCAGCAACGTCCTGGTGGTGCTGGACGAGGCCTACCGGGAGTTCGTCCGCGACCCCGAGGTGCCGGACGGCGTGGAGCTCTACCGCGAGCGCCCCAACGTCTGTGTCCTGCGCACCTTTTCGAAGGCGTACGGCCTCGCCGGGCTGCGCGTCGGTTTCGCGATCGCGCACGAGCCGGTGGCGGCGGCGCTGCGCAAGACGGCCGTGCCGTTCGGCGTGAGCCAGATCGCGCAGGACGCGGCCGTCGCGTCGCTGCGCTGCGAGGACGAACTGCTGGGCCGGGTCGGCTCGTTGGTGTGCGAGCGCACGCGCGTGGCCGAGGCCCTGTGCGCCCAGGGCTGGACCGTGCCCGAGAGTCAGGCCAACTTCGTCTGGCTGCGGCTGGGGGAGCGCACGGCCGCGTTCGCGAAGGCCTGTGAGGAGCACGGGGTCGTGGTGCGGCCGTTCCCGAGCGAGGGGGTGCGGGTGACGATCGGCGAGTGCGAGGCGAACGACATCTTCCTGAAGGTGGCGGAGGCCTTCCGCAGGGAGCTCTGAACGGGCCTTAGACGGCAGTGAGTTGTCCGATCCGGCGAGGCGGCGGAGGTCGCCTCGCCGGATCGGCGTCGTCAGGGGGATGACCGGAGCCGAAGGAGGGGACCCCACGTCCGGGTCTCGAAAAGGCGTGCGCCATAATGACTTGTGAATGTGAACTCATTCACAAGCGCGATAAGGAGACCACGCCGTGGAGTTGGCTCTGGCGCCGGAGACACTGGCGCGCTGGCAATTCGGCATCACCACCGTCTACCACTTCTTCTTCGTCCCGCTGACGATCTCGCTGGCCGCCCTCACGGCCGGGCTGCAGACCGCCTGGGTGCGTACGGAGAACGAGAAGTACCTCAGGGCGACGAAGTTCTGGGGAAAGCTCTTCCTGATCAACATCGCGATGGGCGTCGTCACCGGCATCGTCCAGGAGTTCCAGTTCGGCATGAACTGGTCGGCCTACTCCCGCTTCGTCGGTGACATCTTCGGCGCCCCGCTCGCCTTCGAGGCGCTGATCGCCTTCTTCTTCGAGTCCACCTTCATCGGCCTGTGGATCTTCGGCTGGGACAAGCTGCCCAAGAGGATCCACCTGGCCTGCATCTGGATGGTGTCGCTCGGCACGGCCTTGTCCGCGTACTTCATCCTCGCGGCCAACTCGTGGATGCAGCACCCGGTCGGCTACCGGATCAACAAGGCGAAGGGGCGTGCCGAACTCACGGACTTCTGGCACGTGCTGACGCAGAACACCGCGCTGGCGCAGGCGTTCCACACGCTCACCGCGTCCTTCCTGACCGGTGGCGCGTTCATGGTCGGGATAGCGAGCTTCCACCTGCTGCGCAGGAGGCACGTCCGCGTGATGAAGACGTCGCTGCGGCTCGGCCTGGTCACCGTGGTCATCGCCGGCCTGCTCACCTCGGTCAGCGGCGACCTGCTCGGCAAGGTCATGTTCAAGCAGCAGCCGATGAAGATGGCCGCTGCCGAGGCCCTGTGGAACGGTCAGGACTCCGCGCCGTTCTCGGTCTTCGCCTACGGCGACGTCAGCAAGGGCCACAACACGGTGGAGTTGACCGTCCCCGGACTGCTGTCGTTCCTCGCCGACGACAACTTCAGCTCGCATGTGCCCGGCATCAACGACACCAACAAGGCCGAGCAGGAGAAGTACGGCCCCGGCGACTACCGGCCCGTCATCCCCGTCACCTTCTGGGGCTTCCGCTGGATGATCGGCTTCGGCATGGCGTCCTTCGCGATCGGTCTGGCCGGACTCTGGCTGACCCGTGCGAAGTTCATGCTGCCGCGGCACCTGAGGGTGGGCGAGGACGAGGTGCCGCATCTGGTCCTGTTCCGCAACAAGGCGCTCGGCCCGAAGCTCACCACCTGGTACTGGCGCATCGCGATCTGGACCCTGGCCTTCCCGCTGATCGCCAACTCCTGGGGCTGGATCTTCACCGAGATGGGCCGTCAGCCCTGGGTCGTGTACGGCGTCCTGCGCACCCGTGACGCGGTGTCCCCCGGGGTCTCGCAGGCCGAGATCCTCACCTCGATGCTCGTCTTCACCGCTCTGTACGCCGTCCTCGCCGTCGTCGAGGTCAAGCTGCTCGTGAAGTACGTCAAGGCCGGGCCTCCCGAGCTCACCGAGGACGACCTCAACCCGCCCACGAGGATCGGCGGCGACTCCCGGGACGCCGACAAGCCGATGGCCTTCTCGTACTAGGCCGAGGGAGCTGCACAGTCATGGAACTGCACGACGTCTGGTTCGCCCTGATAGCCGTCCTGTGGACCGGTTACTTCTTCCTGGAGGGCTTCGACTTCGGGGTCGGCATCCTCACCAGGCTGCTCGCCCGCGACCGGGCCGAGAAGCGGGTGCTGATCAACACCATCGGGCCGGTCTGGGACGGCAACGAGGTGTGGCTGCTCACGGCCGGCGGCGCGACCTTCGCCGCCTTCCCCGAGTGGTACGCCACGCTCTTCTCGGGCTTCTACCTGCCCTTCCTGGTCATCCTGGTCTGCCTGATCGTCCGGGGCGTCGCCTTCGAGTACCGGGCCAAGCGGCCGGAGGAGAACTGGCAGCGCACCTGGGAGACGGCGATCTTCTGGACCTCACTGGTCCCGGCGTTCCTGTGGGGCGTGGCGTTCGGCAACATCGTGCGGGGCGTGAAGCTCGACGCGCACTTCGAGTACGTCGGAACGGTGGGGGATCTGTTCAACCCCTATGCGCTCCTCGGCGGGCTGGTGACGCTGACCCTGTTCACCTTCCACGGCTCGGTGTTCACCGCCCTCAAGACCGTGGGGGACATCCGGGAGCGGGCGCGGAGGACGGCGCTGCGGGTCGGTCTCGCCACGGCCGTCCTGACGTCGGTCTTCCTGCTGTGGACGCAGGCCGACAGCGGTGACGGCAAGAGCCTGGTGGCGGTGATCGTGGAGATCGTCGCGCTGGTCGCCGCTCTCGTGGCGAACCGGGCGGCCCGCGAGGGGTGGGCGTTCGCTCTGTCGGGCCTCGCCATCGTGGCGACCGTGGCGATGTTCTTCCTGTCGCTCTTCCCGAACGTCATGCCGTCCTCGCTCAACGAGGACTGGAGCCTCACGGTCACCAACGCCTCGTCGAGCCCGTACACCCTGAAGATCATGACCTGGTGCGCGGGGATCGCCACGCCGATCGTGCTGCTCTACCAGGGCTGGACGTACTGGGTGTTCCGCAAGCGGATCGGGACCCAGCACATCGCCTCCTGAAAGGCGTGTTTCACGAAATGGTGTGTTTCACGTGAAACCGAGCGGGCGGGATCTGCTACGGCCGCTCGGCCAGGATCTGCTCGATGACGACCGCCACCCCGTCCTCGTTGTTGGCGACCGTGCGCCCCGATGCCGCAGCGATCACGTCGGGGTGCGCGTTCCCCATCGCGTACGAGGTGCCCGCCCAGGTGAGCATCTCGACGTCGTTGGGCATGTCCCCGAAGGCCACGACCTCCTCGTGCGAGATCCCGCGCTCGGCACAGCACAGAGCGAGCGTGCTGGCCTTGGAGACACCCGGACCGCTGAGCTCCAGCAGGGCGCTGGGGCTGGAGCGCGTGACGTTGGCCCGGTCGCCGACGGCGAGGCGGGCGAGTGTGAGGAAGGCGTCGGGGTCGAGGTCGGGGTGGTAGGCGAGGATCTTCAGGACCGGCTCGTCGCCTCCGGGGCCGTCGGCCGCCAGGATCTTCTCCGCGGGCAGCAGACGGTCGGGCGCCTCCATGTGCAGCTTGGGATACGCCGGCTCCTGGTGGAAGCCGTACGTCTGCTCCACCGCGTACAGCGTGCCCGGCGCGGCGTCGCGCAGCAGTCGTACGGCGTCGAGGGCGTTCTCCCGGGCCAGTTCGCGCACCTTCACGAACCGGTGGGCGCCGGGGCCACCGTGCAGGTCGACCACGGCGGCGCCGTTGCCGCAGATCGCCAGGCCGTGGCCGTGGACGTGGTCGCTGACGACGTCCATCCAGCGGGCCGGGCGGCCCGTGACGAAGAAGACCTCGATGCCGGCTTCCTCGGCCGCGGCCAGCGCGGCGACCGTGCGCGGGGAGACCGACTTGTCGTCCCACAGCAGCGTGCCGTCGAGATCGGTGGCGATCAACCGGGGCGGGACGACGGAGGCGCCTCCCCCGTTGAGCGAAGACGAGAGCTTAGGGGAGGCCGGGGTCTCGGGCTGTCGGGTCGCTGAGGTCACCCGGTCATTCTCATGCATATGCCCGCACGGAAGTGCGAGAGTTCGCACAGATGAGACACAAATGACTGTACGGCGACGCGTGGCTGCCCAACGGCCCTGCTCAGCTCAGCTGGGCCACGGCCTCCGTGGCGATCTGCTCGAACACCTTCTCGTTCGCGGCGAAGTCCGAGTCGGGGATGGGCCAGTGGATCACGATCTCGTCGAAGCCCAGCTCCTGGTGCCGGCCCGCGAAGTCGACGAAGGCGTCCAGGGACTCCAGCGGGCGACCGCGGTCCGGAGTGAACCCGGTGAGCAGGGTCTTCTCCACGGTGCCGGCGTCGCGGCCGATCTCCGCGCAGGCCTTGCCGAGCTTCTCGACCTGGCCGCGGATCGCCGCGCGGGACTCCTCGGGCGTGCCGGTCTCGTACAGCTTGGGGTCGCCGGTCGTCACCCAGGCCTGTCCGTGCCGCGCGGCGAGCTTCAGCCCGCGCGGCCCGGTGGCGGCGACCGCGAAGGGCAGGCGCGGGCGCTGCACACAGCCCGGGATGTTGCGGGCCTCGTGCGCCGAGTAGAAGTGGCCCTCGTAGGACACTGAGTCCTCGGTCAGGAGCCGGTCGAGGAGCGGCACGAACTCGGCGAGCCGGTCAGCCCGCTCGCGCGGCGTCCAGGGCTCCTGCCCGAGCGCGGTGGCGTCGAAGCCGGTGCCGCCCGCGCCGATACCGAGGGTGACGCGCCCGCCGGAGATGTCGTCGAGGGAGATCAGTTCCTTGGCGAGCTGCACCGGGTGCCGGAAGTTCGGCGAGGTCACCAGCGTGCCCAGGCGCAGTCGCTCGGTGACGGCCGCCGCTGCGGTCAGTGTCGGTATCGCGCCGAACCAGGGCCCGTCGCGGAAGCTGCGCCAGGACAGGTGGTCGTAGGTGTACGCGGCGTGGAAGCCGAGCTCTTCGGCCCGCATCCAGGCCGAACGGGCCCCTTCGTGCCAGCGGCGGTACGGGAGGATCACGGTGCTCAGACGCAGACTCATGCGTCTGAGGCTAAGGGGACCATCGGCAACGATGGAAACGGTCACCGTGCGAGGTCGCCCGACCACGTGACGGGAGGGGCGGGTGAGGCAGAAGGTGTCAGCGTGACGCCGGAAAGCGCAGGTACGGGGCCGGCACGGCCTGGGTGAGCCACACGCCGTTCGCGCTGACGTGGAAGACATGGCCGTCGCGGTGCATGGCGGCGGCGTCGACGGTCAGCACGACGGGGCGGCCTCGGCGGGCGCCGACGCGGGCCGCGGTCTCGCGGTCCGCGGAAAGGTGTACGTCGTGTCTGCGCATGGGGCGGAGGCCCTCGGTGCGGATCGCGTCCAGGTTGCGGGCGACCGTCCCGTGGTACAGATGCGGCGGCGGGGTCGCCGGCGGCAGGCCCAGGTCGACCTCGATGCTGTGGCCCTGGCTGGCACGGATCCGGGTGCCCTCGACCGCGAAGCGCTTCTTGTCGTTGGCGGCCACCACATGGTCGAGCTCCTCGCGGGTGAACCGGAAGCTGTGCGCGGCGGCCGCGGCGATCAGCGTGTCGATCTCGACCCAGCCGCCTTCGTCGAGCGTGAGGCCGATGCGCTCGGGCTGGTGGCGCAGGTGCTTCGAGAGGTACTTCGACACCGTCACGGTGCGTCTCTCGCCTCTCCCTCTTCCGTCTCCTGTGTCTCTCGCGTTCATGCCACCAGAGTGCCGGGAGAGACATGGATCACGCGAACAATTTTCGTCCACATGTTTGATCCACAAGCAAGTCCGGTTATCCACAGGGAAATTGGCGAGAGTGTGGACAACTCATGGGCGATTCAAGGTGTTTCGCCAAGATCATTTCCATAGAGGGGACTTGATGGCAGACCGCCCAAGATCCGTACTGCTCCGGCCCGTTCGGCCGACAGCGTCGTGATTGAGGCGACCCGCCCACTCAACTCCCCCAGGGCGCCGCGGCATCGACCACATCAGCGCCTCATATCCGTGGATTCACCCGCGCGATCTTCCTCAACACCCCCGGCATGAAACGGGACATGAGATGTGCGCCGTGCGCCTCCGGGGTCACCGGCGCCAGTGCCTCGTTGCGGGCCACCGCCCGCAGAATCGCCCGAGCCACCTTCTCCGGCGGGTAGTTGCGCAGTCCGTACAGGCGCGCCGTGCGCTTCCGGCGGCGGCGCTCCTCGTCGGCGTCCACGCCGGTGAAGCGTGCCGTCGAGGTGATGGAGGTGTTGACGAAACCGGGGCAGACCGCCGTCACCCCGATTGCCTGGTCGGTGAGTTCGGCGCGCAGGCACTCGCTCAGCATCAGGACCGCCGCCTTGGAGGTGCTGTAGGCGGACAGCGCGCGCGAGGGCTGATACGCCGCGGCCGACGCGACGTTGACGATGTGGCCGCCCTGCCCGCGCTCGGCCATCTGCGCGCCGAAGAGGCGGCAACCATGCAGCACTCCCCACAGGTTGACGTCCAGGACCTTGCGCCAGTCCTCCGGCGTGGTGTCGAAGAACGAACCCGACAGCCCGATCCCGGCGTTGTTCACCAGCACGTCCACCACGCCGTACTCGGCGGCGACCTTCTCGGCGAGCTTCTCCATGGCCTGCTCGTCGGAGACGTCGGCGCTCTCCGGCCAGGCCTCGCGCGCACCGAGCAGGCGTGCCAACTCGGCGGTGCGGGCGGCGGATTCGGCGTCCCGGTCGACGGCCACCACGCGCGCGCCGGCCTCCGCGAACGCGAACGCCGTCGCCCGTCCGATGCCACTGCCCGCGCCGGTCACCAGTACGAGCTGCCCGCCGAAGCGGTCCGCGTGCTTGCCGGAGGACTTCGCCGGCTCCGGCCGGCCGCTTTCGACTCCGGTGACGAACTCCGTGATCCAGGTGGCGAGTTGGTCGGGCCGGGTGCGCGGGATCCAGTGCTTGGCCGGGAGGGTGTGGCGGGTCAACTGCGGAGCCCACTGCTCCAGGTCGTCGTACAGCCGCTCCGAGAGGAAGGCGTCCGCCTGGGGCGTGATGAGCTGCACGGGCGTGTGGGCGTAGGCGTCGGGGCGGGGATGCAGGAGCCTGGACCGTACGTTGTCCCGGTACAGCCAGGCGCCGTGTGCCGCATCCGTGGGGAGCGACGGGGTCGGGTAGTCGGTGCCGGGGGTCTTCTCCATCCGCTCCAGGATCTTCGGCCAGCGCTTGCCGAGCGGGCCGCGCCAGGCCAGCTCCGGCAGCACGGGCGTGTGCAGGAGGTACACGTACCAGGACTTGGCGCCCTGGCCGAGGAGTTGGCCCACCCGCCGGGGCGTCGGACGCTTCACGCGCGCGTTGATCCAGTGCCCGAAGTGGTCGAGGGACGGTCCGGACATCGAGGTGAAGGAGGCGATACGGCCCTTGGTGCGGGCCACCGTCACGAACTCCCAGGACTGCACCGAGCCCCAGTCGTGCCCGACCAGGTGCACCGGTCGGTCCGGGCTGACCGCGTCCACGACCGCCAGGAAGTCGTCCGTGAGCTTCGCCAGCGTGAAGCCGCCGCGCAGCGGATGCGGTGCGGTCGAACGGCCGTGGCCCCGGACGTCGTACAGGACGACGTGGAAGCGGTCCGCGAGGCGCACCGCGACCTCCGACCACACCTCCTTGCTGTCCGGATAGCCGTGCACGAGCACGACCGTCGGCTGCTTCGGATCGCCCAGTTCCGCCACGCACAGCTCGACCCCGCCCGTGCGCACCACGCGCTCCCGCGCGCCCTTCAGCGTCGTCACTTGTCCTCCGCCCAGCGCCGCACGTGCGGCAGATCGTCGTCCAGCCAGAAGGCGCTCTGCTCGGGGTCCCGGGAGTCGGTGACGACCAGGATCTCCTCGAACTTCGCGCCTGTACCCCGGAATCCGAGGTGCGGTTCGACCGCCCACAGGCCCGGCCGCGGGGGGTGGTCCGAGAAGCGGTACGGCGACCACAGGGGCGACCAGCCCTCGCGGTGGCCGTGCAGCGCGTCGGACGCCAGGCCCTTCAGGGACTGCGCGCCGAACCCGAACGCCTTCGGCGACCAGCGGCGCTCCCGCACCCGGTCGACCTTGTGCGCGATCACCCCGAAGGGGTAGGCCCGGTGCCGGTTCGCATAGCCCTGGCGCACCATGAGGCGGTCCACGTCCTCGTATATCTCGCGCAGCGGGCGCCGCTCGCGGACCTCGCGCAGGATCAGCTCGCGGTGCGCCTCCAGGTCGGCCATCAGCCGGTCCTGCACCGGGTTGGATCCGAGAGAGCCCGAGTAACCGATGTCGGCCGTGTACCCCGCGTACACCGGGGCCATGTCGAGGATGAACGGCATGCCCGGCTCCAGCCGGCGGTCCGTCGGGAAGAACTGCAGGGGTATCCGGAAGCCCGTGAACGCCGTACGGTCCCCGAACCAGGCGAACGGCAGGTGGAACCAGTCCCGCACCCCTCGCCGGCGCAGCCACTCCCGCTGCATCCGTGCCGCCTCGCGCTCGGTCACCCCCGGCTCAAGCCGGGCCGCGACCGCCTCCGCGCACTCGTAGGCGAGGCGCTGGACCCGCCTGAACCCCCGCAGTTCCACGGAGAGTTCGTCTTTCACTGCCGTTGTCATGCCACCGCCCCACGGTCGTCCGCGCCGACTGCATTACTCGCCCGTAACGTGACTCCGGCGAATCTCGCAGTTGTTAGAGGCTGCGTCAATAGGGGGAATGCCGGCCTGTGGATACTCCGGGTAGCCCTCAGGCAGGGGCATCCCCTACGGACCCGTACGACTGGAGTCGGATGCCAAGACGGCTCTGCGGTCTGACGACGGCCGCGGCGTACGCCACTACGGTCGAGGACGTGACTGTGATCGCGACCGAAAGCCTGAGCAAGCGGTTCCCCCGGGTGACCGCGCTTGACCGGCTCTCCGTGGACATCGGACCCGGTGTGACGGGACTCGTCGGAGCCAACGGGGCCGGCAAGTCCACCCTGATCAAGATCCTGTTGGGTCTGTCCCCCGCCACCGAGGGGCGAGCCGCGGTGCTCGGCCTCGACGTCGGCAGCCAAGGGGCCGCGATCCGGGAGCGGGTCGGCTACATGCCGGAACACGACTGCCTGCCGCCCGACGTCTCGGCCACCGAGTTCGTCGTGCACATGGCCCGCATGTCCGGCCTGCCGCCGGCCGCCGCGCGCGAGCGGACCGCGGACACGCTGCGCCATGTGGGCCTGTACGAGGAGCGCTACCGCCCCATCGGCGGCTACTCGACCGGCATGAAGCAGCGCGTGAAGCTCGCGCAGGCCCTGGTCCACGACCCGCAGCTGGTCTTCTTGGACGAGCCGACCAACGGCCTCGACCCGGTCGGCCGCGACGACATGCTCGGCCTGATCCGACGCGTCCACACCGACTTCGGCATCTCGGTCCTGGTCACCTCCCACCTGCTGGGCGAGCTGGAGCGCACCTGCGACCACGTCGTCGTCATCGACGGCGGCAGGCTCCTGCGCTCCAGCTCCACCACCGACTTCACGCAGACCACGACCACCCTCGCGATCGAGGTCACCGACACCGACGAGCACCCTGACGGCACCCGCGCGGTCCGCGAGGCGCTCCACGCGCGCGGGGTGGACACCCACGACGACGGCGGCGGCCTGCCCGGTGCCGGACACGTCCTGCTGCTCCCCGCGTCCGGCGACCAGACGTACGACCTGGTCCGTGACGTCGTCGCCGACCTCGGCCTCGGTCTGGTGCGCATGGAGCAGCGCAGGCACCACATCTCGGAGGTCTTCCGGGACGCCGACGAGCAACGGGACCAGCAGCACGACGCGCAGGGGAAGGAGGCGCTCCGCCATGGCGGTTGAGCAGTCCAAGCAGGCGACGGCTACGCCGACGGGTGACCAGAGCCGCATCCACAACATCGGCTACCGCGCCTACGACGGCCCCCGTCTCGGCCGCTCCTACGCCACCCGCTCCCTCTACTCGCAGACCCTGCGCGGCTCCTACGGCCTCGGCCGCTCGGTGAAGTCCAAGGTGCTGCCGATGCTGCTGTTCGTGGTGATGTGCGTGCCCGCGGCCATCATGGTGGCCGTCGCCGTCTTCACCAAGATGCACGACCTGCCGGTGCCCTACACCCGGTACCTGATCATGATGCAGGCGGTCATCAGCCTGTACGTCGCCGCGCAGGCACCCCAGGCCGTCTCGCGCGACCTGCGCTTCAAGACCGTACCGCTGTACTTCTCGCGGCCCATCGAGATCGCCGACTACGTACGCGCCAAGTACGCGGCGCTGGCTTCGGCGCTGTTCATCCTGACCGGCGTTCCGCTGCTCGTCCTCTACGTGGGCGCGCTGCTGGCCAAGATGGACTTCGCCCACCAGACCAAGGGATTCGCCGAAGGACTGGCCTCCGTGGCGCTGCTCTCGCTGCTGTTCGCCGGCATCGGCCTGGTCATCGCGGCCGTCACCCCGCGCCGCGGCTTCGGCATCGCGGCCGTGATCGCCGTACTGACCATCTCGTACGGCGCGGTCTCCACCCTCCAGGCCATCGCCCACTTCCACGGCAACGACGGCGTGATCCCCTGGATCGGCCTGTTCTCGCCGATCACGATGATCAACGGCGTGCAGTCCGCCTTCCTGGGCGCGCCCTCCACCTACCCCGGAGGGGTAGGCCCCTCGCACGCCCAGGGCGCGGTGTTCGTTCTCGTCATCCTGGGCCTGATCGCCGCCGCCTACGGCCTCCTGATCCGCCGCTACAAGAAGGTGGGCCTGTGACCACTCCCACCCGTCTCCCGCCACCACCCTTCTAAGGAATGGGCTGCGCCCATGAGCACTCTTTCCCTCGACCACGTCTCCCGCTGGTTCGGCAACGTGGTCGCCGTCAACGACGTCACCATGACCATCGGGCCCGGCGTCACCGGCCTGCTCGGCCCCAACGGTGCCGGAAAGTCCACCCTCATCAACATGATGGGCGGCTTCCTCGCCCCCTCCACCGGCACGGTCACCCTCGACGGGAAGCCGGTGTGGCGCAACGAGGGGATCTACCGGCACATCGGCATCGTCCCCGAGCGGGAGGCGATGTACGACTTCCTCACCGGCCGCGAATTCGTCGTCGCCAACGCCGAGTTGCACGGGCTCGGGGCCAAGGCTGCCGGACGCGCCCTGGCCACGGTCGAGATGGAGTACGCGCAGGACCGGAAGATCGCCACGTACTCCAAGGGCATGCGCCAGCGCGTGAAGATGGCGAGCGCGCTCGTCCACGACCCGTCCCTGCTCCTGCTCGACGAGCCGTTCAACGGCATGGACCCTCGTCAGCGCATGCACCTCATGGAGCTGCTGCGGCGCATGGGGGACGAGGGGCGCACGGTGCTGTTCTCCTCCCACATCCTCGAAGAGGTCGAGCAACTCGCCCGGCACATCGAGGTCGTCGTCGCGGGCCGGCACGCGGCCAGCGGCGACTTCCGCAAGATCCGCCGTCTGATGACCGACCGGCCGCACCGCTATCTGGTGCGCTCCAGCGACGACCGCGCGCTCGCGGCCGCGCTGATCGCCGACCCGTCGACGTCCGGCATCGAGGTCGACCTCACGGAGGGCGCGCTGCGCATCCAGGCCGTCGACTTCGGCCGCTTCACCGCCTTGCTGCCGAAGGTCGCCCGCGACCACGGCATCCGGCTGCTCACGGTCTCGCCGTCCGACGAGTCCCTCGAGTCCGTCTTCTCGTACCTGGTCGCGGCGTAGGAGGCCGAAGATGTACGACCCCACAGTCGCCCGGCTCACCTATCGGGCCCTGCTCGGCCGCCGCCGAGCCCTCATCCTCGGCGCGCTGCCGCTGCTGCTGCTCGTGATCTCGGTGGTGGTGCGCGCCCTGACCGGAGCCGACGACCAGACGGCGGCGGACGTCCTCGGCGGCTTCGCGCTCGCCACGATGGTGCCGATCATCGGCGTGATCGCGGGCACCGGCGCGATCGGCCCGGAGATCGACGACGGCTCCGTGGTGTATCTGCTGTCCAAGCCGCTGAAGCGGCCGACGATCATCTTCACCAAGCTGATCGTGGCGATCGCGGCGACCATGGTGTTCTCGGCGGTACCGACGCTGATCGCGGGCTTCATCCTGAACGGCAACGGACAGCAGATCGCCGTCGCCTACACGGTGGCCGCGCTCGTCGCCTCGATCGCGTACGCGGCCCTCTTCCTCCTCCTCGGCACGGTGTCCCGGCACGCGGTGGTCTTCGGACTGGTCTACGCCCTCGTCTGGGAGGCGCTGTTCGGCTCCCTGGTGCCCGGGGCGCGCACCCTGAGCGTCCAGCAGTGGGCGCTGGCCGTGGCCCACAAGGTCGCCGGCGGGGACCTGGTGACCTCGGACGTCGGGCTGCCGACGGCCACGGTGCTGCTGGTGGCGGTCACCGTGCTGGCCACCTGGTACGCGGGGCAGAAGCTGCGCACGCTGACCCTGGCGGGCGAGGAATAGGGCCCGCCGCCGGACTCCGCCGGGCCCCGTCCCGACCGATCCGCGTCTTGACGGGGCCCGGACTTGACGGGGGCTTCACGCACCGGTCGGCACACTGGGCCGAGGGGATGCACAGTTGGGAGGTACGGCGATGGCTGACGAGGTGACACGGTACGACGAGGGGCGCGACGAGTGGGACGGCGTCGTGCTGGACGAGGACTTCATACGGTCCGCCGAGACGTCGGAGCCCTCCGCCCGCGCCCGTATGCTCGCCGCCCGCTGGCGCACCGAGGAGCCCGAGCCGCAGCCGTGGAGGTCGGACGAGCCGCCCGCCGGGTGGTTCTTCGGCAAGGCCCGCCGGCGCCGGTGGCGGCGCTGACCGGCGTACGGGCGTTTTATTCGGTGGCGCCCAACTCGGCGTAGCGGCACAGTGGTTGTGTCACACCGCCGGGACGGTCCCGGCGCCGCGTTCCGGGAGAGGAGCCGGGCGATGTCTCTGCACGACAGCACGTCCAGCTCCCGACAGGGCAGCCCGCGGCTGACTCCGGAGTAGCTCGCTACCCCCTCCGTCGAGTCCGCCCCATACGGGGAGCTGCCCGGGGCGGCCGCTTCGAGCACGCGATGTCGCTCTCGCGTGGGCCGCCCACCCGGAGGATTGGCCGAGTGGTAAGGCACCGGCTCGCTGAGCCGTGGTCGGGGTGACCCCCGCGCACGTTCGATCCGTGCATCCTCCGCGAGACGTTGCCACGGGGGCTCGGCTGCATGAGCCGGCCTGGGCAGAGGCCCTTGAGGCGTGCCCCTGCGGCTAACCCAGCAACCGCTCCAGCACCACCGCGATGCCGTCCTCCTCGTTGGACGACGTCACCTCGTCCGCCACCGCCCGCAACTCCTCGTGGGCGTCCGCCATCGCCACGCCGTGGGCCGCCCAGGCGAACATCGGGATGTCGTTGGGCATGTCGCCGAAGGCGATCGTGTCCTTGCCCTTAAGGCCCAGCCGGCGCGCCGCCAGCGACAGTCCCCTCGCCTTGGACAGGCCCAGCGGCAGCAGCTCCACGATGCCCTCGCCGGCCATCACCACGGTGACGAAGCCGCCGGCCGTCCGGCGGGCCGCCTCGGCCAACTCGTCGTCGGAGAGCGTCGGGTGCTGTATGTAGATCTTGTTCAGCGGCGCCGCCCAGATGTCCGAGGCATCCGTGAACGGCGTCGAGGGGAGCGTGCCCGTGGCCGCGTACCCCGGGCCCACCAGGACGTCGCCGTCCAGACCGTCCCGGCTCGCCGCCAGGTACAGCGGGCCGACCTCCGCCTCGATCTTGGCCAGGGCCACGCCCGCCAGCTGACGGTCCAGGGTCACGGACGTCAGCAGGCGGTGCGCTCCCGCGTCGTACACCTGGGCGCCCTGGCCGCAGACCGCGAGGCCCCGGTAGCCGAGGTCGTCGAGGATGTGCCGGGTCCAGGGGACCGCGCGGCCCGTGACGACGATATGCGCGGCGCCCGCCTCGGTGGCCGCCACGAGCGCGTCACGGGTGCGCGGGGAGACCGACTCGTCCGAGCGCAGGAGCGTCCCGTCGAGGTCGGTCGCGATCAGCTTGTACGGGAACCCCTCGGCGGGAGACGCGGCGCTCACTCGGCGACCGGCTCCAGGACCTCCCGGCCGCCGAGGTACGGACGCAGCGCCGGCGGCACGTACACCGAGCCGTCGGCCAGCTGGTGGTTCTCCAGCAGCGCCACGATCGTGCGCGGTACGGCGCACAGCGTGCCGTTGAGCGTCGCCAGCGGCTTGACCTGCTTGCCGTCGCGCATGCGGATCTGCAGGCGACGGGACTGGTACTCGGTGCAGTCCGAGGTCGAGGTCAGCTCGCGGTACTTGCCCTGGGTCGGGATCCACGCCTCACAGTCGAACTTGCGGGCCGCCGAGGAGCCGAGGTCACCGGTGGCGACGTCGATCACGCGGAACGGCAGCTCCAGCGAGGTCAGCCACTGCTTCTCCCACTCCAGCAGGCGTCGGTGCTCCGCCTCCGAGTCCTCGGGGGCGACGTAGGAGAACATCTCGACCTTGTCGAACTGGTGCACACGGAAGATGCCCCGCGTGTCCTTGCCGTGCGAGCCGGCCTCGCGGCGGAAGCAGGGCGAGAAGCCCGCGTACCGCATCGGCAGCTTGCCGGCGTCGATGATCTCGTCCATGTGGTACGCCGCCAGCGCCACCTCGGACGTGCCGACCAGGTACAGGTCGTCCTTGTCCAGGTGGTAGACGTCCTGGGCCGCCTGGCCGAGGAAGCCGGTGCCCGCCATGGACTGGGGGCGGACCAGTGCCGGGGTCAGCATCGGCGTGAAGCCCGCGGCCGTCGCCTGGGCCATCGCCGCGTTCACCAGGGCCAGCTCCAGCAGGGCGCCGACACCGGTGAGGAAGTAGAAGCGGGAGCCGGAGACCTTGGCGCCGCGCTCGACGTCGATCGCGCCGAGGATCTGGCCGAGCTCCAGGTGGTCCTTGGGCTCGAAGCCCTCGGCGCCGAAGTCGCGGATCGTGCCGTGCGTCTCCAGCGTGACGAAGTCCTCCTCGCCGCCCACGGGGACGTCGGGGTGGACGAGGTTGCCGAGCCGGAGCAGGAGCTCCTGGGTCTCGGTGTCGGCCGCGTCGCGCTCGGCGTCGGCGGCCTTCACGTCGGCCTTGAGCTGCTCGGCGCGCTTGAGCAGCTCGGCCTTCTCCTCGGCCGAGGCCTTGGGGATGAGCTTGCCGAGAGCCTTCTGCTCGGCACGCAGCTCGTCGAAGCGGACGCCGGACGACCTGCGCCGTTCGTCGGCAGACAGGAGGGAGTCGACGAGCGCGACGTCCTCTCCACGGGCGCGCTGGGACGCGCGCACACGGTCGGGGTCCTCACGGAGCAGGCGAAGGTCAATCACGGGCCCAAGGCTACCGTTGCCGGGTTCCCGCTCACGAATCACTATTCCGCTGCGACTCCGGTGCGTTCCGAATCGCGGCTTACGTTCCGTTGTGCGGGAATGGCCGAGCGTGTCAATAAAAAGTGTCTCACTCCCTGGGACGGGGCAGGCGGGAGGCTTCCGGTTGACTCGAATCCCTTGCGGAGAACGGGACTTGGGAGTCCGGTTGTCCACAGGTATCCACACCCTCCGGAGGGTTATCCACAGGCTGTGAGGAAGATCTGTGGATTGCGGAATCGATCACTCCGCGACCCGGGGGCTGACCTCGGGATTCCCGGTGCACACCCCATTTACCCCCACTTTCGAGTGGAAGGTGTTCGCCTCAAAGGATTGATCAAAGGAAAAGAGTGGACGAAGGGTGACGTGCGAGGTCGGGGGTGAGCTTGGGCCCTGTAGGGCGATTTGTCGACTAGGTGATGCTTCGTTGTCGACTTGTCCTCAGGTCGAGAAGCCCACCTGTGGATAACTCCTGTGGATAACGAAGATATGCAGGTAGGAACAGCCGGGATCGGTCTGTGAACCTAGAACCGGCCGTCCTGGCACCGCGCCACCCAGTCCGCCGCTTCCGCGAACTCCTGGTCCGAGGTGCCGCGCGACGTGGGCCGGACGTCGTCCGGCGTGATGTCCGCACGCGGGTACGAGCCGAGGAACCGCACCTGCAGACAGAGCCGCTTCAGCCCCATCAGGGTCTCGGCCATCCGTCGGTCGGAGATATGCCCCTCGGCGTCGATGCAGAAGCAGTAGTTGCCGATACCGGCGCCGGTGGGCCGGGACTGGAGCAGCATGAGGTTGATGCCCCGGCTGGCGAACTCGCCCAGCAGATCGCGCAGGGCGCCGGGGTGGTCGTCGCGCTGCCACAGCACGATGGAGGTCTTGTCCGCGCCGGTCGGCGCCGCGGGCCGGGCGGGCCGGCCCACCAGTACGAACCGGGTCTGCGCGTTCTCCGCGTCGTGGATCCCGGTCTCCAGGGGCACCAGCCCGTACCGGGCCGCCGCGAACTCGCCCGCGAAGGCGGCGTCGTACCGGCCCTCCTGGACCAGGCGTGCGCCGTCCGCGTTCGAGGCGGCGGACTCCCAGATGACGTCCGGGAGGTTGGCCTTGAGCCAGTTGCGGACCTGCGGCTGGGCCGCCGGGTGGGCGGTGACCGTCTTGATGTCGGACAGCTTGGTGCCGGGCCGGACCAGCAGCGCGAAGGTGATCGACAGCAGCACCTCGCGGTAGATCGTCAGCGGCGCGCCCGCGACCAGCTCGTCGAGCGTGGTGGTGATGCCTCCCTCGACCGAGTTCTCGATCGGCACGAACGCGGCCTCGGCCTCTCCGGCGCGCACCGCGTCGAGGGCGGACTGCACGGACACGTACGGGATCAGCTCCCGGGTCGCCGCCTCCGGAAGCGTACGCAGAGCGACCTCGGTGAAGGTGCCCTCGGGACCCAGATACGCATAGCTCGCTGGCATGTCCTCACCCTAATGGCCCGGGGGACACGCGGCTCAGGTGTCTCACAAGAGCCCCTCCCGGGAGTGAACCGGCGAGGCGTACCGGCCAGGCGTTCCTGCCAGGCTGCGTCAGGCCTCCAGCAGCCGCTGCCCCACGTACTCTCCCCGCGCGGCGCCGCCCGGCACCGCGAACAGTCCGCTCGCCTCGTGCCGCAGGAACGCCGACAGCGCGTCGCCCCGGTCGAGCTTGCGCTGCACCGGGACGAAGCCGCGCAGCGGGTCCGCCTGCCAGCAGATGAAGAGCAGCCCCGCGTCGGGCACCCCGTCCGCGTCGAAGCCGTCGTGATACGAGAACGGGCGCCTGAGGATGGCCGCGCCCCCGTTCTGGTCGGGCCGGCTGATGCGGGCGTGCGCGTTGAGCGGGACGACGTAATCGCCCTGGGCGTTGGTCTTCTCCAGGTCCATCGCGGTCGTCTCGGTGCCGCCGGACAGCGGTGCCCCGTCGGACTTGCGGCGCCCGATGACGTTCTCCTGGGCCTTGGCCGACAGCTTCTCCCAGTCGTCGAGGAGCATGCGGATACGCCGTACGACGGCGTACGAGCCGTTCGCCATCCAGGCGGGGTCGTTCGAGCCGGACGCCGGCACGAAGATTCTCCGGTCGAAGTCGGGCTCGGCCGGCTTCGGATTGCGGGTGCCGTCGAGCTGGCCCATCAGATTGCGGGCCGTCATGGGGCGGGCGGTCGCGCCGGGGGAGCGGTTGAAGCCGTTCATCTGCCAGCGGATGCGGGCCGCGCCGCCCGCGTCCTTCTGCAGGGCACGCAGGGCGTGGAACGCCACCATGGCGTCGTTGGCGCCGATCTGCACCCACAGGTCGCCGTTGCTGCGCGCCTTGTCCAAGTGGTCGGACGAGAAGTCGGGCAGCGGATCGAGGGCGACCGGGCGCTGCTTCTCCAGGCCGGTACGAGAGAAGAAGCTGTGCCCGAAGCCGAAGGTGATCGTCAGCGCGGAGGGGCCGGAGCCCCGGGCCACGTCCGTGTCGTCGTGCGCGGCGGCCTCGCCCGCCATGAGCCGCTCGGCCGTCGCCGACCAGCGTCGCAGCAGCGCTGCGGCCTCCCGGCGGCCCGCACCGGCCGTGAGGTCGAAGGCGATGAGGTGGCCGCGGGCCTGGAGTCCCTCGGTGATGCCGGGCTGATGTTTCCCGTGAAACATCGCCCGGTCGGCGCCCACGGAGGTGAGCGGCGTGGCCGGGGAGGGCACGGCGGCGTACCCCACGGCGCCGCCCGCCACGCCGAGCACGAGACCGGTGGCACCGGCGGTGCCGAGCAGCGTCCGCCGCGATATCCCCGCTGCGGGGTCGCCGTTTTCGGGCACGGTCTTCTCCTGTGCCTCGGAAACGGTCGTGGCGGCGCCCTGCTTCGGCATGCGTGCCTCGGAGGCCGCCGGTGTGGACTGGTCACCCATGGTGCGATTCAGCCGATCTGCGCGTTCTTGGAGACGGTCACCTGGTCGATGCCGGAGGTCCGCACGGTCACGGCGACCTTCCAGTCGCCGGCCACGGGGATCTGCACTCCGCTCGCCCCCCAGTGTCCGGTGGTGATGTGGTCGACGTTCACGGGCAGCGGCCCGATCTTCTTGGCGGCGAGCGTGAAGGCGACCTTCACCTCGGGGATGTCGAAGGCCTTGCCGTCGGGCCGCTGGACGTAGACGTGCAGCGTGTTGCCGCCCACGCGCGCGGGATCGACGTCGAGCCGTACGACGCCCTTGCCGTTCTTGCCGCCCGTGTCGAAGGGCATGTCCAGGGTCAGCGCCCCGGACGTGTTCGACGACGAAGGGGCCGACGAGGACGATGAGGCCGACGCGGTGGCCGCCTTGGCCTCCTGCTCGGTGCGCCCCGGCTCGGTCTGCGTCAGCACGGTGGTGACGGCGAGCAGCACCACGGCGACGCCGGCCTCCACGAACACCGAGCGGCGCAGGCCGAGTCGGTGCGGATCGGCATCGCGCAGCCGCTTCTGCCGGGCGGCGTCCACGGCGGCCCGCTGCCGGGCGAGCTGAGCGGCCCGCGCGGACTCGCCGGACACCGACTCGCGGCTCACCGCGGGCGCGCTCACGTGGGCCTTCTCCGGCTCGGGCTCCTCCTCCACCGCGGCCTCGGCGGCCGTGTCCGTGAGGCGTGCCGTCCAGCGCCGCGAGATCCATGCGATGCCGACGAGCAGCAGGACGAGCCCGATCTTCACGAGGAGCAGCTGCCCGTACCGGGTCTCGGCGAACGCCGACCAGGAGCCGAGCTGGCGCCAGGACTGGTAGACGCCGGTGGCGACCAGCGTGAGCACGGAGCCGAAGGCGAGGCGCGAGAAACGGCGTACGGCCGCGGCCTCGACCGGTGTCGCGGCGGGCGCCCGGTACAGGGCCACGAGGAGGGTGACGAGGCCGCCCAGCCAGGCCGCGACCGCCAGCAGGTGCACCACGTCGACCGGCATGGCGATGCCTGGCTGGAGCCCGACCGAGGCGTGCTCGGCCATCGCCCAGCTCGCCGCGAGCCCGGCGGCGACCACGGTCCCGCCGATCGCGAGCCCGAAGGTCAGATCGCGCTTCTCGTCGCCTTCCCGTTTGTCGTAGGCCCCGAAGAGGACGGCGATGAACAGCGCGGCCGCGGCGAGCAGCAGCAGCCGGGAGACCAGCGCGGCGCCGGTCTTGGTCTGGAGCACCTGGCCGAGCAGGGTCAGGTCGAAGACGTCGCCGAGCTTCCCGGAGCCGGTGTAGGAGCCGCGCAGCAGCAACAGCGAGAGCGTGGCCGCGGTGAGCGCGAGCCAGCCGCCGACGACGAGCCGCTGGACGGCCCGTACGCCCGAGCCGCGCTGCCAGCAGGCGAGGACGAAGGCGGCGCCGCCGGCCAGCACGGTGAAGCCGGCGTACGACACGTACCGCCCGAACCCGTAGAGCCAGCCGACCGCGCCGTCGGCCGCCGTCTGCCCGGAGACCGAGACGGTGGTCCGGGAGGGGGCGCCGACGGAGAAGGTGTAGGCGCCGGCGACGGGGTGGCTGTCCGCCGAGACGATCTGGTAGGCGACGGTGTAAGTGCCGTGCGCCAGGCCGCCCTTGAGACGCACGGTGTACGTCGTCCCGCTCACGTTGGTGGGGCCGCCGGTGTCGACCCGCTTGCCCTGGGGGTCGAGGACGCGCAGCGAGTCGTCGTTCGTCGCGACCTTCTCGGAGAAGGTGAGCGACACCTGGGTGGGCGCCTTGTCGACCACCACCCCCTGCGCGGGATCGCTGCCGGTCAGCGCGGCGTGCGCGGACGCCGGACCGGCAGCGGCGAGGAGCACGCCGACGACGGCGAGGAACAGCAGCGCCAGGGCCCGCGGTCGGGGTGTGATGGTCCGCGTCAAGGTGGTCCCTCCCTCAGTGTCCGGTCGACGGGTTGTACGTGGCGGACTTCACCGGCATCTCGACGGTGAGGGGTGCGGATTTGGCGAAGGTCAGCTTCAGGGTGACGGTGTCGCCCTGCTTCGGCTTGCGCTTCAGCGCGTCGAACATCAGATGGTTGCCGCCGCTTCGGAACACGAGCCGGCCGTGCGCGGGGACGGTGAAGGAGGTCTTCTCCTTCATGGCTCCGCCCATGGTGCTGTGCATGGTGACGTCGCCCGAGGCCGTACTGGTGACCGAGGTCAGCTTGTCCGCGGTGCCGCCCTTGTTCACGACGGTCAGGAAGCCGGCGGCCATGTCGGGCGAGACGGGCTGAGGCATGTAGGAGGAGCTGACGGAGAGTTCGGCCCGGGAACCGCCGGAGTCATCCGAGCCCGCCGAGCCGCCGCAGCCCGCGAGGGCGAGGGCGCCGGTGAGGAGCGCGGCGGGCGCGGCGAGACGCTTCAGGGAGGTGCCGGGACGCCTCACGGGGTCGCTCCCTCGGCGATCTTGGGGAGGTCCTTGGTGTAGTCGTCGACCGTGGCGTCCTCGCCGTAGAGGAGGTAGCCCTTGTCGGTCTTCGGGGAGAAGGCGAAGACCTGGGTGCCGTGGACGGACGCGATCTTGCCGTCCTTGTCCTTCTTCGCCGGCTCGATGGAGATGCCGAGGGAGCGGGCGCCGGCCTGGATGGTGGCGAAGTCGCCGGTGAGGCCGACGAAGTGGGGGTCGATGCCCTTGAGCCACTTGCCGAGCTCGGCCGGGGTGTCGCGGCCGGGGTCCGTGGTGACGAACACGACCCGCAGCTTGTCCTGCTCGGCCTTGGGCAGCGCCTTCTTGGCGACGGCGATGTTGCTCATCGTCGTGGGGCAGATGTCGGGGCAGTGCGTGTAGCCGAAGTAGATCAGCGTCGGCAGACCCTTGGTCTCCTTGCGCAGGTCGTACTTCTTGCCGTGCGTGTCGGTCAGGACCAGGTCCGGCTTCTCGAAGGGCTGGTCGAGGACGGTCGCGGCCTTGTCCTGGCCGGACTCCTCGGAGACCACGGAGACGGGCGACTTGCCGTCGTCACCGCTGCCGCAGGCGGAGAGGCTCAGGGCGGCCGCGGCGAGCAGCGCGGCGGCGGCGAAGGTCCTCTTGTGCCGGGAAACGAACGTCGTCTTGTGCATAGAAAAATGTCCAGACATGAAAGCTCCGGCACGCGCCGGGTCGTAGCCAAGAGTCGCACGACCCCGGCGCGCGCCATGGGGCGGACGAGACTCAGGCGTGGGACCGCCGGCGCCCGGCGACGATGCCGAAGGCGAGCCCCGCCACGCCGACGACGATGCCCACCACGCCGAGCACGCGCGCGGTGGTGTCGGTGCCGGAGGAGCCGGCGGCCGCGGTCCCGGACTTCGCGGCCTTGCCGGACGTACCGGCCGTCCCGGAGGCGTTCTCGGCGCCCGAGGAGCCGTTGCCGTGGTCGTCGGTCGAGGCGGCGGACAGTTCGAGCACCGGGGCCGGGTTCTCGGGCTCGGCCTGGCCGGCCTGCGGCACCTCGATCCAGCGCACGACCTGCTTGTCGGAGTACGTCTGGAGCGCCTTGAAGACGAGCCGGTCGGTGTTCTCGGGCAGCGCTCCGACGGACAGCGGGAACTTCTGGAAGTAGCCGGGCTCGATGCCCTTGCCGTCGGCGGTCCAGGTGACCTTGGTGACGGCCTCGGTGACCTTCTCGCCCTCCATCGTGAGCGGCTTGTCCAGCTTGGACTTGGTGACCTTCACGCTCCAGCCGGCGACGGGCTGCGGCATCACCGAGGCCAGCGGGTGGTCGGCGGGGAGGTTGACCTCCACCTTGGTGGTCGAGGCGTCGTCGCGCTCGTTGGGGACCTTGAAGTCGATGACCGCGTAGCCGCCCTTGGCGGCCGGGCCCTCGGGCTGCACGCCGACGTGCGCGAAGGCGGGGGCGGACAGGGCGAGGACGGCCGAGCCCGCAAAGGCGGCGGCGACGGCGATACGAGAAGCCTTCATGGCTGAGTGCACTCCACTCCGGGTGAGTTCCGGTGATCGTTCCGGTGAGGGGAAGGGCGCGCGATGCGCACGCGCGCGTGCCGCACGACGGCGGCCGGCCCCTTCCGTTCCGGTCCGGGGTCCGTCCCGGTCCAGGTGGAGTGGTGGTCGCGTCGCGTCAGGCGGCGAGGGCGAGGGCGCGCGCGGGTGGGCCGCGCCGGATCACCGTGTGCTGGAGTGCGGTGGTGTGCGGGGCGGGCGGATCGTCCTGAGCGGTACGGCGTCGGCGCGGGGCCGGCCTCGGCTCGGCCGGGAGCCCGGCGTACAGGGCGCGTACGAGCGCGAGCGCCCAGCGCAGGGACCGTACGCACGCCCCCTCGGCCACTCCGTGCGCCGACAGCTCGATCAGGCGCAGCACCGCCAGATCCCCGCGGCGCAGCAGCCAGCCGACGGCAATTGCCGCCAGGAGGTGGCCGAGCAGCATCGGCAGGGTCGGCAGCAGCGACGCCGAGGAGCCCGTGGCGTCCCCCGCGTGGGACATGGCGCCCATGCCCGGCCCGCCGACGATGTGGGCGTCCGAGAGGATCCGGTAGGCGTGGGCCGGCGTGATCGCCCCCATGCCCGTGCCACACACGAACCGAGCGGCCTGTTCGACGAGGGCGGCGTCATGCGCCCCACCCGTGGAGGCCGCGCCTCCCATGGACGCCATGCCTTCCATGGAGGCCATGGACGTCATCGCCCCGGTGGCACCCGGGGATCCCATCGGCATACCCATGGGCATGCGCATCGCCACATCGCCGAACGGCAGCGCCGCCGTACCGCTCTGACCGAGTCCGAACAGCGTGTGCAGCACGGTCTGGCCGAGTGCGAGCACCGCCACGATCCCCGGCAGCGAGCGCGTCCGCCCGGCGAGCGGCGCCACGAGCACGAAGGAGCCCAGGAATCCCGCGCCCAGCGTCCACGGCGGAACGCCGGCACAGGAGGCCAGTGTGTGCCCGGCGGCGGCCAGCACGACGCAGACCGCGGCGAACACCGCGGCCCGCAGGATCCGGAGTTCGACGCCGGAGCGCGCCGTGCTCGGGTGGAGGGCAGACATGGCGGCCTCATCATCGCACCGGAGGGATGCGTTCCGTGCGGCAGGTCCGAAAGTGCCCCATACGTCGGATCTTCAGTGCCCCGAGCGCCGGATCTTCACGTCAACTCCGGATCCGGAGGCTTCCATACACCGATTCCCGCGAGGGCACATCCCCCATATGGGCGGCGTCACGCCGAGAGTGTGCTTACACCCCGGTACGGGCGGCAATACGTAACGGTATGTCGAGCCGCGGCCAGGAGGCTGGAGCATGAGCATCTGGTGGTCACTCCATCTGCGCCGCGATGCCGCGAGCGTTCCGCTCGCCCGGCGGCTGCTGATCGGCACGATGGAGACCGCGGGGGTGGACCCCGACATCTCGTACGACCTCTCCGTCGCCCTCAGCGAGGCCTGCGCGAACGCCGTGGAGCACGGCGGCGGCACCCCATGCAACGGTTCCGCGGAGGCGTACCGCGTCACCGCCTACCTCGACGGGGAGAGGTGCCGTATCGAAGTGGCCGATTCCGGCCCCGGGTTCGTGCCCGGCCCGGGCGCCCGGCCCGCGCGCGCGGACGCCGAGCACGGTCGCGGGCTGTGCCTGATCCGGGAACTCGCCGATCACGTCCACATCGGCGGCAAGCCGGGGCGCGGCGGGACGGTGGTGAGCTTCGACAAGATCCTCAAGTGGACGAAGGACCCTTCCCTGCTCACCGCGTGACCGTCCCGCCCCGTACCCCGGCAGCGGCGGACGTCAGCCCTTCAGGGCGGCCATCCAGGCCTCGACCTCGTCGGAGCGGCGCGGCAGCCCCGCCGACAGGTTCTTGTTGCCGTCCTCGGTGACGAGGATGTCGTCCTCGATGCGGACGCCGATGCCGCGGAACTCCTCGGGGACCGTCAGGTCGTCGGCCTGGAAGTACAGGCCCGGCTCGACGGTCAGACACATGCCCGGCTCCAGCGTGCCGTTCACGTACGTCTCGGTGCGCGCGGCCGCGCAGTCGTGGACGTCCATGCCGAGCATGTGGCCGGTGCCGTGCAGCGTCCAGCGGCGCTGCAGGCCGAGCTCCAGGACGCGCTCGACCGGGCCCTCGACCAGACCCCACTCGACGAGCTTCTCGGCGAGCACGCGCTGGGCGGCGTCGTGGAAGTCGCGGAAGCCGGCGCCCGGCTTCACGGCCGCGATACCGGCCTCCTGGGCCTCGTACACGGCGTCGTAGATCTTCTTCTGGATCTCGCTGTACGTGCCGTCGACCGGCAGCGTGCGCGTGACGTCCGCGGTGTAGAGGGTGTGCGTCTCGACGCCCGCGTCCAGCAGGAGCAGGTCGCCGGAGCGGACCGGGCCGTCGTTGCGCACCCAGTGCAGCGTGCAGGCGTGTGCGCCGGACGCGCAGATGGAGCCGTAACCGATGTCGTTGCCCTCCACGCGCGCGCGGAGGAAGAAGGTGCCCTCGATGTAGCGCTCGGAGGTCGCCTCGGCCTTGTCGAGGACCTTCACGACGTCCTCGAAGCCGCGCACGGTGGAGTCGACGGCCTTCTGCAGCTCACCGATCTCGAACTCGTCCTTGACCAGCCGGGCCTCGGAGAGGAAGACGCGCAGCTCCTCGTCGCGCTCGGCGGTGACCTTGTCGGTCAGGGCCGCCTCGATGCCGGCGTCGTGGCCGCGCACGACGCGGACCGGGCCGGTGGCCTCGCGCAGCTTGTCGGCGAGCTCGCGCACGTCGGCGGCCGGGACGCCGTACAGCGCCTCGGACTCGGTGAGCGAGTGACGGCGGCCGACCCACAGCTCGCCCGTGCCGGAGAGCCAGAACTCGCCGTTCTCGCGGTCGGAGCGCGGCAGCAGGTAGAGCGTCGCCTCGTGGCCGTCGACGGTCGGCTCCAGGACGAGGACACCGTCCTCGCTCTGGTTGCCGGTGAGGTACGCGTACTCGGTCGCGGCCCGGAAGTTGTACTCGGTGTCGTTCGAGCGGGTCTTCAGGTTGCCCGCCGGAATCACGAGGCGCTCGCCCGGGAAGCGGGCGGACAGCGCGGCACGGCGGCGCGCGGTCTGCTCGGCCTGCTCGACGGGCTTCAGGTCACGCAGCTCGGTGTCGGCCCAGCCGGACTTCATGTTCTCGGCGAGCTCGTCGGAAACGCCCGGGTACAGGCCGTTCTTGCGCTGCTTGATCGGCTTCTCGGACTCGGCTTCCTGGCCCGCTGCATCGGCAGCGAGATCGGACACGGCTTCGTTGACCTCGTCGGCCACGGTCATCCTCCTCGGCACGGCACTGAATCCCGTCCATCGTACGTTCGCACCGAAAGGGACCCCAGGGCCGGAAGGTGCATATTCCGCGGACCGGGCGCTGAGCTGCGTTTTTGACCGACAGATCAGGCCGGTCGGGCCGGTCGCCCCGGTGAGGCCGGTCACGCCGCTCAGTCGAAGCGGGCCGCCAGCAGCACCACGTCCTCCTCGTTGTCCGCCGTGTCCAGACCGTCCGGCAGCACCGTCCGCAGGACGTGGTCGGCGACGGCCCCGGGGTCGCGGCGCAGCACGCGCGGCACACCGGCCGCCGCCGCGTGCAGCCGGGCGAAGGCGCGGTCGGTGGGGTCGCCGGTGCGGTGCAGCAGCCCGTCGGTGTAGAGCAGAACCGTCTCTCCTGGCTCTGCCTGGAACTCCACGCTCGGAGCCTCCCAGCAGGCGAGCATGCCGAGGGGCGCGGACACGGAGGTCTCCGCGAACTCCGTGCGCCGTTCGCCGATCAGCAGCGGCGGGCTGTGCCCGGCGCCGGCCAGCGTGATCTTGCGCAGCGTCGGCTCGCAGTACGCGAAGAGGGCGGTGGCGGAGCGGGCGGGCTCGGTGAGGCGCAGCAGCAGTTCCAGGTCGGACAGGACGGCGACCGGGTCCTCGCCCTCCATGACGGCGTACGCCCGCAGGGACGCGCGCAGCCGTCCCATGGCGGCCACGGCGCTGGGTCCGGAGCCGGTGACCGAGCCGACCGCGAGGCCGAGCGTGGCCTCGGGCAGCGGCAGCGCGTCGTACCAGTCGCCGCCGCCGCGCGGGCCGGTGCGGTGGCGCGCGGCGAGCTCGACGCCCGTCACGCGGGGCAGCCGGGAGGGAAGCAGTTCCTCGGAGATGGTTCTCATGCACGCGCGCGTGCGCTCGAGTTCGACCAGCCCTGCCAGGTGCTCGGTGGCGTAGCGGACGTACAGGCCGACGAGGTGGCGCTGGCGCTCGTGCGGCTCGGCGGGCTCGTCGTAGAGCCATACGGCCGCGCCCAGTCGGCCTGCGGCGTCGGTGGACAGGGGGCGGGCGTAGCTGGCGGCGTAGCCGAGACGGGCGGCGACCTCGCGGTGACGCGGGTCGAGTCCGCCCTCGGCGAACAGGTCGGGGTGGACGATCTCGCTGTCGCCGCCGGGGAGTCCGGCGGTCGTGTCGAGGAGTTTGCCGTAGGGCAGGGCGCCGCGCGGCACCGTCTCCATGTGACCGAGATCGGACCGGGCGAGGCCCAGGCCGATCGTGGTGCACGGGCCGAGTCCGTCGTCGGGCTCCAGCACGACGAAACCGCGCCGGGCGCCCACGAGGGCGGCTCCGGCGCGCAGGAGTTCCGGGAGTGCGGCCTCGAGCGTGTGGGTACGGCTCAGGCGTTCCGTGAGTTCGTGCAGGGTCGTCAGATCCGAGACCCAGCCGGCCAGCCGGTCCTGGAGAAGGGCGGCCGGTGCGGGGCCGTTGGGGGCGGGGACGGGAGCGGCGCCCGGGACCGCCGGTGCAGGTGGGGCAGTGTGTGCGGGAGTGGGGACCGTGGAATCGATTCCAGCCACTTTCGGAGGGTGAGGGGCGTTCATGGCGTCCGGCTTTCAGACCGGTGCGTATTGCTGAAAAGCATCGCAAACCCCCATGTCATTCTGCGCCGCTAGCAGTGTCTCCACATGTACACGCACTCGTGAGGGGATGTCCAGCATTGTCCTGCTGGGATTCCTGGTGTCCATGGGCCTCTTGTGGGTTGCCGCCGTTGTTTCTTCCGGACCCCTTGCGCATCGTCAAAGTTGGCTTGAAACTGCCTCGGGTATCGGTTCATTGCGGTCGACTGGCCTTGCTCCACGGAGCGTCACAGCGGTCGTGATGGGTACGTACTCGGAGAAGGCCAGGGGTGGTTGGGGGACCGCCCGGAACCTGGTGACGGACCCGGGCGTCTTAACCACCGACGACCGTGCCCCATCCTCCCGTGGCGGAGGCGGAGAGAAATACGCGCGACGGCAAAACGCCAGACTTCGCCACCCCCGCGCCGCGGCCGTGCTTTTGATAGACGCAGTAGGGCCGCGGACACGGTCAACGCTCGACCCCTTGGGGATCCCCTTGCTCGAAGCAGGGGTGTGACGCGCCAACAGGTACGCACAGTGAAGTGATCGACGCATGGTGTGATGTGGTCCACGGTGTTGCCAGCGGTGCAACGGAAAGGAACGAGCGCTCATGCGCGAGATCCTCGGAAGGCGACGCAGGCTCCTGTCCAGGCGAAATGACGAGCGGGACGACGGGAGGCCTGACTTGATCAGCGCGGCCCTGACCTTCGCCACGGAATGGCGGTGGCCGGTCCTGCCGGGTGTGGCCCCGGACCCGCAGGGGCGGGCCCGCTGTGCCTGCCCCGACCCGGAGTGCGCCGCCCCCGGCGCACATCCCTTCGATCCCGGCCTCCTCGCGGCCACGACCGACGCGCGCATGGTGCGCTGGTGGTGGACCAACCGGCCCGGAGCTCCGATCGTCCTGGCCACCGGGGGCAACGCCCCCTGTGCGGTCAGCCTGCCGGCCCTCGCGGCCGCCCGCGCCCTCGGCGCGCTCGACCGCCGCGGCATGCGCCTCGGCCCGGTGGTCGCCTCGCCCACACGCTGGGCGATCCTCGTGAAGCCGTACTCCATGGAGCAGTTGGGCGAGCTGCTCTACGCCAAGGACTTCGTGCCCGGCTCCCTGCGCTTCCACGGCGAGGGCGGCTATCTCGCCCTGCCGCCGTCCGAGACCGGCCAGGGCGCCATCCGCTGGGAGCGCGCGCCGCTGCCCGGCTCGGCGTCGCCCTGGGTGCCCGACGTCGAGGCGGTGGTGGACGCCGTGGTCGACGCCCTCACTCGTACGGGTGTGAGCGCGCCCGAGTTGTAGGGGTGTCGGGCGCGCGCGGAACCTGACGCACGTCATCGGTCGTTATCTTCCCTTTCATGAACCTTCGTCTGCTCGCCCTCGCGAGCGTCGCGGCCGGCGCGCTCGCGCTGCCACTGGCCGTGGCGTCCGCGGGGCCGGTGGGCGACGCGGGACGGTCGTCCGTACGTGGTTCCGCGCAGGACGCGGCACACGGTTCGCCGTACGGCTCCTCGTACAACGGCTCGGACGGCGACCCGCAGAAGGACGAGAAGGACGCGTCGCCCTCGGCCACCGCCACCCCGCGCCTGCTCGGCCTGGGTCTCTCCACCGCCGTCCGCTGCGGTCCCGAACTCTCCTCACCCGACGGCATCGAGGCGCAGACCTGCGTCATGACGCAGGGGGAGGACACCTGGGCGCGCACCTACTACCGCAATGCCACCGGTGGGGCGCTGGATTCCGTGCTGAGCCTCATGGGGCCCGGCGGCCGTACCGTGCGCATGCGCTGCACGGCCGGCACCGACGACGAGCCCGCCACCTGCGAGACGCCGCGGGAGCGCACACGGGGCGGCCTGGACGCCTACACGGCGGTCGCGGAGTTCGCGGCACGGGACGGGCAGGGGCCGCTGCTGCTGCGCTCGGGGAGCAACTCCTAGGGAATTCACGGGAGTTGATGTACCGCTAAGAGGTCCTAACAGAAGCTGTCGATCATGTGACTGTCGGCCTGATTGCTCGTTGGTCTTGTTGTGGGGAAGAGGGAGTCTCGGCCGTGGATCGTTTCGGACGAACTGTGGTCGCTCATTGAGCCGTTGCTGCCAGGGCCGGGTCCGAAACTGGTCGAGGGCAGACCACGGATCCC